>JBILEA010000369.1:0-2615 GCA_044352355.1 Pontiellaceae bacterium | reverse complement strand
GGAATCACCAACTACGGAACTCTGAGTGCCCGCGGGTTCCGACGGCCTTATGTGAGCCCCGGGCTTGAATTGTTCATCAATGGCAAAGCGCAGCAACAGGCCCGCTGGCCGGACAAAGGGTTTGTGCCGATCGGCAAAGTACTCGATCCCGGTTCGATTCCCCGCGGGCTGGTTCCAACCGATAATATTGCTGAGTTTGAAAACCGGGGCGGAACCTTTCTGTATAATTATGACCGGGCTGAACATTGGAAGCTGGCAGACGACCTCTATCTTTCTGGTAATTGGGCCGCGTCGTTTGCCGACGACACGATTAAGGTGGCTGAGATCAATTCGGAAGCGAAATCCATCCGGCTGGCCTATTCGCATCTGTACGGCATCAAGTCGGGTCCGGTTTATTGTAATTATTTCGCCCTCAATTTGCTGGAGGAGATCAGTGTGCCGGGCGAGTACTATCTCGACCGGACCTCCGGCGTTCTTTATTTCTATCCGCCTGCCGAAATGAATCGGGCTGAAATTTCGGTTTCGCTGCTTGAGGAACCCCTGCTTGTGCTGGAGGGCGCATCGTATGTGCACTTCGAAAACCTGACCATCGAAATCACCCGAGGGATCGGGGTTTATATGGAAGAAGGCGAGGGGAATCTGATTGCCGGCTGTACGTTGCGGAATATCGGGCAGGTGGCGGTGGTGATGGGGCGCGGGATAAAACCCGATACGATTAACAGACACCAATTCACCGGCGAGCCGATTGGCCGCGCGCTCGGCAGCTGGCATGAGCACATTTATGAGAATTCCACCTACAACCGCCAGGCCGGAAAAGCCCACGGGGTGTTAAGTTGCGATATTTACAATATCGGCGCCGGCGCAATCAGTATGGGCGGCGGCGACCGGATCACGCTGGAGCCGGGCAGTAACTTTGTGGAGAACTGCCGGATTTACAATTACAACCGGAACGAGCGTTCGTACAAGGCGGCGGTCAATGTGGACGGGGTCGGCAACCGGATTGCGCATAATCACATTTTCGATGCGCCGGATATGGCGGTTTATCTGCACGGCAACGACCACGTGATCGAGTACAACCACATTCACCATGTGATGCTGGAGAACGGCGAAGGGGGCTGGTTTTACATGGGTCGGGACCAGTCTGAGCTGGGTAACGTGATTCGCTATAATTTCGTCCACCACGTCGGCGTTCTAGACGATGGCTCGGAAGGCGACCGCACGGAGGGATCGGCCGGTGCTTATCTCGATGACGGGGCCTGCGGCACGAAGATCTACCGGAATGTTTTTTATAAAACCGGGAAAGAACGCGCGGCCACGGTCATCAACGGCGGGTCGGATAATGCGATTGAAAACAATATTTTCATCGACTGCCGGTATACGCTCTACGCCAGTTCGCTTTTCAAAGGCTGGGCAAAAAGCATGTTGGCCTACTTTAAGCCCGGCGGGCTTTACCGCAACCGTCTCGAAGCGGTCAATTACCGGCAGCCTCCTTACAGTATCCGCTATCCGCAGCTTGCAGGTTATATGGATGATCTGACACCGGAGCAGCCGAAGCGCAACCTTATGGCCCGGAATGTGTATGTGAATTGCGGTAAAATCTACCGCTGGAATCTCGATCCGCAGGTGACACTGACCAACAATCTGGAGACCATCGGCGATCCGGGATTTGTCAATGCCGCGGCGCTGAATTTCCAGCTTAAGGATGACAGCGCGGTCTATAGCAAAATTCCTGAATTCCAAAGGATTCCCTTTGAGCAGATCGGTTTGTACACCAACTGCTATCGCCCGACCATTCAGCCTGTCAGCTATAATCGCGGCTCTGCCGTCAAGCGGGCTGAAGCCGGCCCGGCCGCTTCGATCGCCTCGGCAAAGCTGCTGAGGGTAAACAAAGACGGTTCCGTTGAGGTGATTTTGGATGTGAAAGATACACAGTCCGGAGAAATGCGCGGAATCGCACTTCTCGATGGTTACCTTTTTGACGTGCGATGGACTGACGGGGAACTTTCCCAGTTAGTGATCCATTCAAAGAAAAAAGGAACGCTGAAGCTCAAATACCGGGATGTGGGCACGGAGCTGAAAACCGAACCGGAAGGTAAGTACGGATTGGACAAAAAACTCAAAGACGTCTGGTTTTAGAAAAATAAAGGAAGCGGGTTGTGAACAGTCGGTTTTATATTTATTTGTTAGCGGTTGGGCTGGTTTCGATCGCGCCGACCCGTCTGAGAGCGGCGGCTCCGGACGTGGAGCCCGGTATTTCAACGGAAGTCGCCGGGGCCTCCGTACAGCCGGTTAATCCGTCGACGGCTTTTATTCAGCGAACGATGAAGCAACTGAGCGATTCAACGCCGGAGCATCCGGCGCGAGTGCGGGTGCTGTTTTATGGGCAGTCCATCACGGCGCAGCCATGGACGTCTGCCGTTAAGAAAGAATTACAGCAACGGTTTCCATCAGTGCAGTTCGAATTTCACAATCCTGCCATCGGCGGCTTCACATCTCCCAGTCTGGTGCGGACAGCCGAACCGGATCTTTATCCCTGGTATCCCGATCTGCTGATTTTTCATGTGTACGGCCCGATGGAACCGTACGAAGAAATCATCCGTAAAACGCGGGAACGC
>JBILEA010000368.1:0-2620 GCA_044352355.1 Pontiellaceae bacterium | reverse complement strand
GCTGGGTACGTTCGAGTTTTATCTAAAAATTTCATACACGACTCGATCCTCGCGGGCGTACCTATTACTGGCTTGATGGTGAACTTGAAGTGCATGACGATGGAGCTGATGTCGATATTCATGCGGTGCGAGATGGTTACGTTTCAATTACTCCGATCCATCTCGATCTGACGGCATACGATCACCTCAAAACATTTCAATCTTTGGAAAAAGCATTCTGAGGATTGACTCGCAGAGAAATCTCATTATTCTCTGCAACTTCTTCGGGCGGTTAGCTCAGTTGGTTAGAGCATCTCGTTTACACCGAGAGGGTCGGGGGTTCGAGTCCCTCACCGCCCACCAAAATCTGTCCGTATTTGGTGGTTTTCGACTTTTTTTTGTTGTATACACATCGTCATGAACATTTTACAGTCGTCACGACGGATATTGTTCACTGCATTAACAGTCTACACGCTGGCTGTGGCGGCGGTTGAGTTTTTTGTGTCGCCGCGCGCCGCGCGCTATTTTTTAACCGACATTGTCAGCACCTGTCCGGACTACAGTCATCTGCCGCTTTTTGCCATCAATACCAGCCTGTCGGTCTTTTTTCTCTGGACCGGCGCGGTTCTTTTTTTAATGGCGTGGCGATGCCTGAAACCGGAAGAGACCGGAGGGCGGGAAGAGCTGTTCCTTGTTTCCCAGACGATCATCTTCTTCTATCTGGGGTGTGATGACCGGTTTTTGATTCATGAAGGGCTGAGCGATCAGCTTGGTTTTAAGGACTGGATATTTTTCGGGTTGCTGGGCGGTTTAGAAGCCGGAGCATTACTTGGGTTGGGTCGGATTTTCTGCCGCGACCGCAAAGCCCTGCTGGATATCGTGCTGGCTGGCGGATTCTTCAGCATCATGCTGGCGACCGACGTGGTGCTTCCTTACGGATTTCCGATGCGCCTTTCCATTGAGGATCTGTCCAAGCTTTGGTCTGCCTTTTTCCTCTTTAAATTCGCATGGGATACCTGTGCCGAAAAGATTGAACGCCTGAAAGGAAATTAAATTGAAAATACGTGAACTGCTTCGTTTATTATTTTGGCCGCTGATCGGGATTTGTTTGCTTGTCAGCGCGCAGGTGTTTTTCGCGCACTATACGCAAGGGATCTCAAAAACACTGGATTACCTTAATGCCATCATCGACCTGCGTGAGGAACGCACCATCGGCACCTGGTTTGAAAGCATCCTTTTTGTCATCACCGGTCTTTCATTCTTTCTGGTAAGCCGCCATCCGGCACTTTCGAAAGTCGGGAAAACCCTGCTGGTGCTTATGGCACTCGGTTTCTGCTTTCTCTCTGCGGATGAAGCGCTCGTGCTGCACGAATTCATGGGTTATGAACTGGAGCAGGCCACCGGCATCGTCAAAGACACCGCGCTCGAACAGCGCGGATTTTCATGGGTATTGATCTATGCCCCGGCTGCTGTCACGCTGTTCGCCTGCATTTTCGGCAGCTATCTTCGGATGTTCAGGGCGGGTGCAGGAATCAAGCCGTTAATTCTTTTTCTGCTGGCATGGGTCGCATTAGGAATCGTTGTGCTGTTTGAGGTTGCCGCCGGATGGAGTATCCTTCAGCGCGCTGAATTTCAAATACTTCCGTGCTTTGAGGAGCCGATGGAGCTGGTCTTTATCATGCTCTTTTACAGCGCCAATCTGCTGATCGCCGAGCAGGCGGAACTATAAATCCTGAATATTTTTTACAACCTGTTTGGCGGCCTGTTGCCAGCTCAATCGAGCGTTGTAATCGTTGAAGGCTCTCAGCGACAGGGAACGGTATTCTTGCGGATTGTTGAAGAGCGCCGCGATTCGTTCCGCGTAGGCCGAGGCATTTTCAACATCCACGCAGTATCCGTTAATGCCTTCATGCACCGCCGTGGGAATGCCGCCGGTATTCGAAGCGATGGCGGGCAGGGCGAAGCTGTTGGCTTCGGGAAAGATGTGGCCGAAGCATTCAGCGCGGCAGGGCTGGATCAAAAAATGGGCCTGGCGGTAAAGCTGTTCCATTTTTGCCCGCTCGTCCGGTTTGGAGAGAGAGAGAAACCCGGCGCTTTTGGCAAAGGCCGGAACCGTTTGCATGTGCTTAGCCGGGTCTGTTCCCAGGAAAGTGATTTCTGTGCGGAGTCCCTGGGCATTGAGGATTTCGACGGCTTTGATCGCAGTGTCTCCGCCCTTGCGCTTCCATTCCACGCCGGTGAAAAGCAGGCGGCAAATTCCGTCAACCGGTTTTTCTTCTATGAGTTTTTCCGCATCAGCCCGTGAAAATCCGGAGGTCAGATTGGCGCCGTAGGGAACGACTTTGACTTGTTCCGGCGAAGCACCGTAGAGTTCGATTGCCCGTTGTGCCGCCCAGTCGGAGGCGAAGATCAGTCGTGCACAGTTTTTTACCGCCGCACGATCCAGTTTTTGCAGATCACGTTGTGTCCGGCGGCAAAGTCCGGTGAAGGTCTGGTAGTAGTCGAAAAGTCCGCCGTAGAGCGAATCGGTCCAGATGGCAATCGGGCGGTCTGTTTTCAGAAAGGCGGCGTGTTTAACTTCGGTGCAGAGTATCGCCTGCGCGGAGCAGCGGCTCATTTTGCGTGAAAGCTGTCTGCCGTA
>JBILEA010000366.1:0-2621 GCA_044352355.1 Pontiellaceae bacterium | reverse complement strand
CCCTGAAGTCGGCGGCCTACAGTCGGCTGACGAGCCCCTCTTGTTTGATTTATCAAACTTGGTTTAGAACAATCTTCACTTTTTTTTCGCCCGTTAATTCTGCCCCATTCCGCTTCATCCCACGTCATCCCGTTTCGTGTCGGTTTCTTCCTGTTGCACCCCAGCTGCGACCCATTTCCTTTATATAGTAAAGGCCGCTTCCTCCGGTTGATTCCTCCTCTTTGGGTAGAGCCCCATGTTTTTTTTAACTCTTACCTATAAGGAGCGGACATATGTTACATGCCATCAAAAATCTCGCATCGAACCGAACCAAACCGTGCAACCCCTGGGAAACAACAACAGTTGCCCCGCCGAAATCCGAATGGAGCAGGCCCGAGCTCGACCACTGCTTTTATTCTGGATTCGAGGGTTTGATTTCCGGGATGCGCATCGACTCAAAAAATAATCCCGCCGTTTCTCTCCATTGGATCGTAGCTGACTACGATGGCCGGATTGATCAGCATGCGCGTGACACTGTTCTCGACCACTGCGTTGATTTCCGTCCGCAGTATATTAGCAAAACCATTTCTGGCGGTGCCCGGCTGCTCTGGCGGCTCGAAGCACCTTTCCTGCTCCATAGCAACGACCTGACTATCCGGCTCATGCAGCATGTCCGCAAAAAGCTGGGGCTCTCTAAGATCATGGTCGGGCTGGACACCGCCGCCTTTGGAAATCCCTGCCAGTACTACGAAGCCGGCACGGACTGGGTTCAGCTTTCCGGTGGCGTGATCCCGGCAAACTTTATGATGCAGTGGGCTGTGGAGTCATCCAATCAATACGACTGGAACAAACTGGGCCCTGTTATCCCTATCGAAACCATCGCCGACGAAGTGGAACGGCAATTCCCCGGTCGTTGGACCGGCGATTTTGACATCGGCAGACGCGGCGTTCGCTTTTGGGATTCTTCGGCGGACAACGAGACAGCGGCAATCATACGTGATTCCGGTATGCAATGTTTCACCGGCGGACAGGCATTCGTTCCGTGGTCCACCATTCTTGGCTGGCCGTTTGTGAAAAAATTTGAAGCCGACCGCATTGGCGGAGCGATCAATGGAGTCTATTTTGACGGTCACGAATACTGGATACAGCTACCGAATCAGCAGTGGCAGGCTCTCTGTAAAGCGGACACCATCCTTTACCTCAAAGTGGATAAGGGCCTCCATGCCGTTGCCCCGCGTGGTGCGGCCTTCAGCGAAGTCGAGCAGGCTCTCCGTCGCATTCAGAAACAAAACTATATTTCCTGTGCCGCACCGTTGATTCACCGCCCCAAAGGCATCGTCATCGTCAACGGTCTGCGTGTTTTGAATACGTCAGCCGTCGAAGTTCTCCATCCCGCCGATCCGAATTCTGTAGCCGAGGGCCGTGACCTCGGTCTTTCTTCTGTAGCTGCGGACGTTGGCCGCGGTCTTCCTCAAGCCAGCCAGTTCCCTTGGTTGGCATCCTACTTCTCCACGCTCTTCGATCCTGCCGAGCAGCTCGACTATTTCTACGCTTGGCTTCGCCGCTGGTATATTTCGGCACGGGAGGGGCGTATGCTTCCCGGTCAGGCTTCGTTTTTTGCCGGTGTTCCGAACACTGGAAAAACACTTTTATCTACCGTTATCCTTTCCCGTATCTTTGGCGGCCATACCGACGCCAGCAACTTCCTGTGCGGCGAAGACAATTTCAATAGCCACCTGTTCAACAGCGCGGTTTGGTCGGTAGATGATGTCGTGCCGCTGACCGACCACAGAACCCATCTGCGGTTTTCTGCGTTGATCAAAAAGATGGCGGCTAACCGTACCTTTTCCGTCCGGGAAAAATTCAAAATCGACAAAACCATCGAATGGAACGGGCGGATAGTCGTCACCTGCAACACCGATCCGGAGTCTATCCGCATTCTGCCGGACGTGGATTTGTCGAACCGGGATAAGATCAATCTGTTTCGTGTAGCTGATCGGGATACCTTTACGTTTCCCCGTAACGTTGCTGACATCATTCAGGCGGAGTTGCCGTTTTTCCTCCGCTGGCTTCTCGACTGGACGCCGCCGGATCATGTTCTTGGCGATTCGCGCTACGGCGTTAAAACTTACTGCGAGGATTCTTTACTTGATGCCGCACGTCATTCCTCCAGCGCCTATTCATTCCTTGAGGTCTTACTGAAGTTTTTCGAAGGGCATACCCCCGAGGTCTGGACCGGTTCAGCCACCGATCTGCATACCGCGATGTTGAACGATACCGACGGACTGGCCTGCATCGCCGCCAAATATACGACGAGTAAGGTCGGACGTGAATTATCGAAGCTGGCATCCCAGGGCTATCCGCTCACGCAAACCCGTCTAAAGGTACGGCGGATGTGGACGATCAACATTAAGCAGCTCTCAACCGGAGTCGCTGACGATCCCGCTCCGTTCTAAAATATAGATGCGATGCCCTAATCCAAGTTGGGTGGGGCCCGTCTGTAGCTGCGGGCGTTGACCTATCTATTATACGCATTTTTCGCTCCTGTTGCGATTGGCGATTTCCTGTAGCAGCCCTGCTGCGTTCTCTATCATTTCAAAAACGGTTGCGACCCGGCTGAACCCTCTCATCAAGGTGAGCGG
>JBILEA010000367.1:0-2621 GCA_044352355.1 Pontiellaceae bacterium | reverse complement strand
TTCTTAGCGGGACAGCCTTGGCCTGCGTTTTCGCTATTCTACCCGGCTTGCACATCTACAACATTTTGGGGCTTGTTGTGATATTTCTCCATTCGCTTCAAGGCACTGGGGTCGCCGCTATGCCGACAGTCTACATTCCTTTTATGATGGGTCTTGTTACCGGCTGGTCCATTCTCAATACCATTCCGTCTGTATTACTCGGTGCGCCGGACGAAAGCGCCATTTTTACCGTATTACCCGGACAAAAATATCTCATGACCGGTCGCGGCTACGAAGGCACCATGATGATCGGTGCAGGCAGTTTAGTCGGCATTTTCATAATTGTTTTTATCATGGGGCCGCTTGCGCCAAAATTTTTGCCTGTCGTTCATTATGTCCTCGCTTCGCATATGCACTGGATTCTCTGGGTGATTATCACGTTCATTCTGATCACCGAATGGCCGAAGGGCGGTAATTGGGGCCCGGCGGGCTGGCGTAAATTCTTTGCTGCGTGGTCAACACTCAGCGCGGGACTGCTCACCTTTTTCCTTTCCGGGCTGCTCGGATTCCTGCTCCTCTACCGGCCAATCATAGCGATAGATAATGCGTTCCAGAATATTATGCCCGCATTCGTCGGACTTTTCGCTGTCCCATGGTGTCTGCTCAACGTGATCAGCGGCACAGAAGTTCCGAAACAATACGTGCGCGATACGCTCAACATCAATGGCGACCTGCTGTTGCGCAGTGGCGTTGCGGGCGGAATCGGCGGCGGCTTTGCCGCTTTTTTTCCGGTCGTTACCGGCGGAATCGGCGGATTGCTCGCGGGGCACGCCACGGCCCAGCGCGATGAACGCATTTTTATGATGTCGCAGGGCGTTTCGAAAGTCGTCTATTACATCGGCGCGCTCTTGTTGTTTTTTATGCCGGGGCTTTTTCTCACACGTGGCGGCGGCGCATTGATCATCAAAGGACTTTATACACCGCACACGCCAGGCGATTATTATCTCGCGCTTGGATCGATCGCACTTTCCGGCGCGGTTTCCTTTATGCTCCTGTCGCCGCTCACCAAATGGACCCTTAAATTGATGGGAAAAGTTGATTACCGGCATATCTCGGGCTTCGCACTTGGCATCATTGTCCTGCTCGTCTTTATCGTCACCAGCTGGCCCGGTCTTTTCGTCATGACCGTAAGTACCGGCATTGGACTCATCCCCGTATTGTTTGGCTCGCGCCGGCTGAACTGTCTTGGAGTCCTGTTACTCCCCATTGCCTGCAACCTGTCCGGCATTGGCGAATCCATTGCCGCCTTTCTGGGCCTAAACTGAATTTTTGCAACCGCTGACTTCCGGTCTGCTTTTAGGATTGGTTACACCTTTACAAAAAATATCTCTTCTGATTCAGATCGATACCAATCAGATTATGCCAGTAAGCAATCAAGAAACGGCGGTACCCGCTAATCAACAGGGCTCTCATCGCCGTGAAAGAACAAGTGACTTTTTTTGTGCATGGTTCGTCTCGTGTGACGATGTGTAAACAAGATAGGTCGTTAAGCAGAGCCAGCATTTCATCCGTTTGGTGTGAGGAAAGAGTATCCGGTCAAAAACCGAACGGGAGATTCTTGCGGAATACTCCACTCGACCGCAACGAGGGCAACGGGATGTTGTTTGTATTCTCATTTTTTACTCCGATACGAAATGGTTTAAATACCGTCCGGAAATTATTTTGATTAATCATTTGCGCCTAATTTAATATGCTGTATATATGACAGTAGTAATAATTATCTATGAAATAAGGCGTTATAGGCTACTATATTGCCCTGTGCAATATAAAATTCAGCGAAACGGCGAAGTTATTAAATAGGTGCTTTTGAAATCAGATCGATGAATCAGGCTGTGGTAAAAGAATTTCAGAGTAAGTACGGGTTAACAAACCGCCAGCTGGCTTTGCTGTGCGGGTGTTCCTTGGCTACCATTCAAAAGTGGCGTAGCGGCAGTGTTCCGGTTCCAAGCATTACGCAGCGATTGCTTGCGCTGATGGACGCGCTTTTTGGAGGAAGCGGAGCAGGTCCGTGTGACTTTGCTGAACGATTTGCAGAGGTTTGTGAGTCCGGTGGTGATGAAGCCGACGTCGTAAAGGACTTTTCCAATCTGGCTCTTCAAGTTGTCCGTGATCGTGAATTTTCCAGAGCGGCCGAGGCGCAGGATCAGAAATTCCAGATGTACGTTGAATCGCTGCCGGACATGTTTGTTCTCATAAAGCCCGACGGGGCGATTGCCGGCGTAAACCGCAAGTTTGAGGAACAGTTGGGCTGCCGCCGCGAAGAGGTGATGGGCTTGGCCTTTGACGGGTTTTGTGCAGAGGATTATCGAAAGTTGGTTCGACTGGCCATTGAGCGTGCTTTGCGCGGTACGTGTTCCGTATTTAGTCTGACTTTGCAACATCGGGATGGGTATGCCGTGGAGGTTGAGGTTTCCTTTTCCGCAATGCGTCAGTCCGATGGAAATCTGGTAATCGGTGTTTTGCGCGGTTTACGTACTGTAACCGAAGGCCGGAATGCAGCAGAACGGCGGTTGCGGTATGACCGGCTTCTGTCGGAGCTAAACGGGACTTTGTCAGGGGGATCCTCTGCCGGCACTGATACG
>JBILEA010000365.1:0-2626 GCA_044352355.1 Pontiellaceae bacterium | reverse complement strand
AGCCGCTGGGGCCGTTGGCCATAGAGAATGATCGCGTAAAATTTGAAGCGGGCAAGGGTGAGGCGGTGAGCCTCTTGATTAAACCGGGGAATAACGTATGAATGACTCAAATCAAAAGCTGCCGCTTTCCAAAAAAATATGGTACGGCGTAGGCTATCTGCCCGATTCAATCCTCAACAACATTTATGGCAGCCTCATTTTCATGGTCTACAACGTGGAGCTTGGTTTGACGGCGGCGGCGATTGGTATCGTCGGTTTGATTATCCGGCTCTGGGATGCATTCAACGACCCGTTTATCGGCAATCTGTCCGACAAGACCCGGTCGCGGTGGGGGCGACGCCACCCTTATATAGTTAGCGGAACCATTTCCGGGGCCTTGTCTATGCTTCTTTTTTTGAATCCGCCGCAGTCTTTAGGGGCAACCGGTCTGTGGTGGTATTTGCTGATTGCTGCGTTTTTGTACTACACGGCATTCAGTATTTACAGCGTGCCTTTTTTCGCGCTGGGGCTGGGCATGTCGTCAAACGAGAAAGACCGCGCCGGACTCATGGGCTGGCGCGTGGCGGCAAACAATCTGGTGCTGTGCGCGATCGTACCAATCGTGCCGATGCTGATCTACAATGGCTGGATGGGCAGATCCCCGATGGAATCTTTGTCGCGTATCGCCCTGATTCTCGCCGCCCTCATTACTGTTACCGGCCTGCTGGCTGCACGATTTCTGCCGAAGTCTCAGCTGGAGCCGGGGAAGGGGATCAAATTTCCGGGACTCATTGACGGGTTTACGTGCGTCTTTAAGAATAGACCGTTTCTCATCGCCACTGGGATTGTCTCTTTGGCTCTGTTCGGCCTGATCGTCGGCTGGAGTATGATTTTCTATCTGAACCTGTCCGTAGTTTTCACAGTCGGTGAACTGGCAGCCCGTAAGGCGGCCGCGACTCAGCTCGGAGCAGTTACAGGTTTCGCGGGGGCGTTTACCGGCATGGTTATCGCGCCGTTTGTGGCTACGCTTTCAAATCAGGTTGGACGAAAGCGCCTGCTTACAAGCGCGATCGGTTTGATGATCCTGTCCTACTTACTGACGCCCTGGCTTTTTACCCCGGTCATGCCTTATCTTCAGGTTGTTTTTAATGTCCTGTTTATGTCGGGGATCACCTGCGTGTTTGTTCTGACAGCACCCATGGTCGGCGAAGTCTGCGATGTTGACGAGATTGACACTGGATTTCGTCGCGAAGGCCTCTTTACAGCGATGTTTAATCTGGGGTTTAAGATCAGCATCGCGCTCACTTCGCTGGTCAGCGGCTTGCTGATTTCCGGATCCGGCTTTAATGCCGAGCTGTTGGAGCAAACGGATTCGACTGTCTCGTTTCTGCGGTGGTCCTTTGCACTCGTGCCGGTACTCTTCTTCGCCTTCTGTCTCTGCCTCAATCACATTTATCCGTTGAACACGGAAGTGATCAGCCGGCTTCGCGCAGAAAAGAGCACGAAGAGATAGATCGCGAACCGGAATACAGAAAATAATTTGTTAGATGCAGGAGAATCAATGAGTGATCAAAAAACAGAGGTGATTAGTTTTGATGATCGATCCTTTCTGGCCGATGGAAAGCGCAAGCTGCTGATTTGCGGCGAAATACATTATTCCCGGGCGGTGCGTGAAGACTGGGCGCGCATTCTGGATGAGACGGTTGCCTTGGGGGTGAATACGGTCGCGGTTTATATTTTCTGGAATTTTCACGAGACACAAAAAGATGTTTTTGATTTTTCCGGTGACCGGGACTTGCGGCATTTTCTGACCCTTTGCCAGGAGCGCGGATTACATGTAATTCTCCGCATCGGCCCGTACTGCTGCGGGGAATGGAACTATGGCGGTTTTCCCCTTTGGCTGCGCGAAGAGCCGGGCATTGTATACCGCACATTCAATCAGCCCTTTATGGATCGGGTTGAAAAATATTTCACCCGGTTGTTTGCAGAATTTAAGCCCTGTTTGGCCACCAGCGGCGGGCCGGTGATGCTGGTGCAGGTAGAAAACGAATATGCAAATGTCGGCAAGTGGTACGGCGAAGAAGGCGTGAAATATACGCAATGGATTGTCGGACTGGCCGCCCGACTTGGTATCGACGTACCGACGATCACCTGCCAGGGAGGAACGCCGGGGGCGATCGAATGCGTGAATGGTTTTTATATTAAGAACGAAACGATCGAAAAGCTGCGTGCCCGTCAGCCGAATGCGCCGCTGGTTTGGACGGAGCTGTGGCCCGGCTGGTATGATACGTGGGGGTTCGCCCGCCATCACCGCGATGCCCGCAACATTGCCGCAGCCATTCTGCAGTTTATTTCCCGCGGCGGCTCCGGCTTTAACTACTATATGTGGTTCGGCGGAACCAATTTCGCCCGGACCGCGATGTTTCAGCAATGCACCGATTACGGGTTTGATGCACCGATTGACGCTTACGGACTGGCGACGGCCAAAGGCCGCTATCTTAAGAAGTTGCATGCAGCTCTCGCCGCCTGTGAGGTGCCCCTGCTGGCCGGGCGAGCCGTTTATTCCGATGAGGGCCGGGTCGTTACGTTTGAAACGGATAAAGATACGTCCGTGATCTCGCTGAGCTCCGAAAGTACAACTGAAGGG
>JBILEA010000099.1:0-9308 GCA_044352355.1 Pontiellaceae bacterium | reverse complement strand
CGGAGCCGTTGAGCGTATGAGCAAATTGCGGCTTGCCGTCTTCACCGCGGCAGCGGATGCGCGCGCGGCGGGCCTGGTAGTCCCAGAAGTTGCTGACGGATGAGACTTCGAGCCATTTTTCGACGCCCGGAGCCCAAAGTTCGATGTCGTAGCACTTGGCCGCGCTGAAGCCAATGTCGGCAGTACAAAGCTCTATGACACGGTAATGCAGGCCGAGTTTCTTCAAAACAGCTTCGGCTTCACGGACGAGGATTTCGTGCTGTTTTTCGGAATCTTCGGGCTTCACAAAGTTAACCATTTCGACTTTATCGAATTGGTGCAGGCGAAGCAGTCCGCGCGTATCGCGTCCGGCGGCACCGGCTTCACGGCGGAAGCACGGAGTATAAGCCGTGAGTTTGAGCGGTTTTTCAACGTCGATAATTTCATCGCGATAGAGATTGGTGACCGGCACTTCGGCGGTCGGCACGGGATAGAGTCCGTCGATACCGATGTGATACATATCTTCCGCGAATTTAGGAAGCTGGCCGGTACCGGTCATGGCCTCGGCGTTACAGACAAAGGGCGGCTCGATTTCGGTATAGCCATGTTCCGAGGTATGCAGGTCGAGCATGAACTGGATGAGCGAGCGCTGAAGTTTAGCGCCCTGACCGGTGTAAACCGGAAAACCGGAGCCGGCAATTTTAGTGCCGCGTTCGAAGTCGACCAGCTTGAGTGCTTCGCAAATATCCCAGTGCGGCTTGACCGCAAAATCAAAGGTCCGTTTCTCCCCGAAAACGCGGACGACAGGATTATCCGCTTCGCTCGACCCAACCGGAACGGATGGCCGTGGCAGATTGGGAATAAACAACAGAGCGTTCGTGATTTTCTCGTCGAGGGTTCGTACCTGTTCGTCAAGAACTGCAATGCGGTCACCAATTTGCCGGACGCGTTCCTTGGCGGCTTCGGCTTCGGCTTTTTTTCCCTCTTTCATGAGTCCGCCGATATTTTTAGATGCGGCATTGCGCTCGCTTTTGAGTTCTTCGCCTTCGGTAATAGCGGCGCGGCGTTCGATATCAAGCGCAAGCAGGCCGTCGATATCGGCTTCGGCTTTACGGTTAACGAGCGCCTTTTTAACGGCGGCTGGATTTTCGCGAATGAATTTAATGTCGAGCATGGTGATTATCCTTTATTTAAATGCTGGGCCCCATCGAGCGCAATGGCGATGGAGCTGAGTTCGCCAATATTTTTTAGTGTACTCGCTTCAATCCGGCTGCAAGCCTCCAATACGCCTTTCCACGCATACTTGGGGAGCCGTTCCATCATTTGCGGAATGAAAAGGTCGCCGCCATGAATGGCCAGCGTGCCCATCACGATGGCCTGCGGATTGAGCGTCTGCAACAGGATGCTGACGGCTTGTGCCATTTTTTCAATAAAACAGTCCCATTTCTTACAGGCGTAGGCGTCGCCCGAACGGATGGCGGCACGAACTTCCTGCATACCGATCTTCGCCGGGTCTCCGCCGGCTTCTTTGAGAATGGATGTTTGTGCGCCACTGGCAATGTCTGCACGCACCTGATCGGCAAAATTTTTGCCGCCGCAGTAGGCTTCCCAGCAGCCCGTCTTGCCACAGCCGCAGCGGGGGCCGTTCAGATCGAGCGTCATGTGCCCGACTTCACCGCCCAGATCATTCGCGCCGGCAATCAGCTGTCCGTTGCTGATGATACCCGCGCCAATGCCGGTGCTCATCGTGAGGTAAATCAAATCCAACCCTTTGCAGGCCCCAAATAAGTATTCCGCCAGCCCGGCCCCATTCGCATCATTCTGCATAAAAGTCGGGCGCTTAAAGTGCTGTTCAAAAAAGTCGCCGACTTTGAAATGATCCCAGCTTTGCAAGTTCGGGGTTTTCAGGATCATACGCCGCTTGGAACACATCGGGCCGGGCGAACTGATACCGATCGCATCGATCTGCCCAGCCGTCAGGCCGGATTTGACTATCAGCTCTTCAGCAATTACGACCGCCTGCTCCAGCGTTTTCTGTGCACTGTTCGGGTCGGTTGGGAAACGTTGGTCGGCAAAAATTTCACCCCGTTCATTTCCTATCGAAATCGCTATTTTTGTTCCGCCAATATCAATGCCTAAAAATTTCATATTGCTCCCAAATCAGTTAATTAAAACCTTGTTGTTTTTTACCCATCCACAAGTCTCATGCAAACAAAAACTTAAGTTTATCAGCCGATGAGCAGTAGCAAGGCGACCGTTACTCCGTTAAATACGATATGCATACCGATCGGTACCAGTAGCGACTGCGTGCGGGCGTAGGCCAGACTGAACATTACGGAAAGTAAAAAAAGCGGGAGAAATGAAGGTAGGTGAAGATGCATTCCTCCAAAGACGACAGAAAGTAGAAGCATACCTGGCCAAAACCCGATACGCCGGACCATAAACGGGAGTAAGATGCCGCGGAAAACGATCTCTTCAAATGCCGGCGCAACGATGATGATGATAAAGAAAAGTGCTGTACGAACCAGCCACGGCGCCGGAACGGTTAAAATCGCGGCGATATCCTGAAGAAACAGATCACATCCGAAGTGATGAAGTAGAATCTGGTAAAGCGCGCTGCACACCCAAAGCAGGGGCAACGCGGCCAGATAGAAAATCACAGAAAGACCCAGTAAGGCCGGAGCTTTTTTCCAAGAAAAACCGAATAATTCATTCCCGTAAACTTTAGCCAAACGAAGCATCAGTCCGAACAAACCCAATACGGGTAAATGAAAAGCCAGTGTCTGAAAAATCACCGTTTTGGGTTCAATTTCACTGCCTGGAAACATCACCATATAAAGCCAGGAGGCCAGCAGGTAGAACCCAATCACTGTTCCGATAAAAATCAGCACCCATCTTGCCGGCAGGGCGCGGGATGTCAGTCGCTCAGCCAATTCTGGTATACGCACCGGTCTTTTTAGCCAATACAACACCAGCCCGATATCGGCAACGATACCGAAGCAGATTAACAGTAGGAAAAATATACCGGAAGCCACCATGCCAGGCGGCGGATTGCTGTACTCCCAAAAGGGTTTGGTATAAGGCAGAATTTCAGCTAGAAACATCATGATTTTGCGGATACTAGCGGCTTGCGTTCGTTTTTTAAATCAAATACCGTGACCGCCTTTTAATCGGGAGAATGCTATGAAAGTCGGATTAGTAGGATGGCGCGGAATGGTCGGCTCGGTTCTGATGGAACGAATGCTGGCAGAAAATGATTTTGCCGGGATTAATCCGGTGTTTTTCACTACCTCACAGGCCGGTAGCGCAGCCCCGAATGTAGGCAAGGGCGCGTCCGTTCTTCTGGATGCCTTCGATCTGAATGCGCTCGCCGGAATGGACGTAATTTTAACCTGCCAGGGTGGAGACTACACCACGGCCGTTCACAGCAAGCTACGTTCCTCCGGCTGGAATGGCTACTGGATCGATGCCGCATCCTCTCTTCGCATGAGCAAAGATGCCGTGATCATCCTCGATCCAGTTAACCGACCGGTCATCGACAGCGCGCTCGCAGACGGTAAAAAAGATTTTATCGGCGGAAACTGCACCGTCAGCCTGATGCTGATGGCGATCGGCGGACTCTTTAAAGCCGGACTGGTCGAATGGCTTTCGTCCATGACCTATCAGGCCGCTTCCGGTGCCGGAGCGCAAAACATGCGTGAACTGCTCTGTCAGATGGGTGTGCTGAATCAAACCGTCGCCTCTGAATTAGCCACTCCTTCCTCGGCCATCCTTGATATCGACCGTAACGTGACCGCCGCGCTACGCAGCAAAGACATCCCGACACAGCACTTCGGCGCCCCGCTGGCCGGTTCGTTAATTCCATGGATTGATAAGCTGGTGGATGACGGCCAGACCAAAGAAGAATGGAAGGGCTTTGCAGAAACCAATAAAATTCTGGGAACAAAAACCCCTATCGCAATTGACGGACTTTGCGTGCGAATCGGCGCTATGCGCTGTCACAGCCAGGGACTCACCATCAAGCTGAAGAAAAATCTGCCGCTGGAAGAACTGATTGAAATCATCCGCAACGATAACGAGTGGGTGGATGTGGTCGGCAATACCAAAGAAGAAACACTCGCCCGCCTGACACCCGCCGCTATTTCAGGCACCCTGACCGTTCCTGTCGGACGCATTCACAAAATGAAAATGGGGCCCGAATATCTCGCCGCCTTTACGTGTGGCGACCAACTGCTCTGGGGGGCGGCCGAACCGCTGAGAAGGATGTTGCGTATTCTGGCACAGGTGTGAGCCTGAGCGTGCTCTTGCGGCTAAGAATTTTCCAAGGTTTGGAAATGAATTTCAGACAGGATTCCCGGATCGACCGGATGGGAAATACAAATCCTGTTTATCCTGCAATCCTGTCAAAAAAACATTAGCGCTTCCCTCGGCCATGAGGGCGGAGCTGCTTCATTTGTGTACGGCGTTCGGCGAGGCCGCGCACAACCGGTACCGGCTCGCCGGTTTCGTAGTCGAGTCCGGTATAATAAACGGCGGCGGCAGGCGTCATCGGCAGCGGAATAAAATCCTGCACCTGCTGAAGCTTCCATTCCTCGGCACGCACAAATTTTTCGACCGCTTTCATCTCTCCCTCCGTCGAACCGGGAAAATTTGAAATAAAATACGGCACCAGATACTGCTTTTTGCCCGCCGCGCGGTTTTCTTCATCAAAAACCTTCTGGAATTCGCAGAATGTTTCCGGCCCCGGCTTGCGCATTTTTTTCAGTACATTCGGATGCATATGTTCCGGCGCCACCTTCAGATGACCGGAAACGTGATGCTTTGCCAGTTCACGGATATATTTCGGATTGCGCAGCGCCACATCCATCCGGATACCGGACTGAATGAAAACATGCTTTACCTTAGCCAGTTCACGGACGCGTTTCATTAAATGAATCGCCGATTCAGCGTCCAGCTCAAGGTTCGGACAGATTTTCGGGAAGAGACAGCTCGCTCGGCGGCAGACTTTACACGCTTCGCAAACGCCGTTAGCACAGCCGTACAGATTCGCCGTCGGCCCACCCAGATCAGTGATCGTGCCGGAAAATGACGGCATGGCCGCCATGGTTTTCACCTCGCGCACCACGGAATCCTCCGACCGGCTCGTCAGAAAACGGCCTTGATGCAGTCCAAGCCCGCAAAAGGCACATCCGCCGCCGCAACCGCGCACCACCGTCACCGATTCTTTAATCATCGTAAATGCCGGAACGGGCTCTTTATAGGAAGGATGAGGCAGTCGCAGGTACGGCAATTCGTAAACGCGATCCATCTCCGCCGATGTCAGCGGAGCCGCTGGACGCTCAATCAGCACGGCCCGCGCGCCGTGAAATTGAACTAACAACTTGCCGGTAAATGGGTTCTGCTCGCATTCAGTCAGCCGTGTCAGTTCTAAAACCGCCGTTTTATCCGCCTGACACTTTTCGAACGATGGCAGTTTAACGCATTTTGCAAAATCATGCTCTACCGACTCTTTTCCGCCGAGCAGCCGCGCCGTTCCGGGGATGCCATTAAGGTAGAGTAAGCGTCCCGCTTGCTCATGAACGAGCGAGACGCTCGTTCTACTTTCATGATCGAGCCTCTTTGCAACTTCGCGGATTGCCCGCTCGCCCATGCCGTAAACCAGTAAATCGGCTTTCGAGTCCTGTAAGATCGACGGACGCAACTTGTCCTGCCAGTAATCGTAATGCGCCGTACGCCGCAAGCTGGCTTCAATGCCGCCAAGTACCGTCACCACGCCGGGAAATGCCTTCTTCGCCAGTTGAGCATAAACCATCGAAGCCAGATTGGGGCGTTTACCGGTCGCGCCGCCCGGCGTATAGGCATCATCCTTACGTTTGCGCCGCGCGGCGGTGTAGTGCGAAAGCATCGAATCAAGATTACCCGCCGTGATCCCGCAAAAGAGACGGGGACGCCCCATAACCGTCAGAGACTTCGCATCCGTCCAGTCCGGCTGGGCGATCATGCCGACCCGCCAGCCGTCGGCCTCCAGCACGCGACCGATCACCGCCGCGCCGAACGCCGGATGGTCGATATAGGCATCGCCGGTGATAATCAGCACGTCCAGCTCGTCCCAGCCGCGCACGATCATCTCTGCCCGACTCATCGGTAAAAATTGTTTTTCCTTAGCCATTGCATGATTTTCTCTATTCTGCCGGAAGAAGTTCCTTTGTCTTCAGCCAATAATAATAGGCTTCCGGATTGCCAGCCCGGAGGCGGTTGAGCGGAGCGAAGTCATTCTGGAGCGGTGTAGCGGCGAGGATCTGAAGCTCTTCGCTGTTGTAGCGGGGAATGGCAATAGAGTTGCCACGCTTAAGTGCCGTTGCCAGCCATGCGGCTTTGGCGGCGCAAATCTTGGCTTCGTCCCGAGAAAACCTTTTGCCGATAATGTGACTATCGAGTTGGCTGATACCGGCTTCCAAGGTTTGGATATTTTCTGAGACGGGACAGCCCTTTAATCCAATCAGGCTGATAAGCCGCGAGGCCGCAATAGTATCATTAAGAACCTGTTCACGAGTAAAGCCACTGTTTCGGTATGAATTTTCCACCTGCCATATTTTTTCGTATGCAGCAAACAGCGCGTCCATATCGCCGCAACGGTCAAAGAGCGCGCCAATATCGGAACAATGCTTAAGAATCTTCAATGCTGCTTTGTGGTTTTTGTACCGCACGCCGATGGTTCCGGGGGCGAAGGCTGTCAGCTTGTCGGCGGTAAGACCCTCAACCGTTGGAACCCTCACATCAAGCTGATTTTCAGGAATGGCGAACGGAGTAGCAACCGGCTTGGTTATGGTTTGCGGATAAAGACATTCTTCCTCCATCACATCCAACAGGATGTCGGCTGATTTCCCGTTGACTGCCGAAGTGTAGCTGAATTTGTAATGAGAGCGTTTCGGCAGACGATCCGGGTCGCGATGATCGGGCTCGAAGTTTTCAAACCGGCTTTCCTTCCCGATTGCCCGCAAAACCGACTCCATCTCTGCACCTGAAACGGTGCAAACGATATCTACATCAATGGACAGCCGCCGGATTTCGTCCAGAAGCAGCAACATACAGGTACCGCCCTTGAATACAAAAGGGAGCTGATGCCGGGCAAGGTGTCCGACCAGTTCCAAAGCATGAATACTCTTTTCCAGCAGGCCGGGATCGACCCGTTGCATCTGTCCGCGCTGCCCGTCCAGCCACTCCTTGGTGAAGCACTTTTCCTGCAAACTATTCATGGTTTCATCCGCTCAATCCACCTGCGGCGCTTTTTTGCGAAAAGCGCCGCTAGTGGATTACAAGGCCTTTTATCAGGCTGGATATATCGGTTTTTCTGCGGGTTGAATATTTCATTACCTCTGATATATCAATGCGTTGTGATCCTATTTTATTTAAAGTACCCTCAATAAACTCAGGGATGTTTATGATGGAAAAATCAGGAATGTCCGCCAGAACATCCACCATGATCTTCTCAATCGAAGCGAAGCCGTCCTGATGCGGGGTTTTGGTGGTCAGCGGCAAGACAACGACCGTTTTGCCTTCGATGGAGAAGGAACGCTTGATTTCCGCTTTTCCGGGGTTGGCATAGGTTTTGTAGCCGTGACTTTTCAGCCAGTCGGCCACGCTGTCGATGGCATCGCGCTCGACGTAGGCAAACTGCACATGCTTGGCGAGTTGATGACGCAGCATTTCGTTGATCTGCGCCGTCGACCAGCAGGCAAAGTCCAGTAACGGGAAGGCCGTTTGCAGCTCGCCGACCAGTTTTGCAACCGGAGCGGTATCGAGCTGGTAGGGTTTTGCAATGGAGGAATACCAGCCGCGCCCCGCATCGAAAATTTTCCCTTCCTTTTTCTGGCGGCTGAGATAGCTCTTCACCGTGTCAGGCTTGTAGCTCAGCTTCTGCTCCGCCAGCCAGCGGCGGACGGCACCGATGGAAAAATAAGGAGCTTTCTCCGGCGTCAGCCGGATTTGTTTGCCGCGAGCCCGGCACTGGACTTGCGGCACAGAACCCTTCGCCGTCTTTTTGAGGATGATTTCATTTTCCAGATCAGGCACATCTTCCTCATTGAACTGGGATCGTTCGCTGTTTGAGTTTTGCAGAATTTCAGCGATTTTCACGGAACACCCCCGGATTTTGTATGCGTAAAGATGCCGGAATATGGCAGAGATATTTCTTCAAGGCAACCCCGCCAATGAGATGAGGGGGCTATTCAGCGAGTTTGGATACAAAAGTGCCACACAAATTTACCAATCTTGTATCCGATGCAAAGTGATAGAGTTTCGTCCGGAATTCCAGCGAAGTAAAGACTGCAAGGAATGGCAAAATTTATTCGACCTGACCGGAGCGGCAACCTACTATGGCGGCCTCATTTAACTCTAAAAAACATGCAAACATTAGACACCCAGCTTTTTCTCGGCCTTTACCGTCACATGCTCGCGTCGCGTAAAGCCGACGCCGTGCAGGAAGATGCCGCCCAGCGCGGCGAGGCCTTTTTCTATATCCCATCGTCCGGCCACGAGGCGATGGCCGCGCTCGCCCCCCATCTGACGCCCACCGACTGGCTCCATTGCCATTACCGTGACCGCGCTCTGATGCTTGCCCGCGGCGTAACCCAGCAGGATCTGCTGCTCGATCTCCTCGGAAAAATCGGCTCGCCGACCGAAGGCCGCAATATGCCCGGCTTCGCCTGCAATCGCCGACTGAATATGTTCGGCGCGCCGACTGGTGTCGGCAGTAACGCGCTGCAAGCCGTCGGCGTGGCACAAGCTATCAAAGACAGTAACGACATCGTTTATTGCGGTATCGGCGACGGCGGCACGCAGGAAGGCGAATTTTTTGAAGCAGTCGCCGAAGCCGTCCGCTCGCAGCTTCCCGTTCTTTTTGTTGTCCAGAACAACCGCTATGCTCTCTCCACTCCGTCCAAAGGCCGTACTTTTTTCTCCCTGCCGGGCGGCGATGCCAAAGAATTTTACGGTCTGCCGATTCTCCGCGCCAACGGTACCGATACAATCGAAACATTCCGCGTATTCGGCGAAGCAGTTTCCAAGGTTCGGAAAACCCGCGGCCCGCAGATCGTCATCGTGGATGTCGAGCGGCTAACGAGTCACACCAATGCCGATGACCATACGCTTTACCGTTCAGCGGACGACATTCGCGAAATGCACGAAAAGGCCGACCCGATCGTGATTCTGGCTGAAAAACTGATCGCCGCCGGTATTCCCGAAACACAGCTCAAGGCCATCGAGCATGAGGTCAATCAGGGTCTTATCGCCGCTTTCGATGCCACCCGGCACGCAAAGAACGCTAAAAC
>JBILEA010000098.1:0-9324 GCA_044352355.1 Pontiellaceae bacterium | reverse complement strand
TGTGTTATTGTTGATAACTAAGTACTAGGAGCTACTTATCGACAGGAAACCCACCAAATACAATATGTTGTGTATTCCGCGACCATTAATTAGACATAAGATATATTATGCGACGTTATATATAAAAGCCTAATGCGAAACGATCGTTTGAATTAAGACCGACACTCCGTAGTGATTTACCTTTGCTTCTTTGCGGTCAACTTTCCGAACGTTAAGGGGGTACAGTGTACTAGTGACTGGTTTCTGCAAGTCCGGCACGGTCAAACGGCCAACAGACAAAGAATGCCGGGCCAAGAAGCTGTCGGCGATTTACGGCACCAAAATAACGTCCGTCCAAGCTGCTTTCCGTATTGTCGCCAAAGAAAAGATATTCATCGTTGGCAGTGGTAATTGAGTCGCCGAGTTTGGCAATCAGCGGTGTTGGCGATGTCGGGTGGGCAAATTGATAGCCTTTATAATTCTCATTATTAAAAATTTTATCGAAGCGAGGATCAGTCGGTTTTTCACCGTTCACGAGGAGGAGCTTGGGTACAACTGAAATAGTTTCGCCGGGTAGACCGACCATGCGCTTGATGTAATAAGCGTCCTTACGAACCTGTGGATGAGTTAGTTCGCTCGTGTCGAATACGGCGATATCCCCCCTCTTCGGACGGACAAAATTATATTTGATGCGATTGACGAGAATGTAGTCACCGCTTTTGATCAAACTTCCTGCTAGGATGTCACCTTTAATGATTGGTTTACCGATGAGCGATAATAGACGTTCTCTATTCTCCATTATGAGATTTGCCGGAATTTTATGCGGAACATCATTAATATGCAGTGTGTAATGTGTTCTACCTTCATTGGTTTGAAGATCCAGTCCGGTTACTTTCCCGAAATTACTCGTCGTTCTCAAATATCCACTGGTTTTTGCCCGTACCGTTTGTTGCCGTTCTCCGAATAAAATTATATTAGCAATACGCGCGACCGGGTTATCACCGGGAAGCGTGGGTTCTTGCTGAACGGTGATGCCATACAGTGTCGGTTGCATCGAGCCCGTCGGGATTTTAAATGGTTGAAAGAAGTAGGCGCGAATCGCCATAGCCGCACCAATTGCAACAAAAAGCACTTCAACGTTTTCGCGAACTTTGGCATGTTTTTTTGGCGGAGCTACTTTTTCACAGGCTTTGATGACAGCCTCGCCAGCAGCTTCCATCAACTCCCCTGCCCCACCCTTGCGTGCTTCACGGGCAGTAGCCTCCAACTGTTTTAATTGCGCAAGTTTTTCCGGATCAGCGATGTCTTCATGCATATGCCGAACGTGCCTGGCATAGTGCAGAACGTCCTTAAGTTCCTTGCGCGCTTCGCGAAGTTTGAAAAATTTCATGGTTAAGCATGGAATGTTGAAATTCTGGAATTTTAGAACATTGGGAAATAAAACCCCATCATTCCACCACTCCTCTGCTCCATCATTCCAATCTCCTTATTCTTGTTTCGTTTTGAGCACCGCGATGAACGCTTCCTGAGGAATATTCACCTTACCAATGCTCTTCATTTTTTTCTTACCTTCTTTTTGTCGCTCGAGCAGTTTGCGCTTACGGGAGATATCGCCGCCGTAGCATTTAGCCGTTACATCTTTTCGGTAGGCCTGAATGGTTTCGCGAGCGATAATTTTTCCGCCGAGCGCGGCCTGAATGGCGACAGAGAAAGCCTGTTTTGGAATAACATCTTTAAGTGATTCGCACATTTGGCGTCCGCGCGGAACTGCTTTGGACCGGTGAACGATCGATGAGAAAGCATCGACAGGTTCACCATGGATCAGGATATCCATTTTAACTAAATCCGACAGTCGGTAGTCAGCATATTCATAATCCATCGAGGCATAGCCCCGGCTAAGACTCTTAAGACGGTCATAGAAATCAATCAGCACTTCGTTAAGTGGTAAATCACACGTGAGCATGACACGCAGGGCATCGATCGAATCGGTATGTGTAATTTCGCCACGTTTTTCCATCACCAGCTTCATCATTTCCCCCAGACAAACGGTTGGAGTGATAATGGTGGCCTTAATAAAAGGCTCTTCCATCGTTTCAATCACAGTTGGATCCGGCAGGTAGGTTGGGTTGTCGATTTCACGTACTTCACCGCTTTTGAGAGTAATACGGTAAACAACGTTTGGATAGGAAGCGATGATATCGAGGTCGAATTCTCGGCGCAAACGCTCCTGTACAATTTCCATGTGGAGTAGCCCAAGGAATCCACAACGAAACCCAAACCCAAGCGCAACGGAAGATTCTGACTGATAAGAAAATGCGGCATCATTCAGACGCAATTTATCGAGGCTCTTTCCCAGTTTTTCATAGTCACTGGTTTCGATCGGATAAATACCGGCAAAAACCATCGGGTGGATTTCTTTAAATCCCGGTAAAGCAGTCGAAGCTGGATTACGAACCGTCGTAAGGGTGTCGCCAATTTGGATTTCAGCAGAATCTTTGATGTTGGCGATCACATAGCCGACCGATCCCTCGGTCAATTCCTTGCGCACAACCATGTTCGGCGTAAAAACGCCTACTTCTTTAATTTCATACTCAAGTCCAGTGCTCATCATGCGCACCTTTTCACCGGCTTTGAGGTGTCCGCTGAAAAGACGCATGTACACCACGACCCCGCGGAAAGCATCATATTTGGAGTCAAAGACAAGTCCGCGTACGGCATCATCCACCGCCGGTTTGGGCGGAGGAATGCGTTCGACAACCGCTTCAAGTAACGCAGCGACGCCTTTGCCTGACTTGGCACTGACCTCCAAACAGTTCGTTGCATCAATAGCGAGCAACTCTTCGATTTGACGCGCAACCAGCTCCGGCTGGGAATTGGGCAATTCCACTTTATTCAGAACCGGCACAACCGTCAGATTGTGTTCGGCAGCCAGAAAGGCATTAGAAACCGTTTGTGCTTCGACGCCTTGTGCTGCATCCACCACCAGAATAGCCCCTTCACACGCCTGAAGACTGCGCGATACTTCATAGGAAAAATCCACGTGGCCGGGGGTGTCGATTAAATTGAATGTGTAACGCTGACCATCTTTGGCCGTATACTTCATCGTGACGGGATGCGCTTTAATGGTGATACCGCGCTCACGCTCTAAATCCATTGCGTCGAGCACCTGCTCCTTCATTTTGCGGTCTTCGATCGTACCGGTTAACTGAAGAATACGGTCAGCCAGCGTAGATTTGCCGTGATCAATGTGCGCGATGATACAAAAATTTCGTGTGTGGGATAGATCGGTCATTTTTACTCTCAACCGCGAATTAACGCCAATAAACGCTAATGGGGGTTTCCTTGTTTTTGAATATATTCATTCGCGAAAATTCGTGTCCATTAGCGGTTAAAGTTTCGTTTCATAAGAGGCTTCGGCATTTGCGCGCATTTGCGCGACAGCCGTCTTCATATCAGGCGCTTTAAAAAGTGAAGTCCCGGCTACAAACAGATTGGCGCCATGTGCAGCCGCCGGTTTCACCGTTTCAAGATCAATGCCGCCATCAATGGAAATTAGCATATCCGGCCAGCGGCGGCGAATTTCTGCCACCTTGGCTTCGGCCGCGGCAATATATTTCTGTCCGCCGAACCCTGGATTAACCGACATGACAAGAACTTCATCCACCAGTCCCTTTTCAACGCAATTAAAAATCGATTCGACCGGTGTCGGAGGGTTCACTGTGATTCCAGCCTTACATCCGAGCGAACGAATTTTTCGAAGCGTATCCTCGACATCACAATCGGCTTCGATGTGAATCAGGATGGTATCCGAACCCGCCTTCGCAAAAGCTTCAAGATGGTTCTGAGGCTGAAGAAGCATCAGATGCACGTCCATCGGCAAATTGGTTACGTTGTTTGCCATAGCAACCACAGCCGGTCCCATGCTGATATTGGGCACAAAAACGCCATCCATAATGTCCATATGAATCTGGTCAGCCCCTGCCCTTTCGCATTGGCGGATGGCAGACTCCAGATTTCCCATATCGGCCGCTAAAATAGACGGCATAATTTCAATTTTCGGCATATTCTTCCCCGTGAAAATGTGAGCAGAGAAGCTACCTAACCTGTTCTAAAAAAGCAAGGAGAGCGGGGTTTATTCGCTGATAAATGGAAAAACCCGCCCGGAAACTTCGGGGCGGGTCTTTAACGGCTAACCGGCGATGTGCTACCATCCTACAACAGGACGGGTGCTGGCCTTGCGAATTTCCTGCTCATCCGCCCATACAATTTCGCCGCTCTTGAGATCCTTCAGGATCATTGAAAATTTGTAGTATTGGTCGGTGGTGCGCCCTGTTGTGTTTTTAATTTCAGACAGTGCGCCGGTCAAATACATATCCAGTGCGGTCTGCTGTCCGGCTTTCACTGCCTTTGACGGATCAACCAGACCCAGCTGATTTTCCTGATTCATGCGCTCAACATCAACGGCTGCCGTACCGGTTGACGAACGGTCAACAAACCGGAATGTCCCGGAACGGAGAAGTTGCATGCGTACTGACTCGGTGAGACTGGCCATATCAATATGCTGTGTCGTACGGTTTTGCATTGGTTCGACATCCAGCACCGGACGCCGGTTGCTGACGAATTCTTTTACGCCAGGGGCAACCAGGAGTGATTCCACCATTTTTTCAACGGTTCGACGAATATCCTGCGGCTCAATTTTAGTTGTAGCCGCGGTACGATCAAGCGGCACTTCCTGAATCCGGGTTCGGCAACCGCTCAACACAGCAACACAGCACAGCAGACAGATCGGTAAAACTGATTTTTTCATATATATTATTCCTTTCAATTATTCAGCCTGAGATGTTTCACGAATACGCACCTTGGAAGAAACGGCTGCGGGTGAATTCGCAACGCCAGACACCGTCACCTCATCACGTCCTTCAATAATCAGATTGCGATAGGTTTTGGTTTGAGGGTCAAGCTCCATACCGTTGGCATCAAACCAGCAGATGCGATAATCCACACGGAGCCGTTTACTGCGATCGGACACCAGCGTGATATGAACCCGTTTGAGACCGTTAACCTCATCATAGGTTGTTTTAGTTACGTCCACACGATGCGCCAAACGGGCATTTTCCGCGATAATAGACGATGAGCCGGTCAGATGATCCGTTTTAACAGTAGTTCCAGACGTGTTTCTGCAACCCATCAGGCCGGCTGTGCCGGTTGCCAGAATGGCGGCTGCGATTATATGTTTTGATATTTTCATAGTGCGGTCTCCTTACTCCCTTCGCTAGTTACTGACTCAACTGCCGGGTTTGTGATGCCCTGTGCGCTTAAAGAACCCGGTATTCCGTTTGTCCAAAATGGATTATTAAACTGCTGGTAGGTCGGTGGCAATCCTTTACCTGATAATGAAGCGGTCGCGGAGACCGCGATGCCCCCGGTGTCGGCAATCCAAATCAGACGGGTTTCACCTTCAGAGACAGTCACGGGGATTTTTAACGTCGCCCCGCTCACCGAACTGCGGCACTCCAATGTATGTGCACCTGACGAAATCGACCCGCGGTAGAGATGGGTTACCATCGGAATTGAATACCATGCACGAGTGTCCGCCGTGGTGGCCAGTGAGGAGGCCGCATTAATCGCCATCATGCCTATTTTTACTAAATCATCATTTTGATTATTGGCCGCTTGTTGCATAGCCACCTTAGTTATTGCTCGTGTCACATTGCGAACAACCACGCCCGGGATTTTATCTTTCAGGTCGCGATAAGCCAGCGATTGAAGATAAACAGCAGGTTCAGTGACACCGAGTTCTGTTCCGCTGTTTGAAATAGCAAGAGGTACAGGTGTATAGGCGGAATCGTTGTAAACAGGGAAATCAGCCGCCACCAGTGTGATTGCCCCGCGAAAATCGGGAATCGGAATTGGAATTTTAACCGCCTGACGTTGCGAGATTAAGGATTCCTCATAAATCACCACAATTTCAGTCGATCCGCGTGTCAGATTCTTTACATCCATATTATGCTGAAGAACCAGATCAACGAAAGACTGCCGGTCCTGAGTCTGCAACAGACGGAGGAAATCTTTGCGAATACAGGCACTCCCTGGGGTCAGTTCCCAAGCCTTGCGGTAGCAGAGAGAGGCATTCGCATTATCACCCTGTTTTTCAAAAACCAGCCCGCAAAAATACCAAGCCATTCCGTTCTCATAAGCGCTACGCGTCCGTTCCAGTGTAGGTCCCATGACTTCAATTTTCGACTGAACAGTCTCCATCACCTTGGCCGTGGTTTCCGCCTTTTTCTGGTCCGCCTCTTCCTGAGCGTCTGCTACTTCTTTTGAATATTTTTCAGCGATAGCATCCTGCGCGAAAACCGTCCGGCGCATTTCAACCGCCGCGCCATCCGGGTCGCCGCTGAACAGGTAATTCAGTGTCTGATAATGAAGCAACTGGATAAGTTCATACGGAGAAATCTCGTATTTACGCACCGTATCATCCGCAATCGTTGAAGCGGCTACCGTTGAACCTACCGAACCGACTCGAATAGCCGGGCCGGTTTCGGTTTCCTCAAGAATTTTATCAATAGCTGCTGCAAAATTGGTTCGGCTGGCTGAAAAGTCCCCGGACAGCATTTTAATGCGACCGGTCTCAAGATCCCCGAGATCTTTGCTGAACATACTGTGCTTCAGCTTTTCAGACCATTGCAATGCTGCCGTTGTATTGCCGGTCTTAAGTTGCGCAATGGCCGTATAGGCATTTTTACTGTGTGTAGAACAACCAGTCGTTAGCAAGGCAATGCCAGCGAGCAAAAATCCAAAAGTAAGAGAATGCCTCATTTGCGATCACTGCCCGACGGCATTAATCAGGCCTTGTTGCTGGATTTCTTTTTTCTCAAAATTAATTTCATTGCCTTTATTGCCGACCGAGACGTCGCGCCAGGCCGAGGTATCAAAATTAACTTTCACCCCTTTAAGCGCCATTGCCTCAGCGTAATCTTTAGCAATCTGAGCTCTCAATTTTTCCAATGATTGGAACTTCTGCATACCCGCATCGGAAAGCTCTAAACCCACTTTGAAATTGCTTCCGTTCTGAATCGTAACGGTCTGTTGCCAGTCCTTCATCCAGGCACGCTTTACACGCAACTGATGCAGCCCCGGAGCAACCTGGAATGTTCCCGGTGAAGAACCGACGGTTGCACCGTCAATCTCAACCGTAGCGCCACCGACGATGCGGCGCATCTCATCAAGCAAATCATTCGGTGCGCGCACGCCAGATTCGAGTCCCTTAATCAATTCATCAATTGTTGTGCTAACCGTAAAACTAGCCATCTGGACTGAGGCCGCTTCAACACGACGCCAGGTCTTAGACTTATCGGCAATTTTTGCACCGGTCTCACTCGCCCAGACATCCAGCAGATCATTGTAATAAACGCTGGCGTCGGTGCCGGCTGCATTTTCCGCTGTAGCTGGAATCTTACGCGTCCAGTTATCGCCATAAACAGAGGAGCCTTGTACCGCTTCACTAACCTTAACTGTCATGCGAAGTGTGAAGCTCATCATCTGTTTACCACTCACCATAAGTGCCGCACGATCAGCAGAAATGATCGAAGCCACCATAATATAATCCGCACCCAGCATCTGACCCACACGAACCGTTGAGCCGCCGGTAAAAACACCATCGATCAAGCCAGCGCGCTCTTCCGCCGTCGTTACTTTGAACCGATTAAAACTGGAGGCGATTTCTGCCGAATCCATAACAATCATCCCTGCTCCGGCCAGTTCGGCGGAGATGCGGTCGCGAACGCCATCAACCATATCATCCATCCCGGCGACCTTCGTCTGGTTCTTCACAAAAATGGCAATCTTCGGATTAGGCGTTGTCGCAGCAATTGGCTGAGAACCCGAAGCGTCATTCTGAGCAAAAGTCGTAGTAGCAGTCAGGCAGACAGCGGCAATAATAGTTTTTTTGATATTCATAAGTCTCCTTAGATTAGAAGAAGCAGTTAAAGATAGGCAGGAACGAAAGATCATTGTTTTGGATCACATTAACGAGACCAACCTGAAAGCCCCGCATGAGCCGTGTATTATTGATCAGCCCGATCTGAATACCGGACATATCATCGGAGCCATTATAAAGGCCGACCTGAAGGGCGGATGCCTTATCAGCGACATTCACCAGCCCGACCTGAAGCCCTGTAAACCTCTTTCCGACGGTATTCACCAGGCCAACAGCCAGACCCGTTTCATTACCGGTAGTGCAATTTACCAGACCGACATCCAGACCGGTTAAATTTCTGCACTTACCGTACAGGAGATCAAGCCGCAGACCGCCGACATCCCACTCTTCAGAAGGAACCTGTGCCGGGTTAAAGAGACTGAACATAAAAGGCGTCATAGAAACAGGTTCTTCAGCAGAAACCTTTTGAACACCGGCAACCAGAGTCAGCGCGATAATCATCATTAACCACATAGTTCTCATGCAATCCTCCTGATTTAAGCAGGCATTCGTCGCCTGAATTTCGAACGCATTCTGAGAATAAGAGCCTTTAAAAACAAGAATAAACCATGGGTATCCATGGAATATTGGAATGTAAGAATACTGGAATATTTGGCTGAACTGAAACCTATTGCTCCGTCATTAAAATATTGAGGGTTCGGAAAAATTAACAATGGCCACCAGAAACACGAAAAGGCACAAAACAAACATTCGCCCGAAATCTTCTTTGCACTACGATCCATCAACTTCTTGTTTTTTGCCGCTTCGCTGCCGTCCTGCCTCCGGCAGACCAGCATCTTTCGCCTGCGGCTCAGGTGTGCGCGTTTTCTTCCGCAACTCTTTATTCAACAGCAACTAAACAGGAGTCAATTTATCATAATAATTAGGGTCAGAATAATGGGAGGTGAACCCTAAAATTATTCTGACCTTAATTATTCTGACTACATTCTCTGTTTGGTTGCGGTTCACAGTGAACGGTTCATCGTAATTCACCATGAACGGTTTTGCCGCGCTAGGATTTCTTGTGTTTTTCGTGGCAAACAAGGCTCCATGCTCTCGAGATATTGTCAAATGTTGTGGATGGAGCTTTGAGAAGCGTATCCATCTGAACCTTTCTTAAGCAGCTAAATCCATAATGCCGTCTGTGAATTTCACTCCTTCAATGAGTTTTAAAATCAGGGCATGGCCATTCATCCTCCGCCAATGCTTTTCAGCCTGTTCGACCAACTTGAAAACCATCGTTAACCCGTCTTTCGCTATTCGCGGGCTGAACCGCCTTTTTTCAAGGGGTTGACCCTCATTTCACCCTTTATTTTCAAGGGGTCGTGTTTCAAAACGAGCTGTGGGGCAGACCTTGTCCGTTGACG
>JBILEA010000364.1:0-2650 GCA_044352355.1 Pontiellaceae bacterium | reverse complement strand
GCGCTTCCCAACCGCCGGGTAAAGCATATTTCCAGACATCGGGTTCTGCGGGTTTGTGTTCCATATTAAACCGCCGGAAGAAAGATGGAAAAAACAGACCCCTCGCCGTAACGGCTCTGGACAGAAACCGTTCCGCCGTGCGCCTGTGCGATGTGTTTGACGATGGAAAGCCCGAGGCCGGTACCACCTTCGTGACGACTGCGGCCCTTGTCCACGCGGTAGAAACGTTCAAACAGCCGGTCAAGGTGTTTCGTCTCGATACCGACGCCATGATCCTGCACCTGAAGGAGAACGCCTCCATCGCCGGCCTGAGCGCTGACGTTCACTTCTTTCTCGTCCGCGCTGTATTTGATCGCATTGCTGATCAGGTTGATCATCGCCTGTTCAATCAGTGGACGGTTCACCGAGGCTTTCAGACCTCCGGAGCAGTCCACGGAGACCGTGATCCTCTTTGCCGCCGCCCGCGGACTGCACACATCCACTGCCGATTGCAGAATGCCGTTGATATCCGCCGTTTCCAAAGACATTCCCTCTTTACCGTCCTGTTCCAGCCGTGAGAGCATAAGCAGGTCTTCGATGATGGCGTTCAGCCGGTCGGCGTGCCGGGCGATAATTTTCAAGAAGCGTTCCGCCTCTTCGGGATTTTTCAACGCACCATCAAGAAGCGTTTCAGCAAATCCTTTGATCGAAGTGATCGGTGTTTTAAGTTCGTGCGATACATTGGCAACAAAGTCGCGGCGCAGATTTTCAAGCCGCCGCAGACGGGAAACATCATTGAACACAATCACCGCCCCGATGCGGCGTTCCTGCGGCCCGAGCAGTGCAGTGCCGCGCACCTGCAAGTGGCTGGTCTGCCGGTTTTCCACCATCAGTTCGCACTCGCTGGCCTCCTGACCGCTCAGCACATGATCGACAAACCGCTGCAACGTGCTGTTGCGAAAAATCTCTTCGATCCCCCGGCCCGCCGCCGTCTCCGGAAACGTAATATTGAAAAACTGCGCCGCCGCCCGGTTCAGACTGATAATGCGTCCGGCGGTGTCCACCGCCAGAACACCCTCGACCATACTGGCCAGAACCGCCTCGCGCTGATTGCGCTCTTTACTGATGCTTTGCAACCGCTCTTCAAGCTGTACCGCCATCTGATTCATTGTTTCGGCCAGCGAGCCGATCTCGGAGGACCCGGCAGCGTAAAGCCGGCAGGAAAAATCACCGGCGGCAAACCGTTCGGCCACCTGCTTAATCTGCTCAAGCGGTCGTGAGATACGCTTTGAAACCACAAAACTCAGAATCGCGGCCAGCAAAAGAATCGCCGCGCCGCCCCATAGCAGACGGTGTTGAACCCCGCTCAGGGTTTCTTCCATCCGAAGTAGCGGCATCGCGGTGCGAACCACGCCGGCGACCACGCCGTCGCGGTATACCGGAACAGCGACATAGAGCATGTTTTTCCGGACACTGTTACTGAAACGGACCGCCTGTCCGGGCCTCCCCTGTTCCATCACAGTTTTGACTTCAGGCCGATCCCGATGATTCTCCATCTGATCACGGGACTTGTCAGACTCTCCAACCACTTTTCCGTCCGCAAGAATCAGAGTGATCCGGACCGCTGATTTCGAGCCGAGTTTTGCACTAGTACTATTCAGGTAATCACGATTGGAGGCATCAAAGCGCTCCTGAACTTGTTCAACCGTGAATAACGCCAGCGCCGTAAGATTTTCCGCCACCTGCCGGCGGTAAAACTTTTCCAGAGAAGACAGGCAGACGGCCAGACAGACCAGCAGCGTGGAAAAGGTTACAACCAGATACCCGGGATATATCTTCCAGAAAAAGCGGCGTGTCTGCATAAGGGGGATCCTTTCAGGACGGGAAGGATGGAATATTGGAATAAAGGAATGCCGGAATGAGGTCAGCAGAGAAATGTCGGGTTATTGAATTGATCTGCATGATTCCAGTATTCCGGTGTTCCATTGTTCCACTCCCTACTCTTCGTCTTTAAAGCGGTAGCCAATGCCGCGTACGGTTTCGATCATATCACCGGCTTTTTTTAGCTTTTTACGCAGACCGACAACCTGCACGTCCACCGAACGCTCGGTGACCGGATAATCCTCACCGTGCACCGCATCCACAATCTGATAACGCGTAAACACCCACCCCGGACGGCGGGCCAGAAAGTGAAGAATCCCGAATTCGCTGGCCGTCAGGTCAACGGGTTTCCCGCTTACAGAAACTTCGTGGCGTCCGGGATGAATCATGATGCCCTGTATATTCAGTACATCCTCCGCATCGAGAGCCGGAACCGCCGCCTTGCGCCGAAGAACCGCTTTGATACGGGCAACCATCACTTTGGGACTGAACGGTTTGACAATGTAATCTTCCGCGCCGAGTTCAAGTCCGGTAACAATATCGCTCTCTTCACCTTTGGCCGTCATCATAACCACCGGAATATCGCGGGTGGCGGCGCTTTGCTTCAACTCCCGGCAAATCTGCAACCCGTCTTTGCCGGGCAGCATCAGATCCAGCAGAATCAGATCCGGCTTTTTCTGACCGGCGGATTTCAAGCCGGCTTCGCCGGATTCCGCCTCTGTCACAGCAAGATTTTCGCGCTCAAGGTTATAGCGCACCAGCTCGCGAATATCCTCTTCATCCTCAATAA
>JBILEA010000097.1:0-9377 GCA_044352355.1 Pontiellaceae bacterium | reverse complement strand
GTCGGATTGCTTGGCGAGGTAAGAACCAACAGACGTGTGCGCGGTGTAATGGCGGCGCGCAACTGCGCAGGCGTAATGCGGAATCCGGTCTGATCGGTTGTCTCTAAAATGACAGGCGTGGCCCCGGCCAGTTTCACCATTTCAGGATAACTCAGCCAGTACGGCGCAGGGATGATCACTTCGTCGCCTTCCTGACAGGTGGCCAGAATGACATTGTAGCAGGATTGTTTGCCGCCGCAGGAAACGATGATTTGGCTGGGCTTGTAGACCAGGCCGTTTTCCCGTTTAAACTTATCGGCGATAGCCTGCCGCAGCTCAGGAATGCCGCTGCTTGGGGTGTATTTTGTAAAACCGGCCGACAACGCCGCGGCCGCCGCCTCTTTGATATGTTGAGGGGTATCGAAGTCCGGTTCGCCCGCACCGAAACCCACAACATCCAGCCCGTCGGCTTTCATCTGTTTGGCCTTGGCGTCAATGGCCAGTGTCAGGGAGGGTGATAGAGCCGCCGCACGTTTTGAAATCTTGTAATCCATATTTTTTATTTCCTGTTTAATTTTTTAAAACAAAAAGGCCGCAACACGCTGTGCGTATTGCGGCCTATTTTCTGCAAGCTCTCAGGAGCCCTCAGTTAATCCACCGGTAAAATCGAATCGGGGCGGACGGTAAAGAAGGACGGCGTGCAGGTCAAGTCCTTTTTATGGGTTCATTTTCAAGGGTGAAAAGAATCACGCGTTCTCCGGTGGTTGTACTGATATCGGTGTGGAGAGAAATTACTTTCTGTCCGGTAATGGATTCAACGACGGCATCAAGCAGCGGCCTCCCTTTTTCGATTAGTTCGATGCGCATCTCTTTGATCAGTTTACGTCCCCGCTCCGTATTTTCGGTATTAGCCAGCTGCAGTTCAGCTTTAGTCAGCACGCCCTTTAGCCGCACAATAATCATGTTTTCCACAACAAAAGTGCGAGTCTCCAGCGGGCCGCGCCCCATGTATTCTTTTTCGAAATTCATGATCGCATCGCTGATTTGATGCTCGATCGGCGTTTCTTTTTTTACAGTCATACGGCGAGTATGCTTTAATACGCGGTTGATTTCTATTATTTATTGCGGTCATATCGGTGAGCGGGACGGGGGAACTATGAAGATTTTAAACCAACTCTTTGAAAACAACCGGAACTGGGTGCAGGGGATTATTGAAAAGGATCCGGAGTTTTTTAAAAAACTCTCGAATCAGCAGGCTCCGCAATATCTCTGGATCGGCTGTTCCGATAGTCGTGTGCCGGCGAATGAAATTATCGGGCTGGCTCCCGGCGAGGTGTTCGTGCACCGCAATATTGCCAATATGGTGATTCATACCGATATGAACTGCCTGTCGGTGATTCAGTACGCCGTTGATTTCCTGAAGGTGAAGCACATCATTGTTTGCGGGCATTACGGATGCGGCGGCATCGAAGGTGCAATGGATAACCGTCCGCAAGGGCTGGTGGATAACTGGTTGCGGCATATCCGTGACATTTACCAGAAGTACGAATTTACTCTCGACCGGATCAGCGATAAGAAGCGCCGCAGTGATAAACTGTGCGAACTCAATGTCATCGAACAGGTCGCTAATGTGTGTCACACCACCATCGTACAGGAAGCGTGGCGGCGAGGACAGGAGTTGGCGGTACACGGGTGGATTTATGGACTTGAAAACGGCCTGTTGCGCGACCTGCATGTCTGCGTGCGCGGTGCGGATGAGCTGTCTTCGATTTACCGCATGGCGATTGAGGAAGAGTTGAATTAATAGTGAGGGCCAATTCAAGTTATTAAAATAGCCGTTAAAAATCACATCTCATTGATTTTAAGATACTTATATTTATTTACACGCATTTATCGGCTGAAACCCCTTACTGAGTTTGACAACCTTTTGCCGGCTTGTTAAATTACTGCCATCTCGCGGGTTGCATTTGCGCCGCACCGGAAGGAGCGTACAGCATGTCAGTATGGGCAATTGTTCTAGCGTGTGGTAAAGATCAGGAAATTGGAGCGGGTGTTGATGTCGCATTTCTCGCGCTCGGTTCCCGTCCAGTTGTTGCGCGTTCCATTCAAACCTTGGAACAGAATCCGCTTATAGAAGGCATTGTGCTCGTTGTTCGTAAAGAGCGTGTGGACAGCGCGTTGCACACAGTTCGATCCTTCGGGTGCCGGAAAATTTCCGCCATCGTTGCCGGCGGACCCGCCCGTCTTACGAATCTAAAAAATGCGATAGAACGGATTCCGGACGATGCGACGGCCGTGCTGATTCATGAGGCGACCCGTCCGTTTTTGAACGATGACGTTATTACAGAAACGATCAAAGCGGGTAAGCGCTACGGTGCCGCCGTGGCCGCCGTAAAAAGTGCAGATGCCGTCAAACTGGCTGCATCGGGGCAGAAAATCACTAAATCGCTCGATCGCAATACGGTATGGTTGGTTCAGAGTCCGCAGGTCTACAAGATCGATGTTTTCAAAAAAATGCTCAAAGGCTCCGGCAAGTTGCTCGACGATGATTCCGAGCTGCTGGCGAAAGGGAAGCAGGAGATACACTTAGTGGCCGGATCAGCAGGAAATATAAAAATCCGTACACCGGATGATCTGCAGGTTGCCTCTGCTATTCTCAGTGTCGCACGCCGAACCCATTAAACTCACCGGTTGCCGCCGAACGGCGCACAAGTTCGTTGGTGATATATCGCCCAAGATTCGAACGACGAACAACTTGCAGAAGCTCCATTAACTGATCTTCCGCACCTTCTGCAACCAGTGAAACGCTTCCGTCGAACTCATTTTTAACCCAGCCGCTTATATTCTGTTCTTGCGCCAAACGTACCACGGTATACCGGAATCCAACGCCTTGTACGTGGCCTTCATATCGTACGGTTATTCGTTGCGGTTTCATACGGCGTAGGGTTGTTTAAATTCCGATTGGTTGTTTTATACAAAATTAACTTAATAAATGTTTTTTACCACTCGCTTCGCTAGAGCAAACTTCGGAGTAGGTCGGAGAGATTCTCCAAACCCCCTTAACGTTCGGAAAGTTGACCGCGAAGACGCAAAGAAGCAAAGGTAAAAGGGTTGATGCGGAGGTCTTCTTTCTTCGCGTCTTCGCGACTTTGGTGCGTCAGGATCCCATTCTGGTTTCTGTGATTTTAATACGAATATTTATGATGTACTGAGTACTAGCGAAGCGGTTCACCGTGAGGGTTCACCATGAACGGGTGGTAGAAGGTCTTTTCCTGATTTCGATCAATACGGCTCAGATTGATTCCGTATTACAGACAACAAAATAGCGCAGGGTTTTGTTTAGCGGAACCCGAAAATTCTTTTGCTTTAAGCTTAAACAGTCTAAAAATTACGCCATGAGTAACCAGTTTGCCAATGTGCCGCTTCAGTGGGTCGGGCCGGTCAAAATCACCGGGCCGGAAATTGATACCGAAACCGAACTGCCGCTGGCGACCTACGAGACGCCGCTGTTCGCCTCTGTCAACCGCGGCGCTCGCGTCGCGACCGCTTCCGGCGGAATCAAAGCGGTTGTCATCGACGACCGGATGAGTCGTTCCGTACTTTTCGAAGCGCCGGACGCCATCGTCGCTTTCCAATGTTTGGAAAAAATTAAAGCGGAGGTGCCAAAGTTTGGAACGGTCGTCGCCACGACCAGCCGTTTTGCCAAACTGATCGATATGCATTCGCAGATCGCGGGCAATCTGCTTTTCATCCGCTTTGAATTCACCACTGGCGACGCCTCCGGCCATAATATGGTCACCTTCGCCAGCGAAGCGCTGATGAACCGCATTCTCGAACTCTGCCCGGAACTGAAATATGAATCCATCTCCGGCAACTTCTGCTCCGACAAAAAAGCCACCGCCGTCAACGGTATTCTCGGGCGCGGAAAATATGTCATCGCTGAACTGACGGTTCCCGGAAAGCTGGTTCAGAAATATCTAAAAAGCACGCCGGAAAAAATCGTTCAGCTCAACATCCGCAAAAACCTGATCGGCACCATGCTGGCGGGCGGATTGCGCTCCGCCAACGCGCACTACGCCAACATGCTGCTGGCCTTCTATCTCGCCACCGGACAGGACGCCGCCAACATCATCGAAGGCTCGCAGGGCATCACGCAGGCCGAAGTCCGCAACGGCGACCTCTGGTTTTCCGTCACCATACCCAACCTGATTGTCGGCACGATCGGCAACGGCAAAGGACTTCCTTTTGTCGAAGAGGTGATGCAGAAACTCGGCTGCCGCGAAAAGCGCGCACCGGGCGCTAACTCCCATCGCCTCGCCCTCATTTGCTCCGCCGCCGTCCTTTGCGGCGAACTTTCCCTCATGGCCGCACTCACCAACCCCGGCGAACTCATGGCCGCCCATCGGAAGCTGGAGAGAAATTCTTAACCGCGAATGGACGCTAATGGACGCGAATAGATTGAGGGGGTGGTAAAATGATAACACTACCGATCATGTGGTTTCTTCTTGGAGTTATTTTCTTCAAGCAGAAACGTCGGACGACGGATGAGGTTTACAAAGCAGTTTACACTCTTACAGCGGTAGGAGCATTTGCTTTGGGGTGCAGCGGATTATTGAACATGTTTTTTAAGGATTATGCGGTAGAGCACGGTTTTTACATTCTGCTCAACTTCATCAAGACGGTACTGATCGGGTTTTTTATAGGAGTGTTTATCGTAATGAGTCTTATTGAGCATAAGCATAAACGGGATTCTAAAAAGGCATGAATTTAGTCTTAATTCGCGGTCATTCGCGTAAATTCGCGGTTGAAAAATCATGAGCGAACTTGAAAAACGGAAAGTGGAGCACGTCAAGATCGTCGTGCAGAAGGACAACTCATGAATAACGAGCCGCACCTAAGCCAGATCCTTTTTTCTGAAATCAGATTGCTGATTGAGCAGGGCCGCCAGCAGGTGGCCGTGACGGTGAATGCCACGATGACGCTTTTGTACTGGCAGGTTGGCAAGCGGATTAATGACGATATTTTAAAAAACAATCGTGCGGAGTATGGTCGCAAAATTGTGAACGCATTGAGTGCGCAATTGGTTTCGGAGTACGGCAAGGGCTGGAGTGAAAAGCACCTGCGCCATTGCCTCCGTTTTGCGGAGGTTTTTCCGGATGAAGCAATTGTCTCCGCACTGCGTAGACAATTGAGTTGGACTCATCTCAGAACGGTGATGTACATAGACGATGGGCTGAAGCGGGCGTTTTATATCGAGATGTGCAGGCTTGAGAAATGGAGCACGCGGACGCTTGAGGAACGCATTAATTCGATGCTTTACGAGCGCACAGCGATCAGTAAAAAGCCGGAAGAGACTATTCAGCGTGAACTTCAGCAACTGGGCGCTACGGGTCAGATTACTCCCGACTTGGTGTTCCGCGACCCGTATTTTCTGGATTTCCTTGATCTGAAGGACAGCTACTCAGAGAAAGATCTGGAGTCGGCAATTACTGCGGAGTTGCAGCGGTTCATTACTGAGCTGGGCAGTGACTTTGCCTTTATGGCCCGGCAGAAGCGTATCCCGATTGACAGCCGCGACTATTACCTGGATCTGCTTTTTTATCACCGTCGGCTTAAGGCGCTTATTGCAATTGATTTGAAGCTCGGCGAGTTTGATGCCGCCTATAAAGGCCAGATGGAGCTGTATCTGGCGTGGCTCGAAAAACACGAATCAGTCGAGGGTGAGAATCCGCCCATCGGACTGATTTTGTGTGCGGGGAAGAATCCGGAGCATGTCGAGTTGCTGCAGTTGCACAAGAGCAATATCAAAGTGGCCGACTACTTTACCATTCTGCCGTCTAAAGCGGTCTTGCTGGATAAATATCACAAGGCGATTGCTATCGCCCGCAACAGTATGACCTTGCGGAGTGAAGGGGGCGAATTATGAGCGAACTTGAAAAACGGAAAGTGGAGTACGTTCAGATCGTCTCGCTCACCAACCCTGGCGAGCTGATGGCCGCCCGCCGCAAGCTGGAGAGAATTTCCTGACTGTAAATGGGGAGATTTATCAGAATGATTGAGGACAGAATAATGTTCTAACGGGGCAGTTTTTAATTATTCTGATCTGCGCTTTTGTATTGGCAGTTGTCGTGCCTTCGGCAGATCCGTCGAGGCGGAAAAATGATTTTGCCGTCCATGATTTTGTAAACAGATTGGCGAGTTGATGACCGCCCACCGTAAGCTGGAAAGAGGCTGAGGTTACCAAGTCAGTGTGAGGGATACGCCAGCAAAGCGTTCAGGCGGGCGCTGTCCGGGGAATGATTGGAAGTTGTCATCCCAGGCGTTGTTCAGCAAAAGGGAGAATGTGGCGTAATCGGCCTTGGGTGGAGTGAAGCGCACGACGAACGAGCTGTCGGCTCCGAAGTTTCCGCCCTGGCGCACCTCGTTATCACTTTGAAGCCGGAGCGACTGTACGGTGCCGATTTCAATCGGCTTGACCGGACGCCAGAGCAATGAGACTTGCGCGAGGTGTTCCGGATAATCGAGCGCGTAGCGCGAGGCGTACTGATTGAAATCTTCCGGCTGAAGGTCTTTATAAATCCAGGTGTAGGCGAATTGCATTTCGACTGTTTTTGTTGGATACCAGCCGAATCTGGTTTCGGTACCGTACACATCCAGTTCGCCTAGATCCGTGGCGGTCCAGCGGGCCGCCGGGGTGGCCTTCATCCAGTCCACCGTGTTATGCGAGCGGCGGTGAAAGACGGCGACTTTCCAGTCGGTGTGTTCTGACGGTGTGCCTTTAAATCCGAACTCGGTCTGCTGCTCGGTTTGCGGCTGAAGACCGTTATTACCGAGGCTGCCGGGCGAGTTGTAGTTTAATTCGGTGTAAGAGGGCAGGCGCACGGTTTCGGTGTAGGTGGCAAAGGCGGTCAGATTATCGGAAAGCAGATATTCGGCACCCGCCTGCGGTAAATAATAAGGCGATTCGCCGGTGAAAAACTCGCTGCGCATTCCCGCCGTGATTTTTAGCCGGTCGCCCTGCCATTGCGGCAGGAGCGAAACGCCGCCGTGAGAGCGACTATGATTTCCTAGCCCCCAGGGGGGCGGGTTGAATGCATCATATCCCGTGCTAGTAATCCGTTCCTCATCTGCATCGGCTCGCCAGCCGAGAGCCCAGCCGTTCACTTCCAGCGTGCGGCCGTCAAAAAAGACCGAACTGATTCGTGAGCGGTGACGGTTCCAATAGGTTCCATTCGGAACCGCGTAGTCATCGTTAAATTCGTGCCACGACACACCGCCGCGCAGGTAATCGGCGTTCAGATTGCCTTTACGGGCGGCGAGGTAGACGAGCGTATCTTTGGTTTTTTCAGAAGGCGGGCCCCACGTGGCCGGGGCCCCGTAATAACCGCGCGCGCCGAATTCTTTTTTCTGATGCGCGACCAGCGTGTCTACCTGCACGTCGTCTTCACGGTACTGCATGTGACCGCCGACGTATTCCCGGTCGTAGTCGTTATCTTTATAGTCCACGCCCTCAGCCGATTCCCGTCCGCCGAACACGCCGAGTCCGAGTTGGTCGGTGAGCATCTGCTGCACCAGCAGGCTTTGCCAGTCGCGATGATCCGATCCAAAGCCGGTCTCCACCTGCTTTTTTCCAGTGATTGGAAGGAGGTCAAATCCGGCGGTACCTGTTAGATGTCCTCCCTGATTGTCGAGCCCGGTTAGAATTTTCGGGCGCGACAGCATGGCCGCCGGCAGCGGCAGTTCGGCATTAAAATGCTCGGTCTGCGGATTGCGTAATGTCATTCCGCCAAGCGCAAGGCCGGCACCGCTAAAGGAACTGCCGCGGATGGAAAGATCGTTTTGCGAGCCGCCCTGTGAATTGAGCACCACGCCCGGTTCGGCGCGCAGTACTTCGTGGATCGCCGCGTTTTCGGCTGTTTGCGCCGCTGCCGTCACCACAATCGGCGGAATATTGGTGGACGGCTCTTCCGCCTGCAAACATAGGGCGCCGGTGCAGACGGAAAGCATTAAATGGAGGTATGGGGTAGACATAGTGCGACATCATGGAGGCTCTGATTCAGTGCGTCAATCGCAGCTTTTAACTCTGTTTCGCTAATGGTCAGTGGGGGCATGAGATAAAAAACAGTTCCCAGTGGACGGAATAAATAGCCCCGTTCGAAAAGCTTCTGTTTGATGGCAGCAACCTGTGCGCGTAATTCCGGCTTAAGCTCGACGACCCCGATCATGCCAAGGAACCGCAACTCTCTCACGCAAGCCAGTTGCGCCATGGGCAGCATCCACTGTTTCATTTTTTCCGCCAGCACAGCGGCGCGGGCGACGGTATCTTCGGCCTCATAAATATCCAGTGCCGCCAGAGCGGCGGCGCAGCCGATCGGATGTCCGGCAAACGTGTTGCCGTGGTAGAACGTATGGTCTGCGGGGGTGTCGCTGAAGGTACTGTAAATTTTGTCTTTAACGATGCACGCGCTCAGCGGCATATAGCCTGCGGTCAGCGCCTTGCCGATACAGACCATATCCGGATCAATACCTGCATGATTGAACGCAAAACGTTTGCCGGTGCGCCCGAATCCCATGGCGATTTCATCGATGATCAACAGCACTCGGTTTGCGGCGCAGCAGTCCGCCAGTTTGGTGAGATAGCCCGCCGGATAGATTTTCATACCGGCGGAACCGAGGCAGAGCGGTTCGACAATTACGGCGGCCAGTTTGCCAGCGTGTTTCTCGATCACCTTGCGCGACGGTTCGAAACCGTCGGGATCGGATTCCGTCGGAACAGGGAAGGGGAGTTTGGCGTGGTGTGTAACTGCGCGCGCAAACGGCTTGTGAAACCCGTCTACGAACCCAGCGCCGAGCGCGCCGAGCGAATCGCCGTGATAGCCTTGATCCATGCCGATGATCCAAAATTTTTCCGGCTGGCCGATATTACACCAATACTGAATGGCAATCTTTAACGCGGCCTCGACCGCGCTACACCCGTCGCTGGCGAAGACCGAATGGCGGTCGGGTGTCGGCATCAGTCCGGCCAGCCGGTCAGCCAGCTCCAGTACGCCCGGATGCGTCAGGCTTCCGGTAATGCTGTGCTGCAAGACGGCGACCTGTTTTTGAATTGCCGCAACGACTTTTGGATGACTGTGACCCAGCGCGCAGGCCCACCAGCTCGATACAATATCGACATACCGGCGACCTTGGTCGTCGAATAAATAAATCCCTTCGCCGCGCACGATATTCGGGAAGCCTTTTTCAATCGCTGAAAACGGGGTGTAGGGATGGGAAATCCGGTTTTTCATAGTGGCTACCGCGAATGTACACGAAACTGCGCGAATCGGAAGAGGGTTTTAATTGCGGAATTTAAAGGGGGTGGGTTGACAGGATTTACAGGATGAACAAGAGAGTGAAGA
>JBILEA010000363.1:0-2671 GCA_044352355.1 Pontiellaceae bacterium | reverse complement strand
TCACCGAAATGGAGAGCTCCATTGATACCATGCGACTCAATGGGGGTCTCAACGCCGTATTGATCGCTGTGCGAAAAGTGAATCAGTATTTTGAAATCAAACAGCCATGGACACAGGCCAAAGAGGGTAAAACGGAAGAAGTTGGCGTCACGCTGGCTCTCGCCGCCGAAAGCCTGCGTGTCTGTGCCGCTTTGCTCTATCCGGTTATGCCGGAAAAAATGAGCGTGCTGCGTGCCGCTTTCGATCTCGGCAAACCTGATCCGAAGCTGTTGAATACGTTTGGCGTCATCAAGGCCGGAATCACGGTCGGTAATCCCGGCATCCTCTTCCCGCGTGTCGAAGTTGAAAAAGTAGACGAGGCTTCCAGCCTCGTTCAGAATCAGAAGAAAGCTCCTGCTATGACTACAGAACCCGTAAAAGTCGAAGGCGTCATTACCTATGATGAAGTCATGAACGTCAAGCTGCGTACCGCCAAGGTGCTCGCCGCCGAAAAGGTGGAAGGGGCCGACAAACTGCTCAAGCTTCAGATTGAAGTTGGTGAAGAAAATCGTCAGCTGGTCGCAGGTATTGCGTTGCACTACACGCCGGAACAGGTTGTCGGCAAAACCATCGTCATTGTCGCCAACCTCAAACCCGCTAAAATCCGCGGCGTCGAGTCGCAAGGCATGTTGTTGTGCGCCTCCATCGGCGATCAGCTCAAACTGATTACGGTTGACGGCGATCTGCCCGCCAGCGGGGCAATCGTGAAGTGAGACGTATTACGTAATTCGTACTGCGTAATCGGGAATCGGAGCGCCCTGCGCGGAAAAGCCGCAAACGAAAAAATATCCGCAGATGAACGCCGATTATCGCAGATGAGAGGGCCGTTCATTTTTAATCTGCGTCCATCTGCGAAAATCTGCGGATAGTAGTACAATATGTGTAATACGGAATACGCAGTACGGAATATACGATGAAAACCCTGATTCTAGTGCGCCATGCCGAGTCGGATAAAGGTGATCCGGTATTAAATGATTTTGACCGCCCGCTTAACCGGCGCGGCGGGCGCGACGCAGACTTCATAGCAAAACGGCTGGCGGATTCCGGGGTCCGGGCGGATGCCCTGATCAGTAGTCCGGCTGTCCGTGCGCTCTCTACGGCTGAATTTTTTGCTGCAGAACTCCGTTTGCCGGTTCAAACGGACGCCCGCATTTATGAGGCGGGCGTCGACGGCCTGCTCGCCGTTGTACGCGGACTCGACGATCTATGCAGTACGGCTGTGCTCGTCGGACACAATCCTGGAATCAGTGAATTTCTGCGCTATTTGACTGATGAAAATTATGCTGATCTACCGACCGCCGGACTGGTAACCGTCTCGCTTCCGCTGAAATCCTGGCGGCATATCTTTGACGGGAAAGGGCTGCTGAAAGAAAGTTTCAGCCCCAAAACGAATCAGCTCGAAATGCGCTCCGACAGCCCGGTGCTTGACTGGATTGCCCGATTTCGGTTCTGGAGGTTTCAGCGCGCCCAGCGCCTTGAAATCATCATAGCGCTGGTGGTCGGATTCCTGCTGCTAATGCTTTTTGTACCGCTGCTTATGCGGCAGAGCACCGATTCATCCTCTATGCCGCAGCAGGGAAGTGTTCCCCGCTAAGTCCGGCTATAGGGCTTTTAATGTCTCTTCGCGAATCACACGGCCCATTTCCGAGGTCGAAGCTTTTTTATATCCTTCGCGCCACAGGTCGGCGGTACGGTAATTCTGCGCCAGTGCCGATTCGTAACCTTTACGGATCGCGGCGGCGGCTTTAGCCTCGCCGAGGAAGTCGAGCATCATGGCAGACGACAGCATCATCGCGACCGGATTGGCTTTGCCCTGGCCGGCGATATCCGGCGCTGACCCGTGAATCGGTTCGAACAGGCCGTATTTTTCGCCGAGGCTGGCGGACGGCAGAAGGCCGAGCGAGCCGCCGAGTGTGGCGGTCGTATCGGAAAGAATGTCGCCGAAAATATTGCCGGTCAGGATTACGTCGAACTGGCGAGGATTCAGAACGACCTGCATCGTCGCGTTGTCGATGTACATGTGGTTGAGCTCAACATCAGGGAATTCTGTTTCGTGCACGCGCTTGACGGTGTCGCGCCACAGGCGGGAGACGGTCAGCACGTTGGCTTTGTCCACGGAGGTAACCTTGTTGCGGCGTTTGCGCGCCCATTCAAATGCCACGCGGGCAACCCGTTCAATTTCCGGAACGGTGTAGCGCATGGTGTTGAAGGCTTCAAAGCCGTCATTGCCGGTCGGCTGGCCGAAATAAATGCAGCCGATCAGTTCGCGCACGGTCAGCAGATCGACACCGGTTACGGCTTCCGGGCGGAGAGGGGAGGAGTCTGCCAGTGCCGCAGGAACTGAAACCGGGCGCAGGTTAGCAAATACACCCAGTTCTTTACGGATTTTCAGCAGGCCGGACTCCGGACGCAACGCGCCGGTCAGGTGGTCCCACTTCGGGCCGCCCATGGCGCCCAGCAACGTCGCATCGGAGGCTTTACAGGCGGCGATAACGTGGTCGGGCATCGGATCATTGTACTTGTCGATCGCGGCTCCGCCGGCGGCCTGTTCGTTGTATTCCAGCTTGAATCCGCACTTTGCCGACACCGCATTCAGCAGTTGAATGGTTTCAGACATCACTTCCGTGCCGAT
>JBILEA010000362.1:0-2672 GCA_044352355.1 Pontiellaceae bacterium | reverse complement strand
AATCATTTCGGTGTGGCCGGGATAATTGACGCCGGCGAGTTTGAGCCCTTCTTTACAAATGGGCGCGGTGACCATTGCGTCGAGTTCGCCGTCGAGGCAGCCGCGCACGGCGCGCTCAATGGCGGCGACGGCAGTTTTGGAGGCGGCGGCGGTAATTTTTCCCGGCGTCAGTTCGCCGCCGAACGGGATCGTCCAGCGGTCAGAAACATCAAAAACCTGTTTTGGGCCGATGAAAAAAAACTCCACGCCGGGATTCCAATAGTTGGAAGCAAGGGCTTTTCGGACGACTTCGGGGCCGATGCCGTTAACGTCACCGCAGGTTATGCCGATGCGGAGTTTCATAATAAGTATCGATCTGGGGTGTGAGCAGTGCGTTGCAGGATGGAGTTTGAGGTACAATCATGAATTACGTGTATTCTAATTTCTGAAGTTACGCATTACGCATTACTCGTTACGTTTTAGTATCGTTCAATAAAGTGCTTGGTGGTAAGGCGTTCGATCAGGGCGTCGTGCAAGCGGTCTTTTTCGGCGTTGAGCAGTTTAGCTTCAATGGTTTTTTGCAGGGCTTCGAAGGGCGTGTAGCCTTCTTCGCGACGTTCCTCGATTTTGATGATGTAAAATTCGCCGCTGGTTTCAATGAGGTCCGTAATCTGTCCGGCGGGTGTTTTCAGCAAAGCGGGGCGGAGCTCTTCGCGAATATCGGCGGGGTTTCTCCATGGCGCATCATCCACATCGCCTTCTGAAACTTCTTTGGCGATGGCCATAAAATCGGCTCCGCTGCGCAGTTTTTTCAGGGTGTCTTCAGCCTGCTTGCGCTTAGCGGCCCGGTCTTCTTCGGTTTTGCCTTTGTTGATCAGGATGAAGCGGTATTTGACCCGGAAGGGGATGAAATAGTCTGCTTTGGTGCGTTCATATTCGGCTTGTACAGCTTGTGCCGGTACGTTGGCGCGGCGATTGACTTCCTGGCTGTAGAAAACGCGTACGGTGACCTGATCAGTTACTTCCTGTTTCCATTCTTCGAAGGTCATGCGGCGGTCCGCCAAGGCGCGGGAAAGGAGGGCCCGGTCGTTATTAAAACGTTCGCGGATGAGGCGGTTAATTTCGTCGTCGATCACTTTTTCGGGCAGGGAAACGCCCAGCGTTTTCGTTTCGGCCTTGAGCAGCGCTTCCTCGATCAGTGATTCGCGGGCATCGATGTAGGCGGCCTGTATACGCTCGGCGAGTTCTTTGCCTTTGTATTTACGCGAGAGTTGTTGCAGGTAGGGGCCGACGCTTTCGCGCACTTCGCCATAGGTGATGATCGTGCTGTTCACGCGTGCAGCGTAGCCATCGACAGCGGTAACCAGCGGACCGTTCGTTGTGCGCGGTGTAAGAGTTTCGTTCGTCTGTGCAAAAAGCACCGGAACGACTAAAAGAAGGAGCAGGAGTATCTTTTTCATAGGGCCGGCATTATGCACAAATGGAAGGGCGTGTGCAACGGCTGTTCTTGATTCATGCTCCGTCCCGAATCGGATAAGAAACTGGTTTTTTGCCGCGTTAAAAGGCAATGTTGGATTGTGGGAAGCAAAATTAAAACGTGGTTGAGCCGTTTGAATCGGGTGGAAAGCCCTGTTCGGGCGATGACTCGCAAGGTGCGAGTTTGCGCGGTGGAAGCCGCCGCACTCAGCATCGGGATCCATTTGTTGTTACTAACTTTTGCAGGTTCTTTGGTGATCTGGCGTGTTGTTCATGAACCGGCAACGGTGTTTAAGAGCCAAAAAATTGAACGGCCCAAACTCATCGATCGGGCGGCGCAATTGCCAGTGAAGATTGATGAATTGCAGAGGAAGGGTGAGAAACCGAAGCTGGCGACGCGCATGGTTAGCGCGACGGAACGCCCGTTTGCGTTTCCGGCGACGGGGCTTCCGGAGCTGAAATTTGAGGCCGCCGGGAATCTCGTTGATTCATTAAATTTGAGCAGTCAAAGCATGCCTGGCGGACTGGATTTTGGCGTGGTGGGGGTTAATTTTTTTGGTACCCGCTCCAGTGGCGAAAAAATGGTGTTCATTTTGGATGCCTCAAAACAAATGATGGAAGATGCCAAGGGGGGATATTATACCTACAAATTTGCTAAAGACAAAATTCATCAACTGGTTGATGAAATGCCTGCGGCTACGCTGTTCAACGTGCTGGTTTATAATGACAATAACGTGGCTATGTTCCGTCCGCTACCGGTTCCTGCTACGCAGGCAAACCGGGATGCGCTAAAAATGTGGCTAGAGCCGATCAACAGTGATCCAAACCAGGTTGGGCAGGTTGCGTCGGGGTATCGTTCATCGTTTTCATACCAGTCTGAGCTGGGTGGCAGAGTCCGGTACTGGTTGCAAGCGGTTCAGGCGGCGATGGAACAGACGTCCGATACTATTTTTGTATTGTGCGGCGGGTTTGGACGGTACGCCGCCCGGCAATCCGGTTCGGCTCCTGGCGAACGGGACGAGAATAAAATGGCGGAATACCGCGCCAAATTAAAAGCCGTGAATGAAAAAGCCACGCAGGCGCTTATGGCCGAAAATGCAGCGCGTGCCGCGAAAGGGCTGCCACCTAAAATTGTGTATGATTGGAACCGTTATATGGAGCAAGAACTGCGGCTTGTCTTGCCGGAAATGCCGGCTGCGACCGGCGGCGGCGGGGGT
>JBILEA010000361.1:0-2684 GCA_044352355.1 Pontiellaceae bacterium | reverse complement strand
AAAGCGCTGGCAGACTATCCGTTGCTTCATCCGAACCTGATTCTCTGGATACCGCTGATTGCTGCACAGTTTATCGGACTGTGGCTGATCCGCCGCTCCAGTTAACGGCGCTTTCTGCGGTGAGTGTGAAAAAGCGGTGTCGCGCTTCGCTTGCCCCCGCACTCCAGATTTTTTTTATTAGATTTTGGAGTGCGCCGGCAACCAACGGGCGACGGCGCTTTCTGAGGCGAGTGTGAAAAAGCGGTGTCGCGCTTCCTCCTTCGGCGGACGAGTCGCTTGCCCCCGCGCTCCAGATTTTTTTTACAATGCGGCCAATGCCGCATTGAAGGTCTGGCTCGGGCGCATGACGGCTTCAACCAGTTTTTCGTCCGGGCGGTAGTAGCCGCCGATGTCGACCGGCTTGCCTTGAACAGCGGTCAGTTCCGCGATGATCTTCGCTTCGTTCTCGGCTAGCGCTTTGGCAAGCGGCGCAAAGCGGGCTTTGAGTTCTGCATCTTTATTCTGCGCGGCGAGTGCTTCGGCCCAGTAGAGCGTGAGGTAGAAGTGGCTTCCGCGGTTGTCGAGTTCGCCGACTTTGCGCGCCGGCGATTTGTCTTCCTGTAAAAACTTTGCGTTGGCGGCGTCGAGCGTGTCGGCCAGTACCTGTGCTTTCGGATTCTTGAATACCGCAGCGAGGTGTTCGAGCGATACGCCGAGGGCGAGGAATTCGCCCAGCGAATCCCAGCGCAGATAGTTTTCTTTTACGAACTGCTGGACGTGCTTCGGGGCGGAGCCGCCTGCGCCGGTTTCAAACATGCCGCCGCCGTTCATCAGCGGAACGATGGAGAGCATTTTGGCGCTGGTGCCGAGTTCCAGAATCGGGAAAAGGTCGGTCAGGTAGTCGCGCAGGACGTTGCCGGTGACGGAGATGGTGTCTTTACCGGTCTTCGCCCGTTCGAGCGACAGGCGGGTGGCTTCGACCGGCGGAAGAATCTGAATATCCAGCCCGCTGGTGTCGTGGTCGTTGAGATAGTTTTTGACCTTGGCGATAATCTGCGCGTCGTGAGCGCGGTTTTTATCGAGCCAGAAGACGGCCGGAGTGCCGGTAGCGCGGGCGCGGGTGACGGCCAGCTTAACCCAGTCGCGGACCGGTGCGTCTTTGGTCTGGCAGGCGCGCCAGATGTCGCCTTTTTCAACGGTATGTTCGAACAGGACGTTGCCGCCGGCGTCGGTGACGCGGACTTTTCCAGACATTGGAATTTCGAACGTCTTGTTGTGTGAGCCGTATTCCTCGGCGGCCTGTGCCATGAGTCCGACGTTCGGAACGCTGCCCATTGTGCGGGGATCGAATGCTCCGTGCTTTTTGCAGAAAGCGATGGTTTCGGCATAGATGCCGGAGTAGCAGCGGTCGGGGATGATGAAGTTGGTGTCCTGCTGTTTGCCTGCTTTGTTCCACATCTGGCCGGAGGTGCGGATGGCGGCCGGCATGGAGGCATCGACGATGATGTCGCTCGGTACATGCAGGTTGGTGATCCCTTTGTCGGAGTCGACCATGGCGATGTCCGGCGCGGAGGCATAAACGATGGCGATATCCGCTTCGATCTCAGTCTTTTTAGCGGCGGGCAGGGCGGCGATTTTGGCGTAAAGGTCTCCCAGTCCGTTGTTTGGATCGACGCCAAGCATTTTGAGGGTGTCCGCATGTTTTTCAAAAACCGACTTAAAGAAGACCTTTACAGCGTGGCCGAAGATGATCGGGTCGGAGATCTTCATCATGGTGGCCTTCATGTGCAGAGAGAAAAGGATGTCTGCCTTCCTGGTCGCGGCAATCTGTTCGGTCAGGAAAGTTTCCAGCGCTCTGGCGCTCATGAACGTGCCGTCGAGGATTTCACCGGCCTGAAGCGTGAGATTGTCTTTCAGCACGATGGCGTTGCCGTCATTCGCGATCAGCTCAATGTTTACCGTTGTTTCGTTTGGAACGGTCACCGACCGTTCGTTTCCGTAGAAATCGTTGGCGGGCATGCTGGAGACGGTTGATTTGGACTCGGCGGACCACGCTCCCATGCGGTGCGGATTGTTTTTGGCATACTGCTTCACGGCGGCGGCACAGCGGCGGTCGGAGTTGCCTTCGCGAAGCACCGGATTTACCGCACTGCCCTTGATTTTGTCGTAGCGTGCTTTGATCTTTTTCTCGTCTTCGGTGGCGGGCGATTCTGGATAGTCGGGAAGTTTAAAGCCTTTAGCCTGAAGTTCGGCGATGGCGGCTTTCAGTTGCGGCATGGAAGCAGAGATATTCGGCAGCTTGATGATGTTAGCGTCCGGCTGCAGGGTCAGTGCGCCCAGTTCGGCGAGGGCGTCGGGAACGCGCTGTGCTTCGGTCAGAAAATCAGGAAAGACGGCGAGGATACGGCCTGCCAGAGAAATATCGCGGGGTTCAACAGTCACACCGGCTGCGGCGGTGAACGCTCCAATGATTGGAAGCAGGGATTGCGTGGCCAGAGCCGGAGCTTCGTCGGTGATCGTATAAATAATCTTGGCTTTAGTGTTCATAAGGTTTTCTTGCTGGTTTTTGCACATTGGGCTGAAAAGCAGGGTGAAGTGTGTATTTAAAAGTCGGGATGGTGTCAAGGCACAGGTCTGGCGACCTCGGCGTCACCGCACCTCGCGATCCAAGCTTGGGTCAGGAAGTCTGGATGCGCTTCGTTTTA
>JBILEA010000096.1:0-9462 GCA_044352355.1 Pontiellaceae bacterium | reverse complement strand
GCAGAAGATTTCAAAAAATTTGCCGACTTCCTCAGCATGGAAAAAGCCGTTACCTCCGTACTCGGCTCACCCGCCAGCATCAAAGGAAGCGGCCTCGCCTTTCAAAGCACACTCAAGGTGCTCTAGCGGCCCAAGGGATTTTCCCACTTAAGGCGAGGAAAGCGGGCAAAGTCAGCATCCGTTGACATCAGCTTGCAACCGTATTCCATGGCCAGAGCGGCCAAATGGGCATCCACTAAAATCACCGGAAATCCTCGCCTTCCGTCTGGGCGAGAAGCTCCTGAATATTATCCAAATTCCTGCCAGCTCGCAGACCCATTTTGTGAGGCTTGGTTGTATAAGGTTTTTGCGGGCCGGGCTCCGCCACCACATCCAGACCGGCGCGAAGAGCCTCATTGATTACCCGGCGGAACGGCACATTCAAACCGGCAGCGACAGCTTTCGCCCTGCTCAACACATCATCATCAATCGCCAATGTCGTTCTCATGAAGACATCATAGCATCATGAAATGTGATATCAACGCATCACTTTTAGACCAATCCGACCGCTTTACGGAGTTGCTGAACTTCTGAAGGTGCCAGTTCCCGGTGTTCGCCGGTACGGAGTTTTTCAAGACGAAGCGGACCGACCGATACACGCACGAGGCGCACCACCTTGCAGTCAAGCGCCTCCATCATGCGCCGGATGTGACGATTGCGCCCTTCTCCCAGCGTCAGCGTGTAGCCGATTTTATCCTCAGGCATACGCCGCAAAGGCTCCACGCGGAGCGCACGTAAACTCTCGCCACGACAATTAAGCCCTTTGAGCATCCGGTCGATTTCTTCCGGTGTCAGTTCGCGATCGACCCAAACCTGATACTTTTTCTCAATATGGTGGCGCGGATGCATCAAACGGTGCGCCAGATCCCCGTCGTTCGTGACAAGCAAGAGTCCTTCGCTCATGACATCGAGACGTCCGACCGTATAAACGCGGCCCGGCAAATCAGAAAACATATCAATCACCCGCTCGCGGCCTTCGGGGTCATCGGACGTGCAGATCACCCCGACCGGCTTATTGAGCATAATCCAGACTTTTTGATCCAGCTGGACCGGCCTGCCATCACAGGTGACCTTCTGGACAGCCGGATCAACCTTAGTGCCGAGTTCCGTCACAATCACGCCATCAATTGCAACCAGCCCATCCGTGATAAGCTTTTCGCAGGCGCGGCGACTCGCCACCCCGCACTCCGCCAGATATTTTTGTAATCTAATCATTATTACCAACCGCGAATTAACGCGAATATACGCTAATGATTCAGAAAAGGAATTCCCATTCGCGCCCGTCCATTAGCGGTTAAAATAAAAAAGCCCCGGCGGTACCGGGGCCTTACCCAAATAAGGTCAATGAGGCTTACTCAGCGGGTTTGGTCTTAACCAGACCGAATCCACGGTCGCCATCTTTCCAACGCCCTTCGGCCTTGAGCAGATCGACGCGCTCAAAACGCTTCAGAACGTTACGGCGAATTGATATTTTAGCGGCATTTTTCAAACTGGAATGCATGGTCATAGGTCTTCTCCTGAAAATTGTTTTTTAAATGAGCGGCACAGAATAGCGTTTTTCATCCGGTTGTCAAATGTTCAAACACGCAAATTCATAACACCTAATTCGTTTTAACTAAATAGGGTCAAAAAATCTGAAACGCTGCATCATTCCAGCGCAGACGATGATTAAAAGGAAAAAGCCAAGTTTCATCGAACTGCGGGAACTATTTCCCGGAGCCATCCGCCATCATACCGAAGGCTAATGGCGGAACAAATCGTCTCCGGCTACAAAAGATGAAAAGCGGCGTCGCGTTGCACTTGCCGCCGCACTCCAAAAAAGACGCGGAGCTGGCGCTTCTGGATCCGTCTAAATTACGCATTACTCGTTACGTATTACGTTTCTTCCTCATCTTCCGCCCGGCATACCGCACTTTCCCCATTTGAACCGGTTTCAGCGGTTCCGTAGAAGCCTTCAGCTCATAGAGCTGGTCGCGCAGAAGCGCGGCACGTTCGAATTCGAGTTTGCCGGAGGCTTCAATCATTTCCTGTTCGATTTCACGAATCGTCTGGTTGACGTCATAATCTTCGCCGGTTTCACGCACGATGCTTTCTTCGAGTTCCTCAGCATCCTTCTTGAGATGTCCCAGACTGTCCTGAATCCGGCTTTGAATCGCCTGCGGGGTAAGTCCGTGTTCGGTATTATAAGCAGCCTGCTTTTTGCGGCGGCGATCCGTAATATCGATCATCCGGCGCATCGAGCCGGTAATTTTATCGGCATACATGATTACCTTGCCGTCGATATGGCGGGCGGCACGGCCTGCCGTTTGAATCAGCGCAGTTTCCGAACGCAGGAAACCCTCTTTATCGGCATCCAGAATCGCCACCAGTGAAACTTCCGGCAGATCAAGTCCTTCGCGCAGCAGGTTGATGCCGATCAGGCAGTCGAACTCCGCTTTGCGCAGTCCGCGCAGAATTTCGACACGTTCGATGGCATCGACTTCGGAGTGAAGATATTCAACGCGCAGACCAACCTTCTTCAAATAGTCGGTCAGGTCTTCGGACGTACGTTTGGTCAGCGTCGTTACCAGCGTCCGTTCGCCGCGCTCGGCACGGGAACGGATTTCCTCCATCACATCGTCGATCTGCCCCTTGAGCGGACGCACCTCGACCGGCGGATCGACAATTCCGGTCGGGCGAATTACCTGCTCAACGGTTTTGCCGCTATGCTCCAATTCAAACGGCCCCGGCGTGGCGGTGGCGAAAAGCATCGGACCGGTAATAGTGAGAAATTCATCGAATTCGAGCGGACGGTTATCAAGCGCCGACGGTAGACGGAATCCGTGTTCGACCAGAGTCGTTTTGCGGGCGCGGTCGCCGTTCGACATTCCGCGAATTTGCGGCAATGTCACATGCGATTCGTCGATGATCGTTAGAAAATTCTTCGGAAAATAATCGATCAAACAGGCGGGCCGGTCACCCGCCGCGCGACCGCCGAGATGGCGGGAATAATTTTCAATGCCGCCGCAATAGCCGATCTCCTTGAACATCTCGATGTCGTACATTGTTCGCATGCGGATGCGCTGCGCCTCAATCAGTTTGTCGTGATCTTCAAACCACTTCACCCGCTCTTCAAGCTCAGCCCTGATCCGCACCAGCGCCGGTTCGATTTTTTCCGCCGCCATCACGAAATGCTTGGCCGGCGAAATGGTGATCCGCTCCAGCTCTTCTTCGGTGGCGGCGGTCAGCGGATCGATCCGGCGGATGCTTTCGATTTCGCTGCCGAAAAAGGCGATACGAATGCCGTGCTGTGCATAGGACGGAAATATATCCACCGTGTCGCCGCGCACACGGAACGTGCCGGGCACCTGCTCGTAGTCATTGCGCTCGTACTGAATGGCGACCAGCTTTTTCAGCACCTCGTCACGGGCGCAAAGGTCTCCGACATGCGCCGAGAACACCATGTCGCGATAATCTTCCGGCGATCCGAGGCCGTAAATACAGGAAACCGACGCGACAATGATCACATCATCACGACTGAGCAGACTATCGGTTGCCGCCAGCCGAAGCCGTTCAATCTCCTTGTTGATCGAGGCATCCTTTTCGATGAACGTGTCGGTCTGCGGAAGATAGGCTTCCGGTTGATAATAGTCGTAATAGCTGATAAAAAATTCGACCGCGTTGTGAGGAAAAAAGCTTTTCAGTTCGGCGTAAAGCTGCGCCGCCAAGGTCTTGTTGTGAGAGATCACCAGCGCGGGCCGGTTCTGCCGTGCAATGACGTTGGCTACGGTAAAGGTTTTGCCTGAGCCGGTCACCCCTTCCAGACATTGGAATCGGCTTTCCGCCTCCAATCCACGACAGAGCGCATCAATCGCATCCGGCTGGTCGCCGGTCGGCTGATAACCTGAAACAAGCTGAAAGGGTAAATTCATCATCTAAACAAACACATCGCCTGCCCATATCGAAACGATACTCTCGTTGTCTTCACGCAAAAAAAGTTCCCCGTCGGTACCGAATCCTGCGAGTGTGCCGGTACGAATCACGTCACCGTCGCGCACCGTAACGGGTTTTCCGATGTTTGGAATTTTAGACTCCCAGTTTTTCCGCACATTGGAAAACCCGCCCTGCGCCCACTCGTCGAGACGGATGGATAGATGTTTCAGCAATTTACCAAGCAGTTCATCCACATCACGCCGTTTTCCCGCTTCCATCAAAACAGATGTGGCAGGCTGATCAATGTGCTCCGCATTCTGCATATTGACGTTCAAACCGATACCGATGATGACCCCGCCGGGTATTCCTTCAGAAAGAATGCCGCAGATTTTTTTCCCGTTCACCAGCACGTCATTCGGCCATTTCAGTGCGGGCTTCAACCCTTCTGATTCAAGCAGTTCAGCAACAGCAACCGCAGCGGCCATGGACGCAGACGGCAGATGACGAGGGTTATATTTTCCGCGCAACAGAACTGAAAACGTAAGATTTTCACCAGACGAAGAGATCCACTCACGCTCACGCCGTCCGCGTCCCTGAGTCTGCTCACGCGCAGCGATTACCGTGCCGGATGGCAACTGGCCTTCCAGTGCCAGTCGTTCCTTCAGAAACGTGTTGGTGGACGGGAGACGCGCATACCACTGGAGATAGAATTTCATATAAAATTTTGTACCGGTTTTGCTGGCTTTGATTCCATCGTTTACGTACAAAGCAGGCTAATTTTTTCAAACCGAAAGACAAAGGAAAAACTATGGCAGAAGGCTTTGTTTTATTAATCATCGGAATGGTGACTGTTTTTGCATTCCTGCAACTGATGGTGAGCATTATGAACCTGTCAGCGAAGTTCTTCATCAAACTCGCCGAACGCAACCCGGAACCTCAACCCGCCGCCGGCATTGACTTGGCCCCCATCGCCGTCGCCATTGCCGCCGTTAAAGCCCGCACCCGCCAAATGATTTAAATTAAAGGAGCCCCAGTATTATGAAAAAGATTGAAACCATGATCACTGCTTACCGCGACGGCTTCCAGTCCGTCTACGGTGCCCGCGTATTCACCAAAGATTTTCTGCCAGCCGTCGAAGCAACCAGGGCCGCAGGAATTACTCACTTTGAAGCAGGCGGAGGCGCACGTTTTCAGGCCCCCTTCTTCTACTGCAATGAAAATGCCTTCGACTCCATGGACGCCTTCCGCAAAGTCGCCGGCCCTGACGCCAATCTTCAGACATTGGCCCGCGGCGTCAATGTCGTCGCCCTCGACTCGCAGTCCAGCGACATCATCAAACTGCACGCCCAGCTCTTCAAAAAGCATGGTATGACCACCATCCGCAACTTTGACGCCCTCAACGATGTCAATAACCTGATCTATTCCGGACAGTGCATCCACGATGCCGGACTGAAGCATGAAGTGGTCGTCTCCATGATGGCTCTGCCGCCCGGCTGCGAGGGCGCTCATGATGCGAACTTCTACGAAAAAACGCTGCGGCAGATTCTTGATGCAGGCATTCCGTACGACAGCGTCTGCTTCAAAGATGCTTCCGGTACCGCCACCCCAGCCACAGTTTACGAAACGATCAAACGCGCCCGCAAAATGCTCCCGGCCGGAACAAAAATTGTTTTCCACTCGCATGATACCGCCGGAACCTGCGTCGCCACCTATCTGGCAGCGATCAACGCGGGTGCCGATCAGGTTGACTGCTCCATGGCGCCCGCCTCCGGCGGAACCTGTCAGCCCGACGTGATCAGCATGTGGCACGCCTTGCGCGGCTCCGAGTTTTCGCTGAATGTCGATATCGACAAAATACGCGAAGCTGAAGAGGTTTTCAAAGAGTGCATGAAAGACTACTTCCTGCCGCCGGAAGCCAAAGAAGTTGAACCGCTCATCCCCTTCTCGCCCATGCCCGGCGGCGCGCTGACTGCCAATACGCAGATGATGCGCGATAACGGTGTCATGAACCGCTATCCCGAAGTCATCAAAGCGATGGGCGAAGTGGTTCGTCTTGGCGGATTCGGCACATCGGTGACTCCGGTTTCGCAGTTCTACTTCCAGCAGGCGTTCAACAACGTCATGATGGGTCCCTGGAAAAAAATTGCCGACGGCTACGGCAAAATGGTTCTCGGCTACTTCGGTAAGACCCCGGTCGCGCCGGATGCTGAAATCGTTAAAATCTGCGCCGAACAGCTCAAGCTGGAGCCGACCACTAAGAAAGTACTCGAAATCAATGATGCCGACCCGAAAAAGAGCGTTGTCGCGATTAAGCAACAGCTGACTGATGCTGGAATCACGGATCTTTCCGATGAAAACATCTTCATCGCCGCCTCCTGCGGCCAGAAAGGGATCGACTTCCTGCTCGGCAAAGCCGTTGTCAACGGTGTGCGCATGAAAGAGGAACCGAAAAAGGAAGAGCCTAAAAAAGATACGGCTGGCGGATATACCGTCACAGTCAACGGCCAATCTTACGCGGTTGAAGTCAAAGGCGATAAAGCCACCGTCAACGGCAAGAGCTACGATATCACCGTTAAAGACGGCGTCACCGTTACTCCGTCCTCATCTGCCGGCAGTAAAGTAGCTCAGGAATCCGCCGATTCCATCGCCATCAAAGCTCCGATGCCGGGCAAAGTCATGCGCATCAATGCCAAGGTCGGTGAGCATATCAGCTCAGGCGGAATTCTTCTGGTCATCGAAGCCATGAAGATGGAAGTGGAAATCAAGTCGTCCATCGCCGGAACCGTATCCTCCATCGCCGTCAATATCGGCGATCAGGTAACCGCTGGACAAGCCCTTGCCTCAATCAACTAAGGAATTTACGCCATGCGAAAAAACTTAAACCAATTGATCTGGATTGTGCTGGCCGTTCTGACGGTCTGTGCGTCGGCTCCTGCGGCAGAACAGCCGGAGAAGCAGAAAATCTCCATCAGCGGAGGGTTCGTTAAACTGTGGCATGAAACCGGCATCTACCGGTTCATCAATCCGCGCACACCGGAAGAAAAGAAAGCAGAATTTCTCAGCGCCTGCCTGCAAACCGCCGAAGCGGAAACCAGTGCGGGTCATTTCGAAAATGCGGAAAAATATATCGGTCTGGCCAAAAAGGCCGGAGCCGACACCGCTATGCTGGAAGAAACGCTGACATCCGCCATCGCGCAAGGCGTGGTTCACAAAGGCCTGCTGCCGGAAGGTGCGGGCCAGTTTGTGATGATTCTGGTCGGTCTTGGGCTGATTTATCTGGCCATCGCCAAAGGTTTCGAACCCCTGCTCCTCATTCCGATCGGCTTCGGCGCCATCCTGACAAACATTCCGGTTGCCGGTATCGCCGAGGCAGGCATCCCCGGCCAGCCGGCCGGTGCACTTTATTACTTCTATACCGTCGGTGTGCAGTCCGGTATTTTTCCGCTGCTCATTTTCCTCGGTGTCGGCGCAATGACCGATTTTGGTCCGCTAATTGCCAACCCGAAGACCGCCCTGCTCGGCGGCGCGGCACAGCTTGGCATCTTCTTCGCCCTGATGGGTGCGCTTGCTCTGACTCAGTGGACCAACGGAATGATTGACTTCGACCTGTCCGATGCCGCCTCCATCGGCATCATCGGCGGAGCCGACGGGCCGACCGCCATCTTCCTGACCAGCCGCCTCTCGCCGAACCTGCTCGGAGCCATTGCCGTAGCCGCCTATTCCTACATGGCGCTCGTACCAATCATCCAGCCGCCGATCATGCGTCTGCTGACGACTAAAGCGGAACGCGCCATTGAAATGAAACAGCTCCGCCACGTCGGCAAGATCGAAAAAATCGTCTTCCCTCTGGTTGTGCTCGGCCTGTGCATTTTGTTCCTGCCGTCCGCCTGCCCGCTCGTCGGCTTCCTGATGCTGGGCAACCTGTTCAAGGAAAGTCTGGTGACCGACCGCCTCTCCGACACGGCTCAAAATGCGCTGATCAACATCGTTACCATCATGCTGGGACTTTCCGTCGGCTCCAAATTGGCCGCTGAAAAATTCCTGAATGCGGAAACGCTCGGCATTCTGGCACTGGGTCTGATTGCCTTTGCAATTGGAACCGCTGGCGGCGTCCTGCTGGCTAAACTGATGAACGTATTCAGCAAAGACAAAGTCAACCCGCTCATCGGCTCGGCCGGTGTATCCGCCGTACCGATGGCTGCACGCGTCTCCAATAAAGTTGGCCAGGAAACAAATCCCTACAACTTCCTGCTCATGCACGCCATGGGCCCGAACGTTGCCGGGGTGATCGGCTCCGCCGTTGCCGCCGGGGTTCTTCTCGCACTGATCGGCAAGTAACTGCGTTACGGCACATAGCGTGTTTTGAAAGAACGCCGCAACCCGGTGCTCTTTTTTTGTGCCGCCAACGTAGAGCAAGCGTCCCCGCTTGCTCCTCTCCGTTCTCCGCTCTCCACCAAAGCGAAAAACGACCGGGCCGGTCGTTCTACATTCAATTATATCCCGGGACGTTTATACGCAAGATGCGAGCCGTTCACACACAAACTTACAGTCTTACCGTCACCCCTTTTGAGCGCATGTATTCTTTGACTTGGCGAATGGTGAATTCACCAAAGTGAAAGATGGAGGCGGCGAGGACGGCATCAGCTTTGCCCGCAGTTACAGCGTCAACCAGATGATCAAGAGTTCCTGCACCGCCGGAGGCGATAACCGGTACGCCAACCGATTCAGAAATAGCGCGAGTGAGTTCAAGATCGTAGCCGTTTTTGGTGCCGTCGGCATCCATGCTGGTGAGCAGGATTTCGCCCGCACCGCGCTGTGTACCTTCAATGGCCCATTTAATTGCGTCGAGCTTGGTCGGATTGCGTCCGCCATGTGTAAAAACACCCCAGGTGCCGTCGCCGTTGCGCCGCGCGTCGATCGCCAGCACAGTGCATTGGCTGCCAAACTGCTCGGAACAGGTGTTGAGAATATCAGGGTTATTGATCGCAGCGGTGTTGAAAGAAACTTTGTCAGCACCCGCGTTGAGCATACGGCGGACATCGGCAGGAGTGCGGATTCCGCCACCGACAGTGAGCGGCATAAAAACCTGCTCGGCAACGCGGCGGACGATATCGACCATGGTGTCGCGCCCGTCGCTGGAAGCAGTGATGTCGAGAAAGGTCAGCTCGTCTGCGCCCTGTGCTTCGTAGGCTTTGGCGCACTCTACGGGATCGCCGGCATCGCGCAGTTCGACGAATTTAACGCCTTTGACAACGCGGCCGCCAGTTACATCCAGACAAGGTATAATTCGTTTTGCTAACATAGGTTCCGGAGTTAACCACCAAACCGCTTTTTCGACAAGTCTGTGACCGATAAATCAGCCCTTTCGCGGTGAAAGCAGATCAAAAACAAAGTTCAGTTTTTTGATATCGAGCGCGCGGAAGTCGGCGACATCTTCATCTTTCACCAGATTAAACATCCGGATGGCGATGAAGAAAAGCAGCATGTAGATTGCTCCGAGACCGAAAAGAG
>JBILEA010000359.1:0-2690 GCA_044352355.1 Pontiellaceae bacterium | reverse complement strand
CCGATGGAGCGCATCAGCGGTTTCGAGACCGAGCAGTCCGCCACCGACAATCGCCACCCTTTTAGGTCCGCCCTCAAGTAATCCGTTCAATCGGTCAAAGTCGGTCTTTTCGCGCAGCGCCACCACCTCGGGCAGATTCGCGCCCTGAATCGGCGGAATAAAACAGGAAGCGCCGGTGGCCAGCACCAGCTTGTCGTACGTCACCGTTTGGCCGTCCGCCAGCCGGAACGATTTGTCGTGCGGCGACAGGCTTTCGACTATCGTGCCGAGATGCAGGTTGATCCGGTTCTTTTCGTAAAAATTCTGCGGATGAATAAAGTACTCGGTGTCCTCGACCTTGTCGGCCAGCGCACGGGTGAGCACCGGACGGTAATACGGCAGGATCTCCTCACGGGTGTAGAGGTCAATCTGCGCTTTATCATTACGTTTGCGCAATGCTTCGGCGGCGGCGAGGCCGCCCGCGCCGGAACCGATGATGGCGACACGCATTTCGCGATCGTCACGAAAGGTGACCACTTCGGGCGTGTACTCAATGAACGCCTCCTGCCCTGCGCCGCAAACCGGGCAGTTCTGCGGCGGCATTGCCCCTTCGAATACCTCACCGCAAACGGTGCACTTCCAGTATGTTTTTCCGGCTGTGTCTGTTTTCATTTTTACCCACTCTTCCTGAAGTTTCTTGCCAAACTTCTGTCCGTATTTGCGGGCTTTAGCGAGCTTGTCTTTGTTCTCGGGGTTGAAAATTGTTTTGAACGCCGGTTCAACGGTTTTCATGCGTAACAGACTCAGCCGGCTCATCACCAGGTCTGGGCCTTCGCCGCTCCAGCCGTAACTGCCGAACACGCCGGCGACTTTGCCTCCTTCGGTAATACCATTAAGACCCATTGCCAGATTCATAATCGGCGGCAGTGCGTCGCCGTTGATGGTACAGGTGCCAAGCAGAAAGCCGTCGGCCTCTTTGATTTCCACCAGCACTTTATCGTGATCTTCCGTCACCATGTCGCGCAGACTGACATCCGCATCGATCACGTCGCGAACCCCGGCGCTGATTTCGCGTGCCAGCCGTTCACTGTATCCATAAGCCGAGACAAACGCGGCGACTACTTTGGGTTTGCTGCGTTTTTCTTTCTTCGCCGGCTTACTCCACTGATCGTAAAGATCGATATAATGCGGAATGTTCGCACGCAGAACCGGCCCATGGCCGCAACAGATTGTTTCGATCGCCAGCGGTTTAATACGCTCCAGCGCATACTGCACATACGACTTGAACGGCCCCATGATGCAGTCGAAGTAATAACGATAGGCTGACTCAAAATCGCCTTCAATCTGATCGTTGAAAACCTTGTCATCGGCATAGTGACAGCCGAACGAGTCACAGGTGATCAGTGTTTTGAGTTCCGGGATATAGGTATAAATCGAATCCGGCCAGTGCAGAAACGGCACAGAAAGGAACTGAAGATGCAGGTCGTCGATTTCGATTATTTCATCGTCAGCCACCGCTTTGCCGGGAATTTCACGGTTACAGATGTCGCGCAGGTAACTCAATGCCACATTGGAGCCGAGCACTTTGGCTTTCGGAGCATAGTCGAGCAACCTTTCAAGCGACCCGGCGTGATCAGGCTCGGTGTGGTCTATGACAATATAATCAATCGTCGCCGGATCGCAGACCGCTTTAATATTTTTAATAAACTGATCAAAGAACTTCAGTTTAACGGTTTCGAACAGCACCGTGTGATTTTTCGTTTTAAGAATGTAACTGTTGTAGCTGGTGCCGTACTCGGTAAACATTACAATATCGAACACGCGGATATCATGATCCTGCACGCCAACCCAATAGAGATTGTCTTTAACCTTCAATGCACTCATTTCTAAACTCCCAAAATTGAACTGGATTTAAACATTACCTATTTGATCATGTTTCTCACAGCCTTTTCTGCGGCCATTTTCTCAGCCTCACGCCGGCTGGGTCCTTCGCCGCGAAACGCATAGGTTGAAACAGTCACCTCGACGCAATAATGGCGGGCGTGATCCGGCCCGCTTGCCTCGGTCACCTGATAATCAGGCACCGGATAGCCCTTTTTCTGAGCATATTCCTGAAGCATCCCTTTTGGATTATTCATGAGTGTCGACCCATTTTCCAAGAGTTGGAAGATATGGTTTTCAAAGAGCCTGCGGGCCGCTTTCAGTCCGCCATCGAGCCAGACAGCGCCGAGCAAAGCCTCCAAGGCATCTTCCAGATTAGAATCACGGTCTGCACCGCCGCTGGCAGTTTCTCCCTTGCCCAGACGCAACTGTTCGCCCAGACCGAGAACACGAGCCCTCGCCGCCAGCGCAGATCCCGAAGTGACGGCACTCTTAAGCTTTGTCAGCTCGCCCTCTGCGGCTTGCGCATGTTGCGCCATCAGCGCATCGGCGGCCAGCAATCCGAGCACGGCATCGCCCAGAAACTCGAGACGCTGATTATCCTCGCTGACCGCGCCGTTTTCATAGCGAAATGACGGATGAGTTAACGCCGCCTCCAGTAGAGCCACTTTCTTAAACCGGTACTTGATCCGTTTCTCAAGCGTTTTGAAAATTCTTTGCTTCATGCGGTTGGTTATACGCTTCGCCCTGCGTCAAACGGAAGATTTTTCCCTAAATTTGGAGCCGCCCTATACAATTTATAATATTTACAGAAATCCGCTTTCAGTCTA
>JBILEA010000358.1:0-2699 GCA_044352355.1 Pontiellaceae bacterium | reverse complement strand
TTGCTGAGCGGTTCTGTCCCTCCTCCGGCCGGGGCAAAAGTCGATCCGTGTAAATAAGTTTTTTATTATCAGGGGATTGAGCTGTCCAGACGGCGCATAAATTTTATCAACGTGTCAAAAAAAAGCGGATCACAATGAGCAATTTGTATTTTTGAAATATGCACAGATGACTTTCAGGCTATGTGACATGAATTGAATTGCGCGGTGAATCGTAAAGTGAGGAGAAAAAATATGAAGGCATGGGAAAACAGATCCTGTTATTTGATTAATTACCGGAGACAAGTACGCTGGCTGCGCGGCCTGTTGCTGGGCGGTCTGTGCGTGCTGATGACGCTTTGTTCATCCGCCGCTGTTACTACGAATCTATACGACAACTTTGCTGATGGCGACCGCACAACCGGTACGACCTGGCATTTCCTCTCAACTGGAGCGGTTGCTACGGTACAGTCAGGGAGCCTTAAAGTGGACTTTAGTCCCGTGAAATGCCAATCGACGCTTGTCACCTATTTGACCCCGGCGGCTTCGCCTCTTACCTTGGCGGCGACAGGGGATAAAATCACCCTGACCTTTGATGTTACGTTTGGCAGCGTGTACAGCGCGGCCGGGGTAATCGATTTCGGATTTTTCAATTCCGCAAACAAGCGGACAACCGGCGATTTGGTACAGAACGCAACCTCCTCCTTTACCAATTGGGCGGGGTATGCTGTTCAGGGGCGTGTGGGGAATACGGGCGCATCTACGTTCGTAGTAGGTGAGCATGCTGTAGGCGGTAATGTCTCTCCTTTCGTCCTCACTTCCACGGCCACTCCGACGATTGCCGGCAACTCTCAAATAAGCAGCAATTCCTATAGCTATACCCTCAGTATCGAACGCACGGCAACCGGGGTCATACTCTCTGGTAATCTGGGCGGCAGCAATGCGTTCAGTGTTGTCGACAACACGACTCCGTTCTATTCGTTTGATACGTTGGTTCTGGGATCGACCGCCGGGATCAATGACGGCAGTTACTATACTCTGGATAATATCACGGTGACTCAGGCTCAGGCGACGCAGGAAAAAAAACTTAGCCTTTTTATTTTATCGTATCGGCTGGAATGCCCCGGCATTCAGGCTGTTAAGCGCAGGGTGTAATCCATAACCAAAGAGGGAGGAGCAATGAGAGAAAACATCAATTCATATCAGCGGGCGGGATTCGGAGCAAACGGGGCTTTGTGGATTAGTATGCTGGCCTTGCTGGCGGGTTCGGTCTTTGCCCAATCCAGTGTGCTGCTGGATCAGGATTTCAGCATCAAAGACCGTGCCGTTCAGAATTTGCCGTCCAGTGCCGCCTGGTATTTCGGCGGCAACGGTAGCGGAGCGGGCGCTTCGGCTTTTGATGGCAGCCTGCAAGTGAACGTCGGTGAGCCGTCGAAGGGTGTGGAGGTTTCTGCTTATCTGACTGAACCAGACTCTCCGGTAACGCTAGCCGTCGGGGATTCAGTGACCCTGAGCTTCGACCTCACGTTCGGTACATTGGGAGCCAGTGCCGCCAATGGTCTCAACGTTGGAATCTTTAATTCCGGCGGCAAGCGTCTTACGAAGGATTCAGCGGCGCTGCTCGGTCAAAACTCAGCATTTAGCGATTGGACCGGTTACGCCTGTTACTCGCGCATTGGTAATATAAAAACCGTGTCTGGTGCAATTCTGGTGAAAGAGCGTGTCGGGGGAACCTTCACTCTGTTTTCGGGCAACGCAGCCAATGTTGCTGATCTGGCTGCGTCCGATGTCGCCGGCAATTCCTTAATAGGCGGGAAATCTTATGCCGGGAACTGCATCACCATTACCCGTACGGAACGCGGTGTTGCCATCTTTGGTCAGATCGGATCCAACACGTTTAGCGCGGAAGACTGCGCGGGCGCTTTCGATTCCTTTGATGCCATCGCTTTCGGTTCAAATGCCGGCATCGCGGATGGCAGTTATTTCAAATTGGATAATATTAAAGTGAGTGTGAACCGGAAGTCTGCGATCCTTGTGGGTTCTGTAAGTGCTGATGTTCCGGCTGATGCCGAAAGAGGACTGGGTGTCTAAAAAAAGCAGATAGTAATGGCCGGTTTTTATCATTTAAGCTTGCGCCCTTTTTTCTACAATAGGGGCATGTAAGAAGAGTAGTGATCCGAGTGCATGGTGCATTTGGATAAAAAAGGAGAAGAAAATGAAACATATAGTTAGACGATCGAATGGGTTAAATAGAGTGTTGCTGGGTGGTGTGTGTTTGATGATGGCGCTTTCATCCGGTGCAGGTGTGGTAACGAATCTATTCGACAATTTTTCCGATGGCGACCGCACAACCGGTACGACCTGGCATTTCCTCTCAACTGGAGCGGTTGCTACGGTACAGTCAGGGAGCCTTAAAGTGGGCTTTAGTCCCGTGAAATGCCAATCGACGCTTGTCACCTATTTGACCCCGGCGGCTTCGCCTCTTACCTTGGCGGCGACAGGGAATAAAATCACCCTGACCTTTAATGCTACGTTTGGCAGCGTGTACAGCGCGGCCGGTGCAATTGATTTCGGGTTTTACAATTCCGCAAACAAGCGGACAACCGGCGATTTGGTACAGAACTCAACCTCCTCCTTTACCAATTGGGCGGGGTATGCTGTTCAGGGGCGTGTGGGGAATACGGGCGCATCTACGTTCGTAGTAGGTGAGCATGCTGTAGGCG
>JBILEA010000095.1:0-9513 GCA_044352355.1 Pontiellaceae bacterium | reverse complement strand
TTATCTGCTGAACCCTCCGAAATCAAAATGCGTTGCGCCGATGCCGGACTGGAGATCGCCTCGCTGATCGGTGAGCTCGGCGGCCACGGCTGGCAGGATCAGAACGAAAACCGCGCAAAAATCCCTAAGCTGAAAGAGATGGTTCTGCTGGCATCCAGACTGGGAACGAACGTCATTACGGGGCACATCGGCGTAATTCCGGAAGACGCTTCACATCCGCGCTATGCCGTCATGCAGTCCGCCTGCCGCCAGCTGGGACGGTTTGCTCACGATCATGGCATCTGTTTCGGAATTGAAACAGGACCGGACCCCGCGACAACGCTGCGGAGCTTTCTGGATGACATGAACGAACCGGGAATCGGCGTTAATCTTGACCCGGCCAATCTAGTCATGGTTGTGCGTGACGATCCAGTGCAGGCCGTTCACACCTTGGCGCCATACATTGTCTCAACCCACGCCAAAGACGGACGCAACTTGCAGCCATGCGATGCGGAGCAGGTTTATGATGCCTTCGCCGAAGGCGGATTCGATCAGCTCGTCGCCCGCACCGGACAGCTGTTCGAGGAAGTGCCTTTGGGGCAGGGCGACGTGCCGTGGGATGCCTATCTGGCGGCGTTGAGCAGCAATGGATATCACGGCTGGTTAACCATCGAGCGCGAGACCGGCGATCATCCGGTGGAGGACATCCGGGATGCGCTGCGGTTTCTTCGTCGTTTCAAGAGAACGTTTCCTGAATACATGTAAAGTTTTGACATAAATACAGGAATACGGTTTAATAAAAACTATGAAAGCAACGGTTGAAATCCCAGATGCACTGTACCAGCGAGTTAAATCAAAAAGCGCTATGGAGCAACGGACGATCCGGGAGGTGACGGTAGCTTTATACCGACGATGGGTGGAGTCTTCCCTGAACAGTCCGGATCGGGCGAAAAAAAAGGCTTCAGAACCGGCCTGGTTCGGGGCGGCCAGATCGTATGCCGAGAAGGTGGAGCGGCATGATATGGAGAGCGTCCGGAGCAGTATTGCCAAGGGGAGAACGGCGTGAGCAGCGCGGCACTGGACACGTCGGTTGTAATGAGGTTGCTGTCGGGTATTCCAGCGGCGCAGGCAAAAACGGCTCTCGCGGCTGTAACCGACCGCATTGAATCCGGAGCCGGTGTGTTTGTCAGCGATCTGGTTGTCGCGGAAGTCTATTTTGCTCTGCAACATCACTATAAAGTTCCAAAAGACAAGGCTCTTGATTTGTTGCGATCCTTTCTTTCCGAGGATGGAATCACCTGCACCGGTGCGGCGGCTGAGGTGTTGAAAACGCCTCGGCTGTCCAATGCCAAGCCGGGTTTTGTTGATCGTTTGATCTATGCAGAGGGTATTGGCGTGGCGGAAGAGTTTTTGACGTTTGAGTTGGCCACTGCACGATTGCCGCATGTAACGGTTTTAAAGTCCTGACCTCGGCCGTCTGACGGCGCTTTTATGGCGCAATCGATTGGGTCCCTGGCCTTCTTTGCGGGAGATCTTTTCTCATCAAAAAATTCTGGACACTACCGCGACGGAAGAGGATCTGCGTAAATCTGCGGATAAAAATCTGGTGACCATCCCGTTGCGGATATCGGTGCAACAATCCAGTTCCTTCAAACAGTTTAATTTTCGTCGATAAGCGGGCGCTCGGCATCCATTCTTCGTCCGCCTTCGCATGCCGTTCATACTGGGCCGAATTGCTACGGGCTGTTTTTAAACTGTCCAAAAAACGCTGATGACAATGAGCGTTTTATATTTTTGAAATATCTGCCAGTTGCTTTCAGAATGAAGTCGTTATAAATCGAATGCAGCGGAGCTTTTAAGGGTTCAGTTGACGGACATCTCGATAGCCTTTGTTTATTCGTAAAACTCTGAAAGACGACTGGTTGTGATGAAAAAAAATATTTGCATTGGCGGTTGGGGTCATTGGGGCGAGGTTATAAACGCACTGGAAAATTATGACGGTGCGCAGCTTTGCGGTGTCGCTCCGGCCTATGACGGTGAAGACCTTGCCGGAATCTGCGGACATCCGCCGATGAAAAATGTTCCAAAGTTTGGAACAGTCGATGAATTGCTCAATCGCGTTGAAGCCGATATTGCCATTGTCAGCACGCGACCGGGGTACATTGCCGCAGCGATCATTCGTGCCGCCGAAGCGGGGCTCGACGTGATTGCGGAAAAGCCGATCGGAATCACACTTGAAGAAAACAGCGCCGTTGCAGAAGCGGTTCGCAAAAACAAGGTGCGTCTGATGGCCATTTTGTCCATGCGCGCTTTTCCGGTATTTCAGACTGCACGGCGGCTTGTCCGTGAAGGGGTCATTGGGACTCCCGTTCTGGTCAACGCACGCAAGTCCTATAAATACGGCGATGAAAAAGCCCGCCCCGAGTGGTTTGGCAAGCGGTCAGTTTACGGCGGCACTTTTCCATGGATCGGTATTCACGCACTGGATATGGTTCGTTTTACTACTGGTCTCGGCGCACGGCAGGTCGCCGCATTGCAGCGCAATCAGACCCACAAGAGCCGTCCGGATTGCGAGGACACCTGTTGTGGAATTTTTGAACTGGATGGCGGTGCGCAGGCAACCGTCAGCGTGGATTATTTTCGCCCGATGAGTTCGGGCACTCATGGCGACGACTGGGTGCGGATTGTCGGCACCGACGGCATTATTGAAGCGCGGGCAAACGAAAATAGCGTCACGCTGCTCAAAAACGGTAACTGCCCGCTGCCGGTTCCTCTCGATAAAGCGGAGTCGCTTTTTATCCCGTTTATTGAGGGCCGTGAAGGGCTGACCAACAGCGCCGATGCACTTGAGTTGAGCCGTGCCTGTCTTTACGCCCGGCAGGCGGCCGATGAACACCGTGTTATGGAAATTCTTTAATTATGAAAACAAAACCTCTCCCTTTGAATCTGGCTATAATTGGCTGCGGCGGATACGCCGCCTATTTGATCAATCGGATGGCTGAAGTACCGGAGTCATGCCGGCTGACAGCGCTTACAACCCGTGATCCGGAAGGCGAGGCGGCGCAGGCCAGCAGAGCCAATGGAATTGCAGTTTATAAAAATGTGGATGAGATGTTGGAGAATCTTTCCCCGGAGGAATGCCCGGCGATTGTTATTCCCACCAGCATTGAAAGTCATTTTGAGTATACAAAAAAGGCGCTCGACCATGGCTTTCATGTGCTGCTTGAAAAACCGCCGGTTGCCACGGTGCAGGATGTCGACCGGCTGATCGAGTTGCAGCGCAGCAGCGGCAAATGGATCGCGGTCAACTTCCAGCATTTGTTCAGCCCCATAACTCAGCAACTTAAAAGTCGGTTGGCGTCGAAAGAATTCGGAGCCGTACGGAGTGTGCACGCCCAGGCGGTCTGGTCCAGGCCGGAATCGTATTTCAAGCGGAGCAGCTGGAGCGGGCGGTTGAAAAATAACGGGCAATGGGTGTTGGACGGAACCGTTGGAAACCCGATGGCTCATCTGATGGCCGAGGCGCTGTATCTGGCAACACCGGCTTCGGGCATGGCCTCTCCGCGCACAGTACAGGCCGAGCTTTATCACGCCAATGCGATTGAAAGTGAAGACACCAGCGCCGTGCGGATTCATACGGAAGAAGGCGTGCCGGTATTTTTCTGCACCAGCCTCTGTGCGAAAGAAGCAAGCCCGGTGGTTTGCGAAATCCGCACAGAAACCGCACAGATCCGACTCTACGATTTCTGCCGTGTGAAAATCAGTTTTAATGACGGACGAACCGAATTGCTGGAGCCCGACGTTATCGATGGGCGTCTTGACCGACAAGGCATGCTCCAATCGATCGTCCACAGTCTGAGTTTAAATGAGCGTCCGCTGATTACCGTCGAAGAGTGCCGCCCTTACATGCTGGCTTGGAACGGCGCGTTTGAATCGTTCGGGGTGCCGTCCGCTGTGCCGTCGGCGTTTATAAAAAATGAAGTCGTTAACGAGATCCCTTTCTGTTGCATAGAAGGCTTTGCCGAATTGAGCCGGACGGCAACGGCAAACGGGCAGCTTTTTTCAGAAGCCGGAGCAACGTGGGCGACTCCCGGGCGGATTGTTAATATGAAAAATTATACCCGTTTTCCCTCATTTAACACGGATCTGCTTGCATTGGCGGGGTGTTCTCAGTCCGATGAGGCTTGCTGCATAAAATAATTTGGAACGAAAATGGAACTGAAAACAAAACCGGATCTTGACGAAGTAAAGCAGCGCTGGACTGCGTTCTGGAACGATGAGGTGCTCGACCACCCGATGGTCTCCGCCATGGCGCCAAAGGACGGCGGACGGAAGCTGGTGGACATCAACGGGCCGCGCTACTGGAACCCGTGCAACGGCAACTATGACGCGCAATTGGATCTGCTGGACGAGTGGGCGGAAAAGACACACTTCATGGGCGATCTGATTCCGCACGTTTGTCCCGATCACGGTCCCGACCAGTTCGGCGCGTGGATGGGATCGGAGCTGAAATTCAGCCCCGATAATACCCTGACCAACTGGGCGGCTCCGGTGCTCAAGGATTGGGAGAGCTTCCTGCCTGTGGGGCTGAAGGAAGACAACCCGGTTTGGCAGAGCGTGATCAAATACAGTGAGTTGCTGAAAAAACGCGGCGAAGGAAAATATCTCGTCGGTGTAGCCGATCTGCATTCGCACATGGATGCCTTTAGCGCACTGCGTCATCCGGATGCCCTTTGCATGGATCTCTATGACGAACCGGAGTTGGTGAAGCAAGGTCTTGTCCAGGCGCGCGCCATGTATCAGCCCATTTATGAAAAGCTCTATGCGGTGGGCGGCATGTCGAAGGAGACCGGCACCATCGGTTGGCTCCCGCTCTGGTGCGAGGGAAAAACCGCTGCTGTGCAGTGCGACTTTTCCGTATTTATCGGCAACGACATGTGGCGAGAGTTTGTGTTGCCGGGTGTTGCAGAGGAGGTCAACTATCTCGACCATTGCTTCTACCATCTCGACGGAGCGCAGCAGCTGATCCATCTCGACGACCTGCTGGCCATTCCCCATCTCGACGGTATTCAGTGGGTGCCCGGCGCAGGGCAACCGGAGATGTTCTCGCATTGCTGGCGCGATGTCCTGAAAAAGGTGCTCAATGCCGGCAAGAAAGTGATTGTTTACGGCGACATGGATCTTGATGTCGTTAAGGATGTGCACAATGACATTGGTGCCCAGGGCGTCGTCTACGATATTTGGGGTCAGACCTACGATGAAATACAGGCCATCATCAAGTGGCTCACGGATCATACGTAATCAGTTTTGGAGTGTTAACTTAAAAGGAGCTGAATATGAGTCGAATCGGTAATCAAACGTTTAAATTCCGGCAGGCAATTCACGTGCTTATCGGGCTGATCCTGACAGGCATCGGTACAATTCCATGTGCGTTGGCTGTTGCTCCCGTGGCGCTGGAAGTGCGCAATACGGCGGCGGTAAACCGCACCGGCAGTTATGTGGTCGGGGGGGTGCCTTTCGCGCAAGGGGTGCTGAATGCACCGGAATCTTTACGGACGTTGGATCCTGCCGGGAAGCCTGTTCCGACTCAAGCCTCCTCGCTGGGAATGCGCTGGCCGGATGGCAGCGTGCGCTGGGCACAGGTGTGTTTCCCAGCGAGTATTCCGTCTCGCAGTTCTCAAACCTATCAGTTGGTTGTTGATCCGGCGGCACCCCGGGCTTCCGGTGAGCAGGTTGCCGTGACGAAGACCGAGGACGGATTGACGGTGGACACGGGCCGGATGAAGCTGCACCTCAGCTCTAAGCCCGCACCAGACGGACAATGGTCGGCATTTCCTGAACAGATCGAAGTGACCGGGAAAAGTGGTTTTGAAACCGTGTGCAGCAACCGGCCCTCCGTCAGCTGGCGGGCGGATCGCGAGCATATCACGCCGAAAGAGTTTGCCGCGACGGGGCTGGATCCGAACACGTTGTGGTCGTTCGGTCTGGGCGGACGCACCGTGGCCAATAACATTATTGACAATGAGTATGCCTCCCCGCACCAGGTGCCTTGGCACGATTGGACAGGTCGCATCGAACGTAATCTCGACTACACACGCTTCTTCGGCGGTCCGGTGACCTATGAGGTGGAAGAGTCCGGCCCCTTGCGGGCAGTGATTGCATTTCGCTCGGCGAAGGCGGAAGTGGACGGTGAGATCGGGTATTGCGGACGGTTTTTCATTTATGCCGGGGCGAAAGATTTCCGCGTGGAATTGACCGTTGAAAACTATGAAGACGCGCCGTTGGTGCCCCTGCGCGAGCCGAAAGATCCGGTCAGTAAGAACACGTACAGTGCGAATCCAAAAATCATGATCACCAACACCAAGCACATGAGGGAATTCAGTCTTGGCTTTACTCCCGCATTTGCTGTGACGAATGTGGTTTTCGGCCGTGACGGCACCACGGCGGCGGTTTCAGCAGATGTTACGTCCCGTTTTTGTCAGACCAGCGCAACGCGTGCTGTTTTACAGACTGGATCGGAAACTGCGGCTTGTACGCGTGCGGACGGTTGGGTGTCGGTTAATGGCGCGAATCGTTCCATGACACTGGCTAATAAATATTTTAAGGAAATCTTTCCCAAGGCGCTCGCCTACGATCCCGACAGCGGAAAGGTGCAGTTGCAGCTCTGGCCGTCGGACTCACCGGTGCCGGGCTTTTCCTTTGTGCCGGGACGCATCCGCACGTACGAGTTTGTCGTCGGTTTTGATCAGCCGGGCGCCGGGCTGAGTGCTGATGCGCGCGAACCGCTGCTGCCGTATGCCGGAGCCCGTTATTATAATGCCACCAAGGCCGTTCAGCCGGTTCTGCCGATGGACGATCCGGCCTTTCCGGGCTTTGCGGTGTACGTTTCCAATACGGTCAGCCGTTGGAATAAACAAATGCTTTATGGCGATCTGGATTACGGCGACCGGGTCGGCTGGGATGCTCAAAGCACCGCCAGCGGCTATCACGGCGTGCCTCATGAATTCTTTATGTTCTATCTCGCTTCCGGCGATCCAGCCTTTTTCCGCCTCGCAGAGGCGACTGAGTGGCACGACACGGATATTGATCAAAGCCATCTGGGAAGATATGCCGGCATGCACCAGAAGCAGCATAATCGCGGGCCGATCCATTTCAGCGCCGTGCCGCTCTGGAACATCACCGTCTGGAACTTCGGTGATGTGGACTATTATCTGCTCACCGGCAAGCGGCGCATGTTGCGTCCGCTGACGAACACCCTGATCTCCTTGGTTGACGGCCCCGGCCTGGAGCCGGATCATTTCGATTTTGGTCGCGGAACGACGCTACCGTTTATGCACCTCTCCTACATGATCGAAGCGGTTGGCGATGAAAACGCGCTGGCAGAGCTTTATCCGCAAAAATACACCGCGCCGAATTATCCTGCGCGCAGCGACACCGTTGGGAAAACCAATTCAATCAAAGTGGTTCGGCGGCTGAAAGACGTCTCGGATTTTCTGCTGGATCAATACACCCGGCATCAGACCGGCACGACGTTCCAGATCGCCTCGTTTATTGCCTCGTATCCGTCGGAAGGGTGTTATCGCTTCTGGCGGCTGACCGGTGATACGAATGCGGCCAGCGCCGTTTTACTGTCGGCTGACTATCTTTATCATGAATACACCTATCCGACCGGAGCGCAACGCTACAAACTATATTACGAGTATAGAGACAACACGATGAAGGGGTTCGCGTCTTTCAAGCAGGAGCAGTCTTGGCTGTTGTGGTACGACGAAACCGATCTGCCCGCCACCCGCGCCTACCAGATCAGCGGCGACCGGCGCTGGCTCGAATATCCCAAGGCGTCTCTCAATTACCGACTGGAGATCATGAAGACGGCCTTCGTTAACTACGGAATGGGCAGCACGATTCCCACCACGTTGGAAATTATGAGGGAAGCGGGAATGACCCAGGCCGATCTGTCCCGTATGAGGCCGGATCTGGATTATGACAAGGCGCTGGCTGAACTCGGCGCGGAGCTGGATAAGAACCCTCCGGAAAAGAAGACTGACTCCATGCGGCGCGAAGGAGCCCGTGTTTTAGCCAATCTGGGCCGGATCGCCGAAGCGAAGGTGTGGCTCGCCCGTTGCAGCGAAACCAATTCTGCCGACCATAAAGCGTTGGTGCAGTGGATCGGTAAAACGGTGTCAAAAGAAACTCCGTAATCTTATGACTCATCCGGTTGCGGACGTGCCCGACGGAAATCGGAAGGAAGCTTTCCTGTAGCCTTGAGGAGCACCTTGCTTAGATGAGTAGCCGACTGATACCCCACATCGATGGCGATCTCGGCTATGGTATGTTCGTGGGAACAAAGTTCTGTCTGAGCCCGTTCAAGCCGCAACTGCCGGATATGGTCAGCGGCTGAGTGGCCCACATAGCGGTAAAACCGGCGATCCAGCGTCCGGCGCGTCATCGAAAGACTTTGAGCCAACTCGTCCGCATTGAGCCGCAACCCTCTGGAGGTTTTCAAAATCTGCAAGGCGGCTGTGACTTGCGTGTCCTCTGTCATTTGGACAGCACTCGAACTGCGGATGGCGATGCACACGGGTTTGACGATGGTTTTCCACGGAACATTTTTTTTGCCGCGCATCAGGCGTTCGAGCAGGGCACAGGCCGTTGTGCCGACTTCAGCTTCCGGCAACTCAACACTGCTTAACGGCGGGGTGCAGGTCGTGCACACATCCATCCGGTTATTACAGGAAACCACGGCGATCTCATTGGGGATGTGCCGGCCCAGTTTTTCGAGCAGAATGATCGCCTGCTTGCCGTAATCGTCTGCATCCGTGAATAATCCAAAACAGCACGGCCATGATTTGAGAAGCCGTCGCGTTTTGGCTTCGGTCAACTGCTCGATGTAGAGCACATGGTCAGGATTGAGGATGTGACCCTGCCGGGCCAGTTCATCACTAAACCCTTTTCGCCGGTATTCGGCAAATTCGTTATGTGAAAGCACGACGCCGAAGTTGCGTGCCCCGCAAGCAATCAGGTGCCGGGCTGCCAGCACGCCCACCTCATGATTGTCGTAGGTGCACTGCGGGAAATCAGGTGCCGGTATGGCCTGAGAGATGTTCACCACGGGGCAGTTCATCCGTTGAGCTTTTTGAAGAATCTCTGCATTGGAGATCTTTAGAATAGCTCCGTCAAAATCGGTTTGTGGAAAGAGCCCCTGATATCCCAGCGGGAAGGGAATTATCGATACCTCGCGCCATCCGGCCTCAGCGGCATAATCCAGAACGGCTGGCAGCATGTTCTGCACCTCTGCCTTTCCCAAGAGTAATGCTATTTTTTTTCCCATGATGGTTTCTGTCCAAATAAAACATCCAACCGCTTTTTTATGACCCGTTTGATGTAGCCTGTCAAGAAAGGCGTCGCGCTGATTTTTATGAACTTTTCAATACTCGTATCGAGGCCGTGTCCAAAAAAGACAGCTCGTAAAGGGCGGTTTTTACTATTGATCTGCGGACTCTACTCTTCAGACTTGCGGATAACTGGGGGTAA
>JBILEA010000094.1:0-9532 GCA_044352355.1 Pontiellaceae bacterium | reverse complement strand
ATGAATTTGAAAGAAAAACTGAAATCCAGCCCGTTGCTTTTGGATGGCGCGGCAGGAACATATTTGCAGGGTCAAACCATAACGGCGGAACAGTGGGGCTCCGTTGAAGGTTGTAACGAGTGGCTGAATATTTCGGCGAAGGAGATCATCCGCGGTCTGCACCGCGCTTATCTTGAAGCCGGAGCCGATGCCGTGGAAACTAATACATTCGGCGCCTCGCCGGTGACACTTGATGAATACGGCCTGGCGGATCGTGCGTACGAAATCAATAAAGCCGCCGCGCAACTGGCCCGAGAGTGCGCCGATGAATTTTCAACGCCGGATCAACCGCGCTATGTTTTCGGTTCGATCGGCCCTGGCACAAAACTTCCGTCTCTCGGCCACATTTTCTTCGACCAGCTGGTCGATGCTTATAAAATCCAGATTCAAGGTCTGATTGACGGAGGGGTGGACGGGTTAATTATTGAAACCTGCCAAGATCCTTTGCAAATCAAGGCTGCACTGGCCGCCGCTGATGAACTTCTCGGCCCGGACAGCGAGATCGTCCGCTATGTATCGATCACGGTGGAAGCGACCGGAACCCTGCTGGTCGGCACCAGCGTTTCTGCCGCCGCCGCGATTCTCGCGCCTTACCCGATTGATGTGCTCGGCCTGAATTGCGCCACCGGTCCCGATGCGATGGAGCATCACCTTGATGCGCTCAATGAAATCTGGCCTGGGCTGCTCGCCTGTATGCCAAACGCCGGAATGCCGGAAGCGCGCGTCGATGGAACCGTCCGCTATCCGCTGGAACCCAAACCGTTTGCTGAAAAAGTTGCCGAACTGGCTGAAGCACACGGGCTGTCAATCGTTGGCGGATGTTGCGGCACCACACCGGAGCATATCAAACAATTGCGCGCGCAACTGACAGGGGTCAGGAGTCAGGGGGCAGGAGTCAGAAATCAAGCATCATCAATCGGCGTCCGGCAATCCCAAGTTTCGAGCCTTTTCTCGGCCGTTGATCTGACGCAGGAGCCCGCGCCGCTTTATATCGGCGAGCGTGCCAACGCCACTGGATCGAAAAAATTCCGCGACACCCTGTTAGCCAACGATTATGAAAACGCCTTTCATATTCTGACCGAACAGGAGGAAACGGGCGCGCATGTGCTCGATCTGAGCTGTGGCTACGCCGGACGCGATGAGAGCAAAGATATCGCCGTGCTGGTTCCGCGCATGGCGCGCGAATGTCTGGCCCCGATGATGATCGACTCCACTTCCGCCGACGTGATTGAAGAGGCGCTGAAACTCTACGGCGGGCGGGCACTGATTAACTCGATCAATTTTGAAGACGGCGGAAAGCGCGCTGAACGGGTTGTGCCGATGGCAAGCCGCTACGGCGCGGCACTGGTCGCGCTGACCATTGACGAAAAAGGGATGGCGATGAACGCCGACGAAAAATTCGCTGTCGCCAAGCGGCTTGTCGATTTTTGCGTCGAACGCGGGCTTAAAGCCGAAGAACTATTGATCGATCCGCTGACCTTTACAATTTGCAGTGGCGATAAGACGTTGCGCGACGCGGCGTTCCAAACCTTGGAAGCAATTCGCCGCATCAAGGCAAAACTACCGGGCGTACGGACAATTCTCGGGTTGTCCAATATTTCATTCGGCCTCAAGCCCGCTTTGCGCAAGGTGCTGAACGCTGTATTCCTGCATCAAGCGGTGCAAGCCGGAATGGACGCGTGCATCATCAACGTTGCGGCGATTGTACCGCTGAATGAAATCCCGGATAATCTGCGCAAAGCAGCTGAAGCCTTGTTGGCTGATGACCGCTCCAATGGTGATCCGCTTGAAGAGTACATCAACCTGTTTGAGACCGTAAAAGAAACAGTCGAAGAAGCGGTCGAAAGCCGTCCGTCCGCCGACGTGTTAACTGACGCCATTGTCCGCGGCAAGTCGCCGTGGCTGGAGCCTGCGATTCCTGATCTGCTGAAAGAAAAAAGCGCTGAAGATATCCTGAACACCATTATGCTTCCGGCGATGAAAGAAGTCGGACGCCTTTTCAATGACGGCATCATGCAGCTTCCCTTCGTGCTCAAATCAGCCGAGGTGATGAAACGAGCAGTCGATATGATCAAGCCGTTCATGAAGAAGAGTTCGGCCGGCGACCAAGTTCCGCTGTTTGTCATCGGAACGGTCGCGGGCGACGTACATGATATCGGCAAAAATCTGGTTGGCATTATTCTTTCCAATAACGGATTTGATGTGGTTGATCTCGGGATTAAAGTGCCGGTTGAAAAAATGATGGAAGCGGTGAAAGCGCACCATGCCGCCGCGCTTGGCATGAGTGGACTGCTGGTGAAATCCACGGCTGTCATGGCCGAGAATATAAAAATTATCGAACACGCCGGATTTAAAACGCCGGTATTGCTCGGCGGAGCGGCACTTTCAGAAGAGTTTGTTGATAAAGCCTGCCGTCCGCACTATTCCGGTCAGGTGCTTTACTGCAAAGACGCTTTCGCCGGGTTGTCCGCGATGCAGACACTTAAAGATACCGGCAAACTGCCCGAATACGTCGCACCGATGCGAGACGGCCTCGAGTGCGAAGTCAAACCGGCGGCGGATGAAAAACCGGCCGAGCCGATTGCACGCGATATTCCGGTTCCGAGCGTTGAAGTCGGCACCTGGGTTACAGAAAATATTTCGCTCGATGTCATCTGGAACGATCTCGACCTGAACGGAATGATCAAAGGGGCCTGGGGTTACAAACAAGGTAAACTCTCGGACGCCGAGTATCAAAAACTGCTCGACGATGAAGTTTATCCGAAACTCGAAGAGATGAAGCGGATCGCGCGCGGTGTGTTTGAACCGAAAGTCATTCATGGATTCTTCAACTGCCATTCCGAGGGCGATGTCTTCTTCCTGGAAAATCCGGCGGGCGGAATAATCCCCATGCCTTTCCCTCGACAGAAGAAGGCCGGCGGACACTGTCTAGCCGATTTCTTCCGTCCCGATCGTGATATCGCTGCGCTGATGGCTGTTACGCTCGGAAAAAACGTAATGACCAAAGAGCATGAACTGCGCGATGCCGACCGGTATCACGACTACCTGCTCTTTCATGGACTGGCTGTCATGACCGCCGAGGCGCTGGCCGAAACCTGGCATCGGCAGATTCGTCTGCTCTGGGGATCGGACGAAGGGGCGCTGACTCTTTCCGAGATATGGAAACGAAAACTCGACCAGAGCCGCTTTGGCTTCGGCTATGCTCTCTGCCCGGATCTAGCGATGAATAAAGTCTGTTGCGATTTATTGAACACCGACCGAATCGGCCTGAACGTCACCGAGCTCTTCATGGCCGACCCGGAGGTCTCCACCTTCGCGCTCATCACCCACCATCCGCAGTCGTATTATTTTGATCTGTAAAAGGTCTCCAACCGTCCATCGCTCATAAATATTGACCCCCACCGGTTATTACCATGATTGTTTTTTATCTCCGGCAAAGAGAAAAGTTACAATCTCCATCGGCCTTCGGCATTCATAAGAAGACAACGCAAATAAAAATCGGGCGATGACAGTTTGGGTTTCAGAACTCTTCTTTCGTATAAAAGTTTTTCTCTCTTTTTGCCGTTTGCGTTGACGGTCAGGGGCTTGCGAGATACTCTCCACGCCAAAATATACTATTGTTACGAGATGTGATTTTGCGCAAACGAAGCACGGAAAGAGTCGGCGAATGGACACCATGATTTCCTCAGAGCGAGACCTTGAGCAGCGGTTCATCGAAAAGCTCTGCAGTTTAAAATACGAATACCGTTCGGATATTTGTGACCGCGCCGCACTGGAGAAGAATTTCCGCGAAAGATTCCAGACCCTGAATCACGTCAATCTGACGGACAGTGAATTCTCGCGTCTGCTGGAGGAAATCATTACCCCAGATGTGTTTAAAGCTGCCAAAATGTTGCGCGAGCGCAATAGTTTCACCCGCGACGACGGCACGCCGCTGAACTACACTTTGGTCAATATCAAGGACTGGTGCAAAAACCGGTTCGAGGTGATCAATCAGCTTCGGATGAACACCGACTACAGTCATCACCGCTATGATGTGATTCTGCTGATCAACGGGGTTCCGGTCGTACAGGTTGAGCTGAAAACTCTGGGTGTCAATCCCCGCCGGGCCATGGAGCAGATTGTTGAATACAAGAACGATCCCGGCAACGGATACACCCGGACACTGCTCTGCTTCATTCAGCTTTTCATCGTCAGCAACCGCAGCGACACATGGTATTTCGCCAATAACAACGCCCGGCATTTCAGTTTCAATGCGGACGAGCGCTTCCTGCCCGTTTATCAGTTTGCGGCAGAGGACAACCGGAAGATCACCCATCTCGACAGCTTTGCCGAAAGCTTTCTGCCCAAATGCACGCTCGGCCAGATGATCAGCCGCTACATGGTTCTGATTGCCAGCGAACAGAAGATGCTGATGATGCGGCCCTATCAAATCTACGCCGTGAAACACATTGTGGACTGCATTCACCAGAACTGCGGCAACGGCTACATCTGGCATACCACCGGGAGCGGCAAAACGCTCACTTCGTTCAAGGCATCCACATTGCTCAAAGACAATCCCGACATTGAAAAATGCCTGTTCGTTGTGGACCGCAAAGACCTCGACCGCCAGACCCGCGAAGAGTTCAACCGCTTTCAGGAAGGGTGTGTCGAAGAAAACACCAACACTGGCGCACTCGTCCGCCGTCTGCTTTCCGAGGACTACGCCGACAAGGTGATCGTCACCACCATCTAGAAGCTGGGGCTGGCGCTGGATGAAAACAGCAAACGCAACAAACAGCGGAAAAAGAACGATCAGCCCACCTACAAAGAACAGCTGGAAGCGCTGCGTGATAAACGCATGGTTTTCATTTTTGATGAATGCCACCGCTCGCAGTTCGGCGACAACCACAAAGCCATCAAAGAGTTTTTTCCGAAGGCCCAGCTCTTCGGTTTCACCGGCACGCCGATCTTTGAAGACAACGCCTCGTGGCAGAAGATCGAAGACGAGCAGGCCTCCATGCGAACCACGGAAGACCTCTTTCAGAAGCAGCTTCACGCCTACACCATCACCCACGCCATCGAGGATCAGAACGTCCTGCGCTTCCATGTGGACTACTTTAAGCCGAGTCCGGGAACGCCGACGTCCTCGTCGGCTCTGAGTGAAAATATGCCGACGAGGACGTCGGCGCTCCCAGCACCCACCAAACGCGCCATCATCGAGGCCATCTTTGCCAAGCACGATGCCGCCACCGGCGGACGCCGCTTCAACGCGCTCTTTGCCACCGCTTCCATCAATGACGCCATCGAATACGTCGAGCTGTTCGCCGCAATGCAAAAGGAGAAATTGGAAGCCGACCCCGACTTCAAGCCGCTGAACATCGCCTGCGTCTTTTCGCCGCCCGCCGAAGGCGATCCGGATGTGAAGCAGATTCAGGAAGACCTGCCGCAGGAGCAGGCCGACAACGAAGTCGAGCCCGACAAGAAGAAAGAAGCCCTCAAGGCCATCCTGACCGACTACAGCGCCCGCTATGGAACCAATCACCGCCTCAGCGAGTTCGATCTCTACTATCAGGATGTGCAGAAGCGCATCAAAGACCAGCAGTGGCCCAACGCCGACTATCCGGCGGCGCAGAAGATCGACATCACCATCGTCGTGGACATGCTGCTCACCGGCTTCGATTCCAAATACCTGAACACCCTCTACGTGGACAAAAACCTCAAGCATCACGGCCTGATTCAGGCCTTCTCCCGCACCAACCGCATTCTCAACGCCACCAAGCCCTACGGCAACATTCTCGACTTTCGCGGCCAGCAGGATGCCGTCGACACCGCCATCGCGCTCTTCTCCGGAGAAAAAACCGGCGAGCAGGCGCGGGAAATCTGGCTCGTGGACAAGGCACCCGTCGTCATCGACCGCCTCAAAGCCGCCAAGCAGAAACTCGACGATTTCTTGCAATCCCAGGGCTTGGAAGCCAAGCCGGAGGCCGTGACGAATCTCAAGGGCGATGCCGCCCGCGCCGCCTTTATCAACCACTTTAAGGACATCCAGCGCCTCCAGACCCAACTCGACCAGTACACCGACCTCACCCCGGAGCAGAAACAGGAGATCGTCCAGACGTTGCCTAAGGATGACCTGCGCGCCTTCCGGGGCGTTTACATCGCAACGGCCCAGAAGCTCAAAACCCTCCGCGAAACCCCCGGGTTTGATAACCGGGTCTGCGAAACCCCCGATGTCGAGTACGGCAGTCAGGCGGTCGATCAAATCGATTTTGAATTCGTCCTCTTCGCTTCTGCCGACATTGACTACGACTACATCATGGGCCTCATCGCCAAATTTTCGGCCAAAGGGCCGGGCAAATCGAAGATGACCCGGCAGGAACTCATCGGTCTCATCAGTGCCGATGCCAAGTTCATGAACGAACGCGACGACATCGCCGAATACATCGGCACGCTCAAAGCGGGCGAGGGGCTCAGCGAAACCGCCATCCGCGAGGGCTACACCCGCTTCAAGGCGGAAAAAAACGCTAAAGAACTCGCCGCCATCGCTGAAAAGCACGGATTGCCCGTTGAATCCCTGCAACGTTTTGTGGACGGCATCCTCGACCGCATGATCTTCGACGGCGAACAGCTCAGCGACCTCATGGCTCCGCTCGACCTCGGCTGGAAAGCCCGCACACAAAAGGAACTCGCCCTCATGGAGGAGCTGCACCCACTCCTCGCCAAACGCGCCCAAGGGCGTGATATATCCGGACTCAGCGCATATGAGCAGTAAGACGAAAACCAACGCCACGGAGGAAGAGGCAACGCCCGCGCTCGTGCCGAAGCTGCGGTTTCCGGAGTTTCGGGATGCAGATGGCTGGAAACAGACACCGCTGGAGGACTGTTTAGATTATCAACAGCCGACGCCCTATCTTGTCGCCGACACCAAATACAGTCCTGCCTTCAAGATTCCGGTTTTGACTGCCGGGAAAACCTTCATTCTGGGCTACACAGACGAACAGCATGGAATCTTCAGCGAAGGTTTGCCTGTAATCATCTTCGACGACTTCACGACAGCCACCCAATTCGTCGATTTCCCATTCAAGGCCAAGTCTTCCGCGATGAAGATATTGGAGGCGAAGAATGGCGCGGACATCAAGTTCATGTATGAAACGCTTCAAACCCTTTCATACGAGGTTGGGGCGCATGAACGGCATTGGATTTCCAATTTCGCGCCGATGCTCGTGCCGGTTCCCAAGCCCGCCGAACAACAAAAAATTGCGGAGTGCCTGAGCTCCATGGACGAACTGATCGGGGCGGAAAGCCGGAAGCTGGACGCGCTCAAGGATCATAAAAAAGGGCTGATGCAGGAGCTTTTTCCCCGTGAAGGCGAAACCCAACCCCGCCTCCGCTTCCCCGAATTCCAAAACGCCGGGGAGTGGGTGGAGGAAAAGTTGGACGATTTAATCCATCTTCAGGACGGCTTTGCCTTTAAATCAACAGATTTCGTGAAATCAAAAGGCGATGCAACTCAAGTAATCCGCATCACCGACATCAACAACAAGAACATAAACGAAGACAAGGTATTCATTTCCAACCTATTTCTTGAATCAAACAATCTCACCAAATATTCCGTCGAAGATGGTGATTTGCTTCTGAGCTTAACAGGGGCGGCAGGGTTTAATTTCTTCTTTTGGGATGGTGGTCGTGCGGTCATCAATCAACGAACTGCGAAAGTCACGCCCAAGAAGAAATCGAGCCGCGCTTTATTGCAACTCTTGGAGCCATTGATTTACGAAAAGATAAATGAACGCGGGGAAGGCCAGAACAACAACCTATCCAAGGAGTTCCTGAGCACCATCGTCCTACTCGTTCCCGAGCCTGCCGAACAACAACGCATCGCCGACTGCCTCAGCAGCCTCGACGACCTGATCGTTACGCAGACGCAAAAGGTTGAAGCGTTCAAGATTCATAAGAAAGGGTTGATGCAGCAGCTTTTCCCCTCGCCAGAGGAGGGTGAAGCATGAGCAGTAAGCCAAAGATCAACAAATACGCGAACCTGCAAACACTGGCAAGGAAACTACGGGGTGACCTCGGAGGCGTTGAAATCATCCTCCTCTACGCATACAACCGCACCGGAAAGACGCGGCTTTCCATGGAATTCAAGAATGCTGGTAAGCGCAAAACGAAGAAGAATCCCGATAGCACGCCCGACACTCTCTACTTTAATGCCTACACCGAAGACCTGTTTACTTGGGAGAACGATCTTGAGAACGACACCGAGCGCGGTTTGAACTTGAACTATTTCTCCAAGTTCTTTGACGGGTTTACCAACCTAGGACTTGAGCCGAAAATCGACGAATACTTGAAGCGCTACGCCGAATTTGACTTTGATTTCACATACGAGATGATTCAGCAGGGAAACGAGTCGTTCTCCCGGCCAACTTTTGTCAGCTTCCGTAAGGGGAATCAGACTGACATCAAGATCTCTCGCGGGGAGCAAAATATTTTCATCTGGTGCCTCTTCATGGCCATTTGCGAGCGGGTGCTCGATGCTCACATATCATATCAATGGGTGAAATCCATCTACATCGACGACCCCATCTCCTCGCTCGATGACAACAATGCCATTTCTGTCGCCTGCGACCTCGCCAAGCTCTTGCGCCGCGCAGCCAGTCGGAAGGACAACAACGGTGCGCCCGCCCCCATCAAAGTCATCTTCTCATCCCACCACGCCCTCTTCTTCAACGTAATGTGCAATGAGATCGGCAGAGCAAAAGAAGAGGAACCCAAAGTCGCTCACAAGCGCTATTTCCTGCACCGCCCCAATTCTGATGGCGTCTATACCTTACGCGCCACTGAGGACACTCCGTTTTTTCATCACGTGTCCACGCTCTCGGAACTACAAGAGGCCGCCGATCCTGGAACCGGCAAGCTCTACACCTTTCATTTCAATGCTCTGCGGAGCATCATGGAAAAGACGTCATCTTTCTTTGGACACACGGACATTTCCTTCTGCCTCAAAGCACTCGCTAACGAGGAAGACAAAGCGCTCTACAACCGCGCCCTAAACCTGCTCAGCCACGGAAAATACGCCATTCACGAACCGACCGAAATGGGTGACGACAACAAGAATCTCTTCCGCCGCATTCTCAGAGATTTCGTAAAGAAATTCCAATTTGACCTGCCGGATATTGCGAAGACACCACCAGTCGCAGCGGCGCCAACATCAGTTCCAGTACCCGCATCAGGAGCAATATCATGACCGAACAAAACCAAAAACAATTGGGCAAGACCCTCTGGAACATCGCCGACCAACTGCGCGGGGCGATGAACGCGGATGATTTCCGCGATTACATGCTTTCCTTCCTCTTCCTGCGCTACCTTTCGGACAACTACGAAACGGCGGCGAAGAAGGAGCTGGGGAAAGATTATCCCGATATTCCCTTGGATGTTTTGCTCAAAACCGATGCCACAACTCCTCTTCAGGTTTGGTATGAAGAAAACAAAACAGATATTCCAGAGTTCGAAA
>JBILEA010000093.1:0-9539 GCA_044352355.1 Pontiellaceae bacterium | reverse complement strand
CAGCAAATCGCCCTCAGCACGGCCCGTGCTGGCCGGGTATTCACTTGCAATAGACGTGGCGTTTTGCACATAGGATGCATCGGGACGGTTGCCGTGCTGAAGCACGATTTCATCGGCCACTGCCGCCGCACCAAACATTGCAAACATAACACCCGCTGCGCAAGCGCAGGTTCTGCACGATTTACCAGAAACATTCTTCGCCATACTGCATCCTCCCTTTTTATGCCGCCAAAACACCACAGCGATCCGACCTTCGGATCCTTTATATAGTTCAATGTGCCACAAATCTTCAGGAATGGACTACCCCGCAATACGCAATAGATATTCACGTTTGCGCCAAGACGCAACAGGTTTAATTTCAATCACCTTTGCCAAAATTCAACGGCGGCGGCATCTGCATACAAAACCTTTTGTATTCATCAACCAGTCTGGCTGTGATCTCCGGATGTTTCTGCGCCAGATCGGTTGTTTCGCCAATGTCGGACTGCAGATCGAAAAGCTTACGGCTCTCCTCTTTATAAACATAGAGCTTCCATTTTCCGCTGCGCACGGCACCGCCCGCATGTGAAAGCCAAAACAGTGTCTCGTGCGGCACGCCGGCTGTTTCATTTCTCAGATACGGTAGAAGATCAACCCCGTCCAGATGGGTTCCGGCAGGGACTTGCACTCCGGCCGCCGCGCAAAAGGTCGGATACAGATCCAGCGCACTGACCGGCTCGCGATACACCGATCCTCCGGGAATTCGTGCAGGCCAACGAAGAATAAACGGAATGCGGATTCCGCCTTCGAGAAACTGCGCCTTGCGTCCGCTAAGCGGACCGACGCTGCCGAGCAACTCCTTGGGCCAGTCAACCGGCCAATCTACCGTATAAGCATACGAAGGCCCGTTGTCGCTCAGAAACGCCACGATGGTGTTTTCAGCCAGACCGCGTTTTTCCAAAACATCAAGGACGCGCCCGACATTTTCATCCATGGAAAGCATCATGGCGCCGTAAAAACGCAGCGCTTCGCTGCCCAGATGCGCTACCGCCGGCTGATGCGATTTTTTCGCCTGCATCGGGCTGTGCGGCGCGTTGAAAGCGAGGAAGAGAAAGAACGGGCGCTCCGCATGACGGTCAATAAATTCAACAGCCTGTCTGCCAAACCGATCAGTCAGGTATTCATCGCCCGCGCGCTCGGGTCCCCAGAGAATCCGCTTCATATCACCTTTGGCAACCGGCTCATCCACGCCGTCATAATGCCCGTTCTCATCCGGCCAGTAGTTGCCGCCGAAATGCATCACCGACAGGGTTTCATCAAAGGTGGTTTTCGGATAACAGGGCAAGTTCCACTTGCCGATCATACCCGTCACATAACCGGCATCCCGAAGCGGTTCATTCATGATTTTCTGACCGGCAGGAATCCGGTTGTGCTCCGGTGTCTCTTCGAGCCCGGGAATTTTGGCATAAGCATCCCAGTTCCACTGCACGCCGAACCGTTGCTGATAAGATCCCGTAAGCAAGCCGTAGCGGCACGGCCCGCACACCGGCGCCGTGACATATCCATCAGTGAAGCGCACCCCTTCCGCCGCAAGCCGGTCAATGTTCGGAGTCGGAACAAGATTTGACCCGCCATAACAGCCGGCATCGCCATAGCCCATGTCGTCGGCCAGAATCAGAATAATATTCGGCTTCTCACCGGCACCCGCCAGCACAGCCCACGAAAAGGCGGCTGTAACAGCTCCATTCTTCAATGCACGCATTTCGTTTTTCCCAATTTACTCAGCGGATATAACAGGCTTCCATGCGCACTGAACTGACTGATGAACCTTTTGTCCCGCGCTTCGCATCCAGCCGGATCGTCACACGGTTTTCGCCAGCGCGCAGAACATCCGGTGCCAGTGCAATCCTCACGGGAACCATCATGCATCGCATACCCTCTGTGAAACCGAGATCGACCGGCTCCGCCTCAGTTCCGTTCACCGTCACGCACAAACGGGTTCCGGCCTGAAATCCTTCCGGAGCCGTTACGCTCACCGTCAAATCGCAGGAATCCATTTTCGGACTGGCAGGTAACGTCAACGCAAACTCCGCCGCCCCGCCGTCCAGCGGTTGCAGTGTCTGGGATGCATAAAACCGCTCGCAAACCCTCTTCATTTTTTTTCCGGACGGGCAGCTGAACTTGACAATCACGGTCTCCTCGGCAGCCAAACTCAATCCCGACAATTCGCAAACCTCTTCCGCCTCGCGGTCAATCCTCCACCGTCCAGATGACGTTTCGGTATAAGCCTTCGGCTCATCCCCTTCCCACCGCATCCGGGCAATACGTCCCGTAGAATCCGCGCCGGATTTCAACTTCAGCTCGATTGCTCTGGAAAAGCTGTTGTGCAGCAAAACCTGAACTTCATCGCCGTTGCGCACCGCGACCGCAAACAGCCCCAAGGCACTCTCCGGATCAACATCCTGCCATTGGAAGAAAATGCGTTCGCCGCAGAATCCCTTAAAAAACCGATAGAAATCAAGCATCGGGGTCGGCTTTAAGGTCATGTCACCGGGCGCACCCGGACGGGTATAAAGCGCCTGGCCTCGCCGAGGCCCGTAACCAGCATCACTTTCCGGCAGGATAAACGGCACGGTCAGCTCAATCTCCGGACGGGCCATAAATCCCATCCACATCCGGGTCACCGTCGTGCCGTACAGATAATAAAGGTACTCACTGGCCCACGGCCCGAGTTGCGGAGTAATCCCCTGCCGTCCAAATTCAGAAATGATCACCGGCAGTGACGGACGGCCCCACACGGATTGATGATAGGCATACACGAGATCCAGATAAGCCTCCGCCTTGCCAAAGTCCCATATGAACGGATTCCCTTTTTTCAGCGCATCGTACAGATTTGGCCGTGCCAATTTATTAGCTGCATTAAAAGCGGGCGACTGTTCGGAATAGGCCCAGTATTCTTTGCTGTAAATATGGAAATCATAGGCCCCGGCGGCATCACCGGCCGTATCGATAAACCGCTTTTCCCAACCGGTCTTGAGCCAGCGGTTCCAGGCCGCATCCGGATGAGACCAGGCGGTACACGGCCCCGCAACCAGAACGTCCGGATGATTCACTTTCAACCGGATTGCCAGCGCTTTGGCAAAGTCCGCATGATCCTGCGCGGGATCAGGACTGTTCTTCCAGACCGCATCCGGTTCGTTCATCGGCGAAAAATAGCGCGGCAGACTGCCGCCGCCCTCACGAATCGCCGTTAACCACCGGTCGATCAAATCGGCATTGGCACTAAAATCCTCCGCTGTAAACCCTTCGCTGTGTTTAACCGCCATTGTGGCATCCACCTGAACCTTTGCGTCCGCCCCTTTTTTCGCAGGAACCGGATACGATCCGCCGGCCATGGCATGAGTGGCTCCGGGATAACGGGCTGCCGCTTTTTGATATATTCCGGCATAATTCGCGAACTGCTTGTCAATGGAGGCTTCCCACGCGATCCGGTTGGTGTCCCCGCCCTTCGATCCGAGATACGGACCGGTTCCGCGCGCCGGAGAAACCCCCAGCGCTTTCAGTTCGGCCGTGCGTTCATCGCTGTACATGCCGGGAATATGATACGTCCGGAAATAGCGCTGACGGCTCACATCGGAAACCGCATGCGGCCCGGCGCGCAGCTCCAGCAATTCATCCGGATAGATTTCAAGCGTCACGGCGTCAGCCGGACGGCAAACAAAAACTGATGCAAGGAAAACAAAAAATCTGATGGACTGATTCATAATCGTACTTTCCCTTTGGTTTAATATCATCTTTCTCCCTTGTTATTTCAGCACCCGACGCAGAGTAAAATTATGAGACTTCGGTTGCGCCGCCAGCCGGGCGGATTGCACAGCTTCCTCCATTTCACGATAAAGCTCCGCCTCTTGTGGTTTATCTTCCAAATATTCCTTGTGCGATTTGATCACGGAGGTGTTTTTATCGCCGACTCTTGCCTCCCGAGCAGCCAGTTTCGCCGGCATCTGAGAAAAATCCAGCGGGCGTGGCGCGTCTGGCCAAGAGCAGTGTTCGCAGTAGGCAAGGTTTCGCAGTCTGGCGGCAATATCCCATTTTTTCTGAAGTGCGGCCAGCACCGCCAACGACTGCTGTACCTGCGGCGCATTCGGTTCGCCCACGAGATTCACACCATCGGCCAGCTCTGCAGCGGTAAAATTCCGTATGTCATTGCCGTCAATACTGAGCGCGTAGTCACCGGATGCGAGACCTCGCACCATCAGGATTTCCTGATTGAATTCCTGATTAAACGGAACCAAATCCAACGCCGGCTTTGCTTTATCCTCAACCGGATAAGGCAATGCGTTTTCAAGGCAGACAAACCGGATTTCATCCTCCCGGACCTCGAGTTTGTCCACCGTGCAATTTTCCAGAGAGCCCGCCTTACCGGCAGCCGCATCAATGGTGATACGTGAAACCGTGCCGGACAGTCCCTGGGCCTTGAGGAATTCATAAGCCATCACCAGGTGTCCGGGTTGTGTAGGATGAACACGATCGCCGCCTACAATGGTGAATTTCGAATTTCGCGTTTGCTGCTCGGCATTGATCGCCGTCATCGGTCCGTTAAAGTCAACCACCGGCAGCCTGGACTCACCGGCGATAGTCTGGACACAATTCGCAAACCCGGCAACAACTGCACCTTCTCCGGGCTTGTTCGCAACCTTCAGGTCAGCGGTATCATCATAGATGGAGGGCGTGATCAGGATCAACTTCGCCCCGGCTTCGCCAAGTGACTTGGTCAACTGGCGCATGGCTTTGTCGTAGGTTTCCGCAGAGCCGCTGCGATCATTCATGCCCAGCATCACCGAAACGACCGTCGGCTTCGCATCCAGACAATCCCACTGCAACCGCTTCAAGGCCCCGGGAGCGGTATCTCCGGAAATGCCGCAATTGATGACGTCCAGTTTCAGAGCGGGAAACCGGGTCAGGTAAAACAGCTCGATGTAGCGGTGATATTGCCCGCTGCGGGTGATGCTGTCTCCCAGCACGCACCAGCGGTCGCCGGATTGGAATGGCGGTACTGTGACGGCCGCATGCGGCCCGGCGCGCAGCTCCAGCAATTCATCCGGATAGATTTCGAGCGTCACGGCATCAGCCGGACGGCAAACAAAAACTGATGCAAGGAAAACAAAAAATCTGATGGACTGATGCATGATCGTACTCCTCCTTTGGTTTAATCTCATCTTTCTCCCTTGTTATTTTCAGCACCTGGTGGAGTTAGTGTTGCGGGTGGCGGCGATGCTGCCCCTTCGTCAGTGTGAAAACGCACCTTACATTGCGGAAAAACCGGATTGCTTTTCCGGACAGGAACCTTCGTGCTTGCCGTAATAAGTCCCAGCCAGTGATCAATCTGCTCAGCTTCGGAAAACTGATTGTCCGGCAGAGGATAACTGACACCGATGCGTTCACTTTTTGATTTACCGAGCGGGTGATAGGGATGCAGGGTAATTGCAATGACGTTTGTCAAGGTATTGGCTATCTCCGCAATCTTTTTCAGGTGATCGTCATCGGCATTAATACCTGAGACAAGCGGACAGCGCAAAATGGTCTTTCCATTGGCGGCATCGAGTTTCTTAAGGTTGTCCAGAATCAGTTCCAGCGGTACAGCCGTTGTCTTCATGTGACGTTCTGGATCAGTATCCTTGATATCGTAGAGAAAGATGTCAACCACATCGAGTAGCTTCAGATAGTTGTTAATGGGCGCAAACCCACTGGTGTCCAGGCAGGTATGCAGTCCGGCTTCCTTGGCCGCACGGAGCAGGGCTTCGGTGAACTCAAACTGCATCATCGGTTCGCCGCCGGAAATGGTCATGCCACCGCCGGAGTTGTCATAAAACGGTTTATCCTTGAGCACTTCGGCCAGCACTTCCCCGACCGTGATATCACGACCGATGACTTCGATGGCTTTGGCATAGCATTTTTCTGCGCAAACACCGCAGCGGACGCAGCGGTCGCGCAGCAGCACATGCTTGCCGTTTTGCATAACATGGGCCTGTTGCGGACAGCACTCAAAACACCAGCCGCAGCCTATGCACTTGCCGGGGATAAAGGATATCTCCTTTTCCCGTTTCTGTGATTCTGGGTTATGGCACCACAAACACTTAAGCGGGCAGCCCTTGAGAAACACGGTGGTCCGGATGCCCGGCCCGTCGTGTATGGCGAATTTCATGATGTCGAAGATGGTTCCGCTGGGAGTGGTCATACTATGTTGAACGGCCATTTCACATCCCCCTGGCCGTGCGCTCGATGATGGCGTCCTGCCATTTCTCATCCAGGTTAACGAAGCGGGCGCTGAAACCGCTGATGCGCACGGTCAGGTCCTGATAGCGTTCGGGGGCGGCTTTGGCTTCTTTAAGTTCCTCGGCATCGATGATGTTGATCTGCAAGTGGAAGCCTCCCTTCTGGAAGTAAACTTCGATTACCTGACGCAGCAATTTTTGGGCATTGTCGCCGGAGATCTCGTTGCGGTTGAAAGAAAGTGTCAGAGGATTACCACAGGCACAGGAAGCATGATCGATGTGAGCGGTGCTATTGAGAATGGCGGTGATACCAGGATTTTCGAGCATGATGCCGGGGCCGCAACCGTAGGAGGGGCGCTCGCCGGCGCGACGGCCGTCTGGAGTGGGCGGGCAATGGCGGACGATATCCTGCCCGAACCAAAAGAACCCGGGATAAGGACGAACCCCATTGGGCAGACACGATCTGAGAACTTCTCCGGCAATGAACGTCGACAGTTCTTTAGCCAGCCCGTTGCTCGTCGATGTGTCGCTGCCGAACTTGCCCGCCAGGCTGCGGCAACGCTGGTGCAGCATCTTGTCCGGGAAGTCCTGTTCGACCTGCTCTCCAAGCCCGGCCAAACTCACCGCCTGCTCATCGAAAACCAGGGTTTTGACGGCCTGCAGGCTGTCGACCAGTGTGCCGATACCCAGGATGTTGACCCCGAAGAGGTTGAAGCGGGCCCCGGCCTGTTCGGCGGCACAGCCGCTGTCGATACAGCCGGTTACGCACAAACTTTCAAAGGGTGAAATGCCGTGTTGCTCAAGGTTGAGCAAACGCTGAGCAAATTCGGGTATGAGCCGGTTCCGGTAGGTGTCGGCAAAGTACTGCTTAAATCCATTTTTGAATGCGTCGAAACCATTCGCTTCCGGTCGAGTCTGCAGATAGTCGTGAAAAATTTCTGGCAACGCAAAGCCACTTGCAACAGTGTAAGGGCAGGCGTCGCCTTGGGGTGATGCTTCGTAGCAGCCGACAATCCCATAATCAGTGGCCCGTTCCGGCGGAATATCGAGCTTCTCCAACGCCTGAACCACCACCGGATCATTGAAGAATGAAGGCATGCCGATCCCGGTCTCACACAAAGCCAAGGCCTCGCGCCAGAAGGTATCAGAGGTGGAATCACAGATGCGGACCGACAGGGATGGCTGCCAGATATTGAGCGTGCGCATCGCCTGCAAAAGCAAAATCGAGAGCGGATTCTCGCCGGGGCCGCCGACCGTCAGGTTTTGCGCCTCGGCACCCTCGCAGCACTTGATGAAAAAAGCACAGACCAGCTCAAACGCCTGCTCCAACGTGTACCGCCCAGCCTCCAAATCCGCTTCGAGAAACGGCCATAAAAACTGATCGAGCCGGCCGAAACTGATCGCTCCGCCCAGCCCCTCGGCGGTGAGAAAAATCTGCACAAACCAGGTCAGTTGCAGTGCTTCGTGAAAGGTCGCCGGCAGACGCTTGCTCAGTTCGGGAAAGCCGTGCCGGGAAACGAAAGTGGAGAAGGCTTCCAGACTCATGGCAAATGCCCTGCGGTTTTCGCTCTCCGGCATCGCAGAGATGGCCTGGCGCAGACCGGGAATGCCATCCCGAACCACCCGGCCGTAGTCTACAATGATGTGGCCGTGATTCCGATTAATCTCAACCTGCTTCAACTGCTCTTCACGGAACAACTCTTGGAATGGCGGCGTGGTAAACCGCTGCGAACCGACAATCAGTTCGCCCTCCCGCCGCGCAACCGGGATGCGGGCGGCAAAGTGTGCGAGAAACTCCGCCCGGCGCAGGATCTGCGGCTTGCCGACGCTTTGCGAGTACGACTCATAGGCCAGCTTTGCATAAACCTTGCTCTCGTCGGCGTCGACCAGCTTTTGGCCGCTCATGCCGTCGAAGTCCATTTTCAGCCGGTCGCGAAGACATCGTATTTGCGAGGAAAGTGGTCTGGTGTCGAACGATTGAGTAAATGTGTGCATACCTATTGTCCCTTCCTGCATCCGTGAAAAAATATGCCGGCTTCTTCCATGCCATAAAATTTAGTTGGATTTTCTGATTTTCTACCAGTTTTAGAGGGTTAAGGAGGCTATCATTTTTTCTTGAGCGTTTCACTCCGCTGTTGGTTTATTGTGCAACGGTGACTTCCACTTCCACCGCGCTATCCGCATGCGAGAGCACCAAAGTCAACGTCTTGGTGGCGGCGTCCCACCGGTTCACCTTCGCCGCCGACACAGGCACAACTTTCACTTGTGGCTGACTCGTGCAAGTCAAGGTCAACTCGGTCATGTCCCCGCGTTCGTAGTACTCTGTGTTAGCCTGGAGCCATAGCCGCCGGTTGCCGTCCTCAAACTTGCCGACCACATAGGCGTGCGGCCCGATTTTTCCGGTAATATTCGCAAACGCGCCGCGGTCTTTCAAAGGCACGGAATAGGTCTGGGTCTCATCGGTGTTCTCGTTGCTATTAAGAACCGTCAGCGTGTCGCCGGCGATATTGACCAGAGCATCTCCCGAGTACCATGCCGGATAGGCGGCATCGAAGACACTCTTGACTTTGGCTACATCTCCAAACTGCGAGAGCGGCAGCACTTCGATACCTTTGCCAAGATCTCGCTTCCCTTGAGGCAGAACCGGGAAGTAGTAGTAACGGCCCGTGTTGGGGAAGAATTCCATCAGGGTTCCCGGATGGACGCCGATGTCGCGGAAGCCGTAGGTACCGCGATAGACCGATTCCCACTCGTAATAATATTGGTCGCCCTCTGCCTTTTTCGGAACGCCGTCGTTATAAATCGCCAACTTGATGTTCTTAAGCACCTCATCCTTAGTCGGCACCAGCTTGTGCCGAATTATGCCGCGAATAAATGGCAGGCAAAAGCGGTTAAAGGCGGGCAGAAGTTCGCCATCGGTAGTCCAGAAGGCGGCCGGATTACGATAGGCGGCATCGGTGATCTCGGGCATTCCCTGTTTCGCGACATTCCAACCTTTCGGCACGGGGGTCGTCCCCACCTGCCCTTCGAAACTGAAGATGCTGCAACCCCGGCCGAGGCCCATGGTGTAGTTGAGGGTCCAGAAAATGCGGGGCATCATGGTCACATCGCCGCCGCGCTGTCCCATGATCTCGCCCAGTTTACGGAAACCGACCTGCTGCCAATACCAGCCGCCGTCTTCCCACGCTCCTTGGGCCAGAATGCTGTCGGTAAGATAGAGGCCGAGCACGGAGCTTTGCGAAACCAACTGGCGATGGAGGATGTTGTTCTTCTGGGCAAAAATCA
>JBILEA010000357.1:0-2714 GCA_044352355.1 Pontiellaceae bacterium | reverse complement strand
CCTTTCATTTTGTTGAAGCGCGGGAAGTTCATCAGGATGGCGAAACTGCTGAAGAGCTGGATGCCTTCGGTGAAGGCACTGTAGACGGCCAGTGTCTTGGCCATGTCGAACGGTGTTTCCATGTTGAAGTTGAGCAGGTATTCATGCTTTTCCGCCATTGCGGCAATTTCCATGAACACCGTGTATTCCTCGTCGCCGAGGCCGAGCGTTTCCAGCAGGAGCGAGTAGGCGTCCTGATGGACGGCTTCCATGGCGGCGAAGGCACTGAGCATCATGCGGACTTCCGGCACCTTGAAGGTCGGCAGGAAGAGGGTGGAATAGCCGCCCGCGACATCGACATCGGCCTGCGTGAAGAATTTAAAGATATTCAGCAGGAGATGTTTGTCCTTCGGAGAGATATTCTCGTTAAAATCCTTCAGGTCGTCGGCCAGATTGATCTCACTGGGCATCCAGTGCATCTGCTGCTGCATCTTGTAGGCTTCAAACGCCCAGTCGTATTCAAACGGTTTGTAGTAGGTTCTTTCTTCTAAAAGCGGCATGGGGGCTCCTTATAATGCGTAACTCGTAATGCGTAATCCGTAACTCGTAATTTGTAATTCGTAACCTGTAATGAGTAATTCGTAATTGATTGTGGATGTCAGTTACGTATTACGCATTACTCGTTAATCTTCACCCTTCACACGACAAACAGGTGTTTTCCTTGTCGTAATCAATGAGTTTCTCGCGCGGTTTCTGCTCCGACACGACATCGGCGCGTTTGATCGCTTCGCTGCGGACATAGTAGAGGCTTTTCAGCCCTTTTTTCCAAGCCAGCATGTGGGTGTTATGCAGTTCCTGCTTGCTGACCAGTGCCGGGAAGAAAAGGTTTACGCTTTGCGACTGGCAGACGTACTGCTGACGGTCGGCGGCAAAATCGATTACCCAGCGCTGATCAATTTCCAGTGCCGTTTTGAAAACGTCGCGTTCCCAGTCGGTCAGGAAGTCGAGATGCTGGGCGCTGCCGCCCTGTGTGATGACCGATTTCCAAACCTCGGAATTATTCTGTCCGTGGCGTTCGAGCGCTTCTTCGAGATATTTATTTTTCATCAGCGCCGAGCCGCTCTTGGTTTTTTGCGTGTAGGCGTTGGCGCGGAACGGCTCAATCGACGGACTGGTATTGCCGCAGATGATTGAGCTGCTGGCGTTTGGTGCGATGGAGAGCAGGTGGGCATTGCGCACGCCGTAACCGGTGCCATCCGGGCATTCTCCGCGTTCTTTTGCCAGCTTCCGCGTCGCCGCAACGGCCTGTTCTTTGATGTGTTTGAACATTTGCATGTTGAGCCCTTTGGCGATGGCGCTTTCGAACGGAATGCTGTGCGCCTGCAAATAGGCGTGGAAACCCATCGCGCCGAGCCCGATACTCCGTTCACGCTCTGCCGAAAAACGGGCCCGGCCGATTTCATCCGGCGCGTTCTGAACGAACGACTCGATCACGTTGTCGAGGAAACGGACGAGGTCGGCGATAAATTGCGGATGCTCTTTCCACTCGTCGTAGGTTTCCAGATTGACCGAACTGAGACAGCAGACCGCCGTGCGTTCTTCGTTGGTTGGAAGCGTAATTTCACTGCACAGATTCGACTGGTGAACGCGCAGGCCTAGCTTTTTCTGAAACTCGGGCAGGGCATCGTTCGTGGCTTTGTCGAACAGAATATAGGGCTCGCCGGTTTCGATGCGGTTCTGAATCAGTTTCACCCAGATGGTTTTGGCCGAGACCGTTTTCTTCACCTCTTTGGTGTGAGGATCAATCAGATTAAAACTGTCGTCGAAGCCGGGAATGCGCGTCGCCTGATCAATCAGGTTCATGAACTCTTCCGTCAGTACGACCCCGTGATGCAGATTAGTCGACTTACGGTTTACATCGCCGCCGGTCGGTTTGCGCACGTCGAGAAACTCCTCGATCTCCGGATGATCAACCGGCAGGTACGCCGCGTAGGAGCCGCGCCGTGTCACACCCTGACTGAAGGCCAGCATTTCGGCATCGACGACTTTCAGAAAGGGAATCACGCCGGTGGACTCGGAACCGTGCGAGGTTTTGGAGCCGCAGGCGCGGACGTCGCCCCAGTAGCCGCCGACACCGCCGCCGAAGGACGAAAGCCACGCGGTTTCGGTATAGTGACCGGTAATGCCGCCGCGGCTGTCGGGTACATAATTCAGAAAGCAGGAGATCGGCAGGCCGCGGTTGGTTCCGCCATTGGTCAGAATCGGCGTGGAAAACATAAACCAGAGCATGCTGGCGTAATCATAAATCCGCTGGGCCATCGCGGCGTCGTCGGAAAAAGCGGCGGCGGCGCGGGCAAAGGCCTCCTGCGGGCTTTTTTCGGTCGGGAGCATATAGCGGCTTTCGAGCGTTTTAAGACCGAATTCGGTCATCAAACTATCGCGGGAGAAATCCATTTTTATGTCCATTCGATCCTCACTGTTAATAAACTGTTAGTAAAGTAGTCATCAATGTCGTGTTTATCGCATTGATGCCGAAAAGCCTGCAAGCGAAAAAACACAATATGTTGGGTTGGTTGGTGTCAGCGAACACCAAATAGCAGGGATTGGGTAATGACCGTTCATGGTGAACCTTCACGGTGAACCGCAAAGTCGCTAAGACGCGAAGAACTAGATCAGGTTAACAATTCGTAAATGCTATAAATTCGCTGGTCAAATCCCGCTTAATTGAAAAGATA
>JBILEA010000356.1:0-2715 GCA_044352355.1 Pontiellaceae bacterium | reverse complement strand
GCAAGCCACGCAAAGCAGCTTTCTATTGCAGATCAGCAAGCTCATTTTCAAGCCCGACACGAATGTGTTCCTGAATAGCACGAATAGCCATCTTTACGTTTCCCCCAACAAGACATTCCGCAAGCCGAGTGTGAATTTGGATCGACTCAGATCTGGTTTCCCATGATTGGGTGGCGTTAAGTGCCATCAGGCTGGGATTTATGACCCGCCGAACCAGTTTTGTTAGTAGTGGGCTGCTGGCCGTTTGTGCAATAAAAAGGTGAAATTGATGATGTAAGTGGGCAAACTCGGATTGACTCTCAACTGTATGTTCTTCGGCCATCCTGTCGAGTTCCTTTGCCATCCGCATCAAATTATCTTTCACTTCTTCAGAAAGCATGGCGCAAAATTGTTCAACAGCAGCAGTTTCAAGTACCTTGCGGATAAAATAGCGGTCACGTAATGCAGAACGGCTCTCTTGTGGAACGCGTACACCCATTCGCGGAACATTTTCAACTAAACCTTCGTTTTCAAGCTGGCGAAGAGCCCCGCGCACGGAAATAATCGAAGATTCGGTCAAGTCAGCCAGTTTGCGTTGTGATAAGAACTCTCCGACAGGTAGCTCATTTGCCATAATATGCTTACGCAGTTTATCTGTAACAAGCTGTTCGCTGGTTGGCGATCGTGTCCATGATGAAAAATTTAAAGCATCCAAAGTATCCCCTCCTTGACAGGCAGAATCATATTGTTATATCACTAGATATCACTACTGTCCCAACTCCGTCAAACTCATTCCGAACCCAGCCGGAATGGGTGAATTGACAAACTAAACGAGCCTCCCCCGGAACGGAAGGAGCTCATTTACTTTGCCAAGGACCCCGGGCGCATTCAGTCTGCCATCGGGTGGGTCAGGCGAGCACGAAGTGCGAGCGGTTCTCCAGTCTGTGTATAGAAAAGAATTCCTATCCCTCCCCCGGGGGAGGGACGCGCATTTAGTCTGCCAATTCCAGAGCGTTCCCGCTTCCCTTTTCCTTGTTCCGCAATGACGCGGAACCTAACAGGATAAGGAACAGCTATGGCTAAACGCAAACACATCACAGCCATCGCACGCATGGAAATTGAACACGAGCTCCAGCAGAGATCTTCACTCAAGAAGATCGCGGAAAAAATCGGCAAGCACCATTCATCGATTTCGCGCGAGATCCTTGCGCGGAGGACCCCGAGCTCTAAAGGGGCGTTCGGACGGATCACCAACCGGTGCATTTCACGAGGGGTATGCAATCGTCGGCAGCTTTGCATGGACAAGCCGGATTGCACCAGGCGCTGCTCGACCTGCCGTGCGTGCAATCAGATCTGCCCGGACTTTACCGAAGAGGTCTGCTCAAAACTTGCGGCACCTCCTTACGTCTGCAACGGCTGCGCCGACGAGACGGCGTGTGTTCTACGCAAGTTCTACTATCTTCATAAACTGGCGCACCGGAACTATCGCGAAATGCTCACCGAGTCGCGCGAGGGAGCGAACATCACCGAAGAGGAGCTGATCTCACTCGATGAGCTCGTCAGCCCCCTGATCCGACAAGGTCAATCCCTTCACCATATTCTGGTGAACAATCCTGATTGTTTCACGATGAATGACAAAACCCTCTACCGATACGTCGCAGGGGGACTGCTGCACGCAAAAAACGGCGATATGCCCCGCGTCTGCCAACTCAAACCCCGTGCAGGGAAGCCCGTCGAACACAAGGTGGATACCGGGTGCCGTATCGGCCGCACGTACGTGGACTATCTGGCATACATGGCAACCGCCCCGGACCTGCGCGCGGTCGAGATCGACTCGGTCATCGGACGCGTCGGCGGCAAGGTGCTTCTGACGCTGATGTTCCCCTGGTGTGGACTGATGCTGGCTTTTCTCCGGGACCGGAACGATTCGCAATCGGTGATCGATGCGTTCGCCCGTCTATGGAATCTGAGCGGTCCGGATCTCTACAGAAGGCTCTTTGCGGTTCTACTCGGCGACAACGGATCAGAGTTTTCCAACCCGAAAGCACTGGAACTTGACCCCGATGGAAACTTCAGAACCCGGGTCTTTTACTGCGATCCGCGCGCCACCAACCAGAAGGCCCGTATCGAACGCAACCATGAGTTCATCCGGATGATTCTGCCCAAAGGAACATCCTTCGACCGGCTGGTACAGACCGATATAGACCTCATGATGTCCCACATCAACAGCTACTCGCGCCCCTCGCTAGGAGATAAAACACCCTTCGATCTGTTCAGCTACGTCTATGGCACAGACCTGCTTGAAGCGCTCGGACTCCGGCGGATCGCGCCCAATGACATCCTGCTTAAGCCGCGTCTGATCCCGTAGCCGCAACACCGCTTGAGACATCATCATACGCCGTGCGGAAGGCTCTGCGCACAGGTGTTGAAACGGGGGCGCGTTTACCATGTCCGAAAAACGGGTTTGCGCCGCCTCAGGGCGCAGCTTGCCTTTTTTCGGCGCTTTTTTCGCCCGAATCTGGACTCAAGCCGTACTTTACATCAAAAACCCCGCGCAAAACTTCCGTTTTAGACAAACTAACCGAGCCCCTATGCGCATTTACCCTGCCAAAGGCTAATTTACTTTGTCCATTGACCAACTATTTTGCTGCGGCTTTAAGCGCTTCGATTTTGTCGGTTTTTTCCCATGGGAATTGTGAACGACCGAAATGTCCATAGGCCGCTGTTTCGCGATAA
>JBILEA010000355.1:0-2717 GCA_044352355.1 Pontiellaceae bacterium | reverse complement strand
GGCTACATGCTGCTGGGCGATATGATCGAATTCGGACCAACCGGAAATATTTTTACAAATCCAGCAGACAAACGGACACAAGACTACATCAGCGGACGATACGGTTAGGAGCGATACAAATATGGAACGGCATTTTGACGAACAGTTAACCATTCTGAAAAACACTCTGATTAAAATGAGTGCGCTCAGTGAAGCCATGATCACCGATGCAATTCAGATGTTGTGCGGGCGCAATGCCTCCGCTGTTCCGCGTATTCGCGAACACGAAGAGCAGGTCAACCGGCTGCAAATCGAAATCGACGGAATCTGCCTGCGACTGATCGCCCTCTACCAGCCAACCGCCGGCGATCTGCGGTTCATTCTAGGCGCCGTAAAAACCAACGGCGACCTGGAACGAATGGCCGATCTGGCCATCAACATCTGCGACAAAACAGAACAACTGCTGGAAGAACCCCCGCTCGGCCCGCTGGCCACCAGTCTGCCGGATATGGCGGCTCTGGCCAGCTCGATGGTTAAAGAAAGCCTGCATGCCTACGTCAATCGCTCATCTGATCGGGCGCGTACCGTGCTGCTGCGCGATGACCAGCTCGACGATATGAACCGGCGCATTACCGCAGATTTACTCGCGTTGATGCAGAAAGATTCCGGCATGATTACGCGGGCTCTCAATTTGCTTCTGATTGCCCGTAATCTGGAACGGATCGGCGACCATGCAACCAATATTGCAGAAAACGCGATTTTTGTGGTCAAAGGACTGGATGTCCGACATCACCACGAGTAATGACTGAATGGATTGCAGAATTGCTGGATCGTTGCAGTTCTTCCAGGAATCCATCATTCCACCAATCCAATATTCCATTCCCTATTCGCTTGCCAGACGTGATTTCCCTGCGTATAACCTGCCCCCTTAATAGCTTCCGCACAAAGCGGGGCTGAAGCGAGTGCTGTCCGGTTGCCCCCGGAAAGCCAAAGCGGATTGTTCAAAAACGAACTATAGAAAGGGCTGCCTATGTCTCAGAAACCTGTGACGATTCAAGAACTGTTGGATGCCGGTCTGCACTTCGGTCATCAGACCAAACGCTGGAACCCCAAAATGAAGCGCTTTATTCACGGCGCCAAAGGCGGGATCTACATCATTGACCTCCAGAAAACCATGGTACAGCTCAAGCTGGCTCAGGAATTTCTGAGCGGTCTTGTCATGAACGGTCGCCGCATCCTTTTCGTCGGCACCAAAAAACAGGCCCGCACCATATTTCAGGAAGCCGCTGAAAAAGCCGGCCAGCCTTACGTCATCTACCGCTGGCTCGGCGGTATGCTCACCAACAACCAGACCATTCGCCAGAGCGTCAAACGCATGGAAGAATTGCAGGCTCTCTTCGCCGATGAAGTGAAGCTCAAAGCCTACCCCAAACAGGAACAGTCGGTTCTGCGCCGCGAACTCACCAAACTCGAACGCAATCTGACCGGCGTGAAAGATATGACCTCCCTGCCGGGCGCCCTGCTCGTCATCGACATCTGCCGCGAAAAGCTGGCCATCGCCGAAGCACAGCGTCTGGGTATCCCGGTGGTCGCATTGGTTGATACCAACGCCGATCCGGATCTGGTTACCTATCCAATCCCTGGTAACGACGACTCCATCCGTTCACTCACTTTGATCGCCGACATCCTCGGCGGCACCATCGCCGACGCTCACACAGCCTGCATTAAAGCGAAAGCCGCTGAAGACAAGCGCCGCAAAGACGAACAGGAAGCCGAGCGCAAAGTTTCCGAAGCTGCCCGCGAAGAGCGCAAAGCCAAAGAAGACGAAGAAAAGAAAAAACGCGCTAAAGTGCTCGATAAACTGAAAAAAGAAAAAATCGCCGCTGAAAAGGAAAAGAAGAAAGAAGCTGATAAAGCCGAATTCAAAGCCAAGGAAGCTGCAGACGCCAAGGCCGCTGAAGAGAAAGCCGCCGAGGAAAGAGCAGCCGCACTTACCGCAGAAGTTCCTGCTGTCACCGAAGAAGCTAAGGCTGAGTAATCTAATAGAGAGGATCTAACAATGGCTGAAATTACAGCAAGCATGGTTAAAGAACTGCGCGACGCCACCAACGTCAGCATGATGGAATGCAAACGGGCACTCCAGGAAGCCAACGGCGACAAAGAACAAGCCTTCAAACTGCTGCGTGAACGCGGCATGGCCGTGGCCGCCAAAAAGGCGGATCGCGTCGCCAAGAACGGCAAAATCTCCGCCAAGGTCTCCGCTGACGGCAAAACCGGCGTGATGGTTGAAATCAACTGCGAAACCGACTTCGTCACCCGCAACGAAATCTTCCAGAAATTCGTTGTCGAAATGACCGATAAAGCGATGAATTGCGCCGGCGACCCCGCCGAAGCGTTCAAAGCCGACATCGTCGCCAAGGTCGCTGAAATCGGTGAAAACATCGTTCTGCGCAAGAGCGAAAAATTTACCGTCTCCGGCACCGGCGCAATTGCCAGCTACATTCACATGGGCGGCACCTGCGGCGTACTGGCTGAACTCGGATTCGCAAAAGCCGACACACTCGACAACGCCGTCTACAAAGAACTGGCGCTCGACATCTGCCTGCACATCGCGGCAGCCCGTCCGGCATCACTGGATCGCGCAGCCGTTCCGGCTCAGCTCGTTGAAGACGAAAAAGCCCTCTTCCTCAAACAGGTCGAAGGCAAACCGGCCAACATCGTCGAAGGCATCCTGAAAG
>JBILEA010000354.1:0-2722 GCA_044352355.1 Pontiellaceae bacterium | reverse complement strand
ATACCATGAGGTATTCAACGATGTAGAGATCAGATCCATCACATCACTCAGATTTTATGAAATTAAGCGCAAAAGGCAAAAGTGCACCTGCACGCTTCTGCCAGCCCTGTAACCGTTCGATTCGTTCAGCAATAAATTCCTGTCTTTCAGGGGCTTCTTGCGCCAAAAGGCTTTTAATACGAACCATTCGATCTTTACCATTCTCCAAGTACGGAGAAACTTGTTCCTTAACAAAACCGGCCACTATTTTACGCAATTCGGCCTCTGCCGTAAAGAAATCCCTCCGGTCACCTGCCACATAAACCGAATTAACTGCACCAAAAGAACGGAGAATCTTAAGTCCCTGACTGGTAGAGCCTTTGCTTATATTTAGTTTCTGCATCAGGTCATCGATGCATAGGGGTTTGGGGGAGATAAAAAGGATACCATACAGCTCTCCGACCGAACGCGGGAGACTTAAAACCCCAGCGATACGGACAAAGATTTCGACCACCTCTTTTTCAAGATCCGAAAGAGCCGCGCCCATGGCTGTTCCTTTCACCAATTCAAACTGTTCATAAAATAATGAACAAATTGGTCTTTTGCAAGATAACTCTCTGGTCGATTCGACAAAAATATACGCAAATTGTTTGCCACGAAAGAACTCAAGAATCTCAAAAGAATCCGTTTAAACCGGTTTCGGTTTTTTAATAAGCATCTGAGCAATGGCAATCACCTGACTGATGGTCCAATAAAGCACAAGTCCTGACGGCATGGTGTAAAAGAAAAAGAGCATCATAATCGGCATCATAATGGCCATCATTTTCTGCTGCTGAGGATCGCCCGCACTCGGTGTAAGCTTCTGCTGCCAGACCATCGTGACGGCCATTAGAATCGGTAGGATATTCAGCGAACCCACAACAGGAATCATACCGGCAAAAAGATTCTCCGGTTCAGAAAGATCGCGAATCCAAAGAAACTTGGAGAAACGCAATTCAACAGCACTGCGCAGTACAACAAACAACGCAATGAAAACCGGAATCTGGAGAAGCATTGGCAGGCAACCGCCCATGGGGTTGACTTTATTCGTTTTATAGAAAGCCATGGTTTCCTGCTGCATGCGCTGCGGATTGTCTTTGAACTTTTCACGGATTTCTTTGAGCTGAGGCTGAAGAGCCTGCATTTTCCGCATGCTTTCAGTCCCTTTATGGGTGAGCGGCCAGAAAATGACGCGCACGATGACGGTTAGCAACATGATGGCAACACCGTAGTTGCGGACTACTTTTTCGAGCGCTTTCAATCCCCACAAAAGGCCGGTTTTGATCGGATACATAACCGGGTTCATGAACTTCCAGAAGCCCATGCTCCTGAATTCCATCACTTCGACCTGTTCCTCGCCCTGTGTTTTCAGGAGGGTGTAGTCTTTCGGCCCGATATAAACACGAGTGTTACGGGTCCGTGATTCGCCACCCGCAATCACCTCAGAATCAAATTGCAATGAGGCAGATACTTCAACCGGTAAAGATTTCTTGCCTGAACCCTCGCGACGAACAGAAAGGTCAAATGCATCCGCCGCATGTTCGGGTGTCAAAATCTGTACAAAAAATTTGTTTTTGGCCGCCACCCAATCTACCGGACGAGGCGCAATCTGTTCCGGCGTAGTGGTCGTTAATTTATTTTCAGACTGATCGCGGAAGAGTTTATGAAGTTCTTTCCCCCAGTGATGAATACCTTCGACGGGCGCAAACGAGTCAACACCCAGCGTAACGACTCCCGCCATCGCCGTCGTCCCCTTCGCCTCAGACATCGGGCCGGTCGGCAAGCGTAACGCGGGCAAAGTCCACGGAGCTGCGCTACCGTTGACGAAAGAATCTTCGACTTTCAATAGATATTCACCTTCGAGCTTGAGTAAGCGCTTAAACAAGCGTCCATCGCCAAGTGGTGCAACGTACAACAGGCCGTCGGCCGTTTTCTCGATCGTCCCTGCCAACACCGGCACCCCGGCATAGCGCAGTGCAGGCGCGGCTTCAAAATCGAGAACCATCGGGCCGCTCTCTTTACGGTTTTCAGCAGGATAATTTTTGAGCACAGCGGAGATCAAAGCGCCGCCATAGGAAGAAACCGTCAGTTCAATATTATCATTGGCCATTGCCAGTCGTTGCTCAGGCGTTGAAGGCAACACAACCTCAGGAACTTTTGCCGCCACCGCCTCAACTATCGCGGCAGCTTTTTCAACCGGGACCAAACCCGCCGGTTTTTCAGCAGCAACCGGAGCGGCCTGTTTTTCAGACTGAACCGGCTTTGGAAAATACTTTTTCTCAAGCACTGGGTAAAAATTCATCCAGGCAAACATCATCGCAACAAGGACGGCCACAATAATAAAATCGGTTTTCTTCATAGTTTCTGTCTTTCGTTCAAGTCGTAAAAACGCCCTTCGGGGCTCGTTAAAATCGTTCAAGTCGATTTCTGATCTCTGTCCTCTGACTTCTGTCCTCTGATTTCCGGAACGGGATCGACCCCGCCCGGATTCCACGGATGACACCGGCATATCCGCCGGAAACTCAACCAAAGGCCGTGGAGTATGCCATGCTTCTGAAGGGCTTCAATCGTATAATCGGAGCAAGAGGGGTAAAAGCGACAGGTCGCGGGGGTGACACGCGAAATGGTTTTCTGATAAATCCGAACCAACCCTATGAGAAGGCGCTTCATTTTTTCAGCAACCCCGCCTTTTGAGCCAGCCGCA
>JBILEA010000353.1:0-2723 GCA_044352355.1 Pontiellaceae bacterium | reverse complement strand
AACGCGGATAACTTGGAAATGAAAAATCCGTTTAAATCGGCGCAATCAGCGGTCAGATTTCTGTATTATCCATCGGGCAGAGCGGAGGGTAGAAAATTATTTTCCGGCTCATATCGATATCACTCAAATTGATTCCGTATGAGGTCCTGCGGTGTCTGCGCACACAACGGGTTCTTCCATATCTCGTGTTGAAGGTCTTGGCAGAGGCCGGTGAAGATACTTTATGCGAGCGGTTGCTGGAGCTGGTTCCGCAAATGCGCAATGGCTCGGCCTTTTCCGTTTAAAAAAAGTGCTCTGCAGAAAAAAATGCGAGCCGGGCCCTTCGGGTGTGCCGGCTCGCGCTGCATTAAAAATGATTAAAAAGTGCAAATTAAAAGACAGCAGGTGTATTTAATTTGCTGAAGGGATTGCTTATAACATCAGACCTTGAATCACCGTTTTGTAGATCGCATGAGATAACTTCGGGAGGGATGGGAATGGATTTTCGGAAACAAAAAGCATCTGTGGATCGCCTGCATCTGCGCAGGGCCGGGCTTGGCGCACTGTTGGGACTCGCCGGGCTTCAAATCCCAGAGTCCTGTGAAGCCGCCGGGACCCCGGTTGACCGGAAATTCAATATTCTTTTCATCATTGCCGACGACCTGGGGGTCAAGGATTTGGGGTGTACCGGCAGCACCTTTTATGAAACGCCGAACATCGACAGCCTCGCCAGGAACGGGATGCTCTTCACCGACGGCTACTCGGCCGCTGCGGTCTGCACCCCCTCGCGAGCCGGCATCATGACGGGCCGATCTCCGGACCGGCACGGCATCACCGATTGGATCGGAAGCCGGACAGGCTGGGATTGGTGGAGTGTTCCGGCAGATGTGGATATCGCCGCGTGGCACAAATGGCGGCGCAATCCGGATGCCGGCTGGCAGGTTCCGGAGATGGGCACGCGGGAGAAGATGGAAAACCACGCGATGCTCGCGCCGGAGTTTCCGCAGGAACTCAGCCACAGCCACACCACGATCGCCGAAGCGCTCAAGGAGGCGGGTTACGCGACCTTTTACGCCGGCAAGTGGCATCTCGGATTCAGGCTGGAAGACCGCCCCGAGAAGCATGGGTTTGACATCAACAAGGGCGGGCATGGCGCCGGGATGCCGAGCAACTTTTTTTCCCCCTACAAAAATCCTGCGCTGGAGGACGGTCCGAAGGGCGAGATGCTGGATATGCGGCTGGCCAGGGAAACCGCGAAGTTTATTGAACATAACAAAGACCAGCAGTTTTTCGCCTTTCTCTCTTTCTACGCTCCCCATACGCCGATTCAGTGCAGCCGGGAGAAGTGGGAAAAATACCGCGCCAAGGCGGAGAAGCTGGGGCCGCTGGAGCGGGAGAGGCATATTTCCGATGAAGGCTTCATTACTCGTCAGGTCCAGGATGACCCGGTTTATGCCGGCTTGATCGAGCACATGGACGATGCGGTGGGGATCGTGCTGGCCAAACTCAAGGAACTCGGCCTGGACAAAAACACCGTGGTGGTCTTCACCTCGGATAACGGGGGCGTCTCGATCTCCAGCCAATACCCCTTCACCTCAACCCTGCCATTCCGCGGCGGCAAGGGCCAGCACTACGAAGGCGGCGTCAGGGTGCCGTTTATCGTCTCCGCACCCGGCATCACCCAACCCGGCAGCACCTGCGCCACACCCGTCTCCGGCGTTGATTTCTATCCCACATTTCTGGAACTGGCGGGCGCGCCGCTCAAGCCTCAGCAGCATGCCGACGGGGTCAGCCTGCTGCCGTTGCTCAAGGGCGACAAGGCGACCTCGGAGCGGGCGCTGTTCTGGCATTATCCGCATAATCACGGCGCCTACAGCTGGCGGCCTACTTCATGGGTGCGCTCCGGCAACTGGAAGCTGACCTACTCGTGGAACGATGGCAGCGAGGAGCTTTTCGACCTCTCCAAGGACATCTCGGAGCGGAACAACCTGGTGCAGGTGGAAAAAGCGAAGGCTACGGAGCTGCGCGACAGGCTCTTCGAGCGGTTAATGAAGACCAAGGCCCGTGTTCCGTCGCCCAATCCGTTTTGGAATCCCCAAAAGACCGCCGCGCTCTGGAAATCAACCTATGCGGAGCGCAAGCAGGGCTCGGAGGAACTCGCCCGCGAAATGCTGGATCCGCAGTGGGAGCCCAAGCCTACAAAAGGGTGGGGCCCCTGGTGGGGAAGCCGTCTCGCCGAATGAGCGGATGATCCGCAACGCAGGGCTTTAGAGATCAAAAAAACAAGGAATGGAAGACGACAATGACTTTAGAGAAAATCAAGGATCAAACAGTTCAAGCTGTCCGCATGCAGCTGGTCTATGCCAGCCCCGATGCGTTGATTGATGCCGGTCATCCGGATGCCCGCGACAACCGCTACGGACTGGAAGGCGGTTTCTGTGTCGAACAGGCCGGACAGCGCTGGCTTTTCGTGGCTGAAGTGTTCGGCGAGCCGAAAGTGGTGCGCACGCGACTGGCGCTGTGGCAGGCCTCCGCAGCAGAACCGGATCGCTGGACGCGTGTGGTCACCTTGAAGGAGGGGTCGGGGGATTATACCGGAAAGGATCCGCTAGCCAGTATTTGGGATCCGACACCGATTTATGATCCGGCGCTGGAGAGATGGACCCTGTTTTTTGTTGCCTACCGTGCGGCACCGGATACGGACGCACTCGCCCGGCGCAATTTCCACGGAAGGATTTACCGCA
>JBILEA010000352.1:0-2727 GCA_044352355.1 Pontiellaceae bacterium | reverse complement strand
GTAAGCTTGGATTTTTGTAGCTATAAATTTCTTCTACCTTAGAGTGGTCGCATGAAAAGGCGAAGTATTCTCTGGACGGTGGGAATTCTTGCGGTGTTGCTATTCACGCGTTGCCATTTTGTTGCGCTACCCTTGCGCCGTGCCGATGCGGTTATGACGGTCAAAACAACCGGCTACTGCGCCTGTCCGAAATGCAGCGGCTGGAAATTCAGCTGGCTCGGATTGCCTATTTCGCATACAGGCACATCGAAGGACATTGGGCGGACTGCCAGTGGAAGTATGGCTCGACCGGGTATTGTCGCGGTCGATCCGAAGGTTTTTCCGCCGGGCACTACATTCTACATTCCCGGCTATGGCTGGGGTCGCGCCGAAGATACCGGCGGCAAGGGACGGAATCTTGATCTCTACTTTTGGCGGCATCGGAGTGCACAGAGCTGGGGTGAGCAGACTAAAAAAGTCAAAATCTGGTACCCGAAAAATTAACCGCAAAAGATCGCAGGGAACTCAAAAAAGAATTTTGACGGGATGTGCAGGATCGGCAGAATAGTCAGGCAGGGCAAGCCTCTCCGATGCCGCCGCTTCCGGATCGTGTCGGCAACAGAAGTCTTGCAAACAGGGTGGGTGGGGGTAGTTTACGCCCTCACTGAGAAAGGGTTTATGAGACACAAGCTCATTTTTCTAACTGTTCTTTTGACTGCGCTGTCCGCCTTGTCCACCGAATATTTTGTGGACGCTTCCCGTCCCAACGACACCGGTTCCGCCACCAACTGGGCTACCGCCAAACACACCATCCAGGCCGCCGTCGATCTCACCGTTGACAGCGACACGGTTTGGGTCACCAACGGGACCTATGTTCTGTCTGCTGAAATCTCCGTCACTAACGCCATCACCATTCGTAGCGTCAATGGCCCAGATGTGACGATTTTTAACGGGAACGGCGTGTTCGGATGTTTCAGCTTGAATGACAGCGCCTGTACGATCAGCGGATTCACAATTGCAAATGGTTTTCAGGGAGTGCGTTGTGCGGATACAACTCCAGTAGTGGTTAACTGCATTATAGCCACAAATCGGGCTGATTTTAGTAGCGGTGGAGGAATGTTTCGCGGAACAGCGCAGAACTGTATTTTCCGCGGGAATGAAGCAGCCGATGGTGGCGGAATGGCGGAAGGGAAATCGTACAATTGTACTTTTATTGGCAATGTGGCAAATCCCTTCGGAGGTGCGATTGGGGCTAACGGGTATGGCGGCGGTCAATATGGCGGAGAGACCTACAATTGTTTATTTATAGATAATACTGCAGGTATGCTGGGATGTACAATCGCCTCCGGGACGGCCTATAACTGTACATTTATCAGCACATCCTGTGTAGATGTATATAGAAGCGTGGTCTATAACTCTGTTTTTTCACCCGAGAAGGGAGCTAATGCTGGATCAGAATTTTTCAGTTCTTGTGCCTCCGATCTGATCAATGGCGTAAACGGCAACATCACCAATGCACCGCTGTTTGTAGATGCGGCGAACGGGAATTTCCGGTTGCAGTCGAATTCCCCGTGCATCAACTGGGGGAATAATTCGGTGGTGTCGAATACAACCGATCTTGCGGGTAATCCACGTATTGTCGAAGGCGTGGTTGATATGGGTGCGTATGAATATCAGGAAGTCATCGGGTTGGCGGACAGTGACAACGACGGGATTAATGATGATTGGGAACGTTCGCACGGCGGCAATCAGAATCCGGAACGCACTTGCTCCAACGGTGTGAACACGATCCTTCAGGCCTACATCGCCGGACTGGATCCGCATGACCCTGCCGACAAGTTTTCATTTCTGGTCGACAGATCCACTCCGTTCGGAAATGTGTTGCGCTGGCAAAATGTAGCTGGACGGGAATATGCGGTTTATTATTCAACCAATTTGCTGAACGGATTCATTCCCCTAATTGAGCATCTAGTTACCGGCAGCGGCACGTACATTGATGAAGTGTATGAGTATGACGGGCCTCGGTATTACAAAATCGATGTTCAGATTGACGACAATCCGGACGACAACGTGACCCCTCCCAGCCCTTTTATTTAAAAAGACGGCCTAGCCGTTCGAGCGTAAGACCTTCAAGCGAGGCGACGACGGCGTCGGCTTGTGTGAGAAATTCCGGCGGATAGCTGTTGGTAACGGCCAGTACTTTTAAGCCTGCGCCTTTGGCGGAGGCAATTCCAGCCGGCGTATCTTCAATGGCCAGCATAAATCCGTTTTCTGTAGATGCGGCGGGTCGCCGCGTCATGCCGCGCCCGCCAGGCGCAGCTGCAGAAAGACGTTCCTCAGCAAGCCGATACGGTGCAGGGTCGGGCTTGCTGACGTGGGTGTCGTCAGCGGTGACGATTGTATTGAAGGCTCCTTTAACACCGAGTTTTCCAAGGATTGGAAGAATATCGGCGCGGAGCGCGCCGGAACAGATGGCAATCGGGATTTTCCCGGATAAATGTTTAATCAATGCTACCGAGCCGGGTAGGGCGGCGGCTCCATCGGCTTCCAGCAGTTTTTGAAACGCGGCGGCTTTTTTTGTGATTAAGGTTTGGAGTTGGCTGGTTCCGATAGTTGGAATAGCGTGGCGAAACGCATCGCGATCATCGAACCCGATAAAGGTTTCCACATACTCGGGCCACGAAATGGTTTTTCCGAGTGGAGTAAGCACCTCGCAGAATGCCGCCCAGTGGAGCCGTTCGGAGTCCA
>JBILEA010000351.1:0-2740 GCA_044352355.1 Pontiellaceae bacterium | reverse complement strand
ACGGACAGATTTTGAAAAGCTTCACTTCGCCGTCTTTCAAAATCTGTCCGTAGGATTTATGAACAACGGAACGCATATCGCCCTTGTGCGCCTCGCCGGGGCCGTAAACATTAAAATATTTCATGCCGGCGATTTCGTTGATCGCGCCGCTCTTAAGCGCCCAGAGGTCGAACATGTGCTTGGAGTAGCCGTACATGTTGAGCGGCTTGTATTTCGGCGTCATTTCGTCGGCATCGGAATAACCGAGCGTACCGTCGCCGTAGGTCGCCGCACTGGAGGCATAAACGAAACGAACCCCTTCATCGAGACAGCTTTCGCAAAGCGCACGGGTGTAGTGGTAGTTATTGTAGGCTAAATAATCGGCATCGGTTTCGGTGGTCGCGCTGCACGCTCCGAGATGATAAACCACCTTAACTTCGCCAAGTGTAAGCTCCTCCAGATATTCAAACAGATCGTCCTTGTCGATGTAATCCTCATATTGCAACCCGACAAGGTTTTTCCATTTTTCGTCCTCACCCAGCTCGTCGACCACCAGAATATCGGTTTCGCCACGCGCATTCAGTTCCTTGACGACATTGCTGCCGATAAAGCCCGCGCCGCCGGTAACGATATATTTAATGCTCATGACTTTTCTCCGTAGACTTTCAGAACTTTTTCAATCGTGCCGGTCGTGGAACGGCCTTCAACCATTTTTGCCAGCACGACTTTACCGCCTGCCGCTTCGACGGCTTCGCGTCCGCTGACGTAATGCGCCCAGTCTTCGCCCTTCACCAGCACATCCGGAATGATTTTTTCGATCAGCGTCTTCGGTTCGTCTTCATCGAACAAAACCACGTAATCAATGCACTCCAGCGCGGCAATAACGCGAGCACGGTCGGCTTCGCTATTAATCGGCCGGTCATCGCCTTTATTCCGTTTTACCGACACATCGGAGTTGAGGCCAAGGACAAGGCAGTCACCTTGCGCCCGGGAAAACTCCAGATAGGTTACATGCCCGGCGTGCAGAATATCGAAACAGCCGTTGGTAAACACCAGCTTTTTTCCATGAGCCTTGAGCCTGACGCGCTCGGCAAGCATTTGAGCACAGCTTAAAATTTTATCTTCTGCATTTCTCATTAGAGATCTTCCGCGATCTGAACCGCACAGCCGATATAACTTGCCGGAGTCATGGCGAGCAGCCGTTTTTTATCCGCCGCATTAATTTCCAATCCCTGGATAAAATCATGAATGGCTTCGCCGGTAATCGCCTTTCCACGTGTCAGCTCCTTGAGCTTTTCATAGGGCTTATCAATTCCTGCCTTGCGCATAACGGTTTGAATCGGCTCGGCCAGCACTTCCCACGCATGATCGAGATCGGCAGCGAGCCGGGCTTCGTTCAGCTCAAGCTTACCCAGTCCTTTGAGCGTCGAGCGGTACGCCAACAGCGCGTACCCGAAGGCCACGCCCATGTTGCGCAAGACCGTTGAATCGGTCAGATCACGCTGTAGACGCGACACCGGCAATTTTTCCGACATGTGGCGCAGCAAGGCATTGGCAAGGCCGATATTACCTTCGGAGTTTTCGAAATCGATCGGGTTGACCTTGTGCGGCATGGTGGACGAACCGATTTCACCCTTCACCGTTTTTTGTTTAAAACAGGCGAATGAAATGTAGGTCCAGATATCGCGGTCGAGGTCGAGCAGGATGGTGTTAAAGCGTGCCAGCGCATCGAACAGTTCCGCCATGTAATCGTGCGGTTCAATTTGCGTCGTAAAAGGATTCTGCACCAAACCGAGTTCGCCTTCGATTACACCCTTGGCAAGCGCAGGCCAATTCACATCGGGATAAGCCGAAAGATGCGCGTTGTAATTACCAACCGCACCGTTGAGTTTCCCGCGAATTTCCAAGGTCTGGAAAACGTTAGCGGCACGGCTCAGACGGCTGGCAAAAACCGCCAGCTCCTTGCCGATCGTCGTCGGCGAGGCCGTCTGTCCGTGTGTACGGGCCAGTAGCGGAACCGCTTTCCACTGCTTTGCCTTGGCGGTCAGGCCGGCGATCAGATTGTTCTGTTCAATGGCGAGAATCTCGCGGCCCTGCTTCAGCATCAGTGCATGCGAAAGATTGTTGATGTCTTCAGAGGTGCAGGCAAAGTGCAGAAATTCGCTCAGCGATTCCAGCGATGTTCCGGCAATTTTTTCCTTCAGATAATACTCGACCGCCTTAACGTCATGATTGGTAGTTTTTTCAATCGCTTTAACCTTCTCCGCCTCAGCGGGGGTGAATCCGGCAACAATGGCATCGAGCTGTTTGATTTCATCCTTTGACAGTGCGCGGCACTCAGGAATTCCTTTTTCAGCACAAAGTGCTTTCAGCCAGAGAACTTCCACCAGCACGCGGCAGCGGATCAGGGCGTATTCTGAAAACGCATCCTGCAATTCAACCACTTTGGACTCGTAACGTCCGTCGAGCGGACTCAATGCGGTAATCGACATAAGCTTCTCCTTACAAAGCCGATAAAATATCTATCCGGAGCCCTGATGACAACGTATTTCCCGTATCAGGCCAAGGCGGCATTGACGATATCTTTCGCTTCAGCCTGTATCCGGGCCAGATGATCCTCCCCAATAAAGCTTTCTGCGTAGATTTTATAAATATCCTCGGTGCCGGACGGGCGGGCTGCAAACCAGCCGTTTTCGGTGCAGACTTTGAGCCCGCCGATTGCCGCGCCGTTAGCGGGTGCATGCGTCAGTTTAGCCGTAAT
>JBILEA010000010.1:0-30501 GCA_044352355.1 Pontiellaceae bacterium | reverse complement strand
CCACCGCCGTCTGTTTCTCTACATGTTCGACAAACACTTCACATGACAAACACCTTCCAGTTTGCTAGCTTCACTCGTCTTTCTTGGCGCACCAGGATTTACAGGATGATGGTTGGGCGGGGACGACTTTCGACTTTAGACCTTTTGACTTTTGACACTCTTCTCTCAAAAGACTCTTGGCTTGAAAGATTTGTCTGATAAGCTCACGCCTTATTGAAGGGCATTTTTTCTGTCTCCGGCAGATCCGCCGAAGGCGGAAACTGCTGATCACGGGTTGTCTAGCTGGATTAAACAGTCGATCTAAATAAAAACTCTGTATAATCGACCGCGGATTCAGGGAGGCTTCTTATGTCCATTGAAAAAAATCAAATAACCCGCTGTATGGGTTGAGCGCCGAGGCGATGGTGACGGAGCTCGTGTCGTTTTACGGGTGGGAGATTTTATATGCCGCGCTGGGGCTCAATTGTTTTAATATGAATCCGTCGATTCCCACGTTCTGTAAAATTTTTACGCAAGACGGAGCGGGCCCGGCATAAGGTCGAGAATTTTTATTTGTACCGCTTTAAACGGATGCCGAAAGCCGCTATAGTCTTGCGAGTTCCAAACAATAAGAAAAACCGATATGAAAAAAGACCGTTTTTACCCGCTGTATTCACTCCTGCTTATTTTTCTGGGTGCACCGCTGCTGGCCGCGCTGGCGGCTCCCTGGATTTATCAGGGACTTCAGAGCTTTGCCGCAGACGGTTCTGTGCTGGATGCTCCGTTTCATCGCGTCACATCCCGCATTGTGCTGGTGATGGTAGCACTGCTGCTTTATCCGGCTTATAAGCTCAGCGGCATCCGCAATAAGGCGGCCTGCGGGTTGACCGGTTCCTCGAACCGTTTCAAACTGGTACGGATAGGGCTTGGACTGGGCATAGGCAGTATGCTGATAGTTTATCTGCTCGGCGTTGTGCTGGGAGTTTATGTATGGGATACCGGCGGTAAGTCATCATCGTATTTGTTCCGCAAGATCCTTCAGGCGCTTGCAGGCGGTCTGATCATTGGAATTTTTGAAGAAATTCTGTTCCGTGGTTTTATTCACGCCGCCTTGCGCAAGAGTTTCGGTGTGGTCGCCGCAGTGATTTCGGGTAGTTTTTTCTTTTCGATTGTCCACTTCATGCGTCCAGTTGATCCGGAAGTCATCGATCAATGGTATTCCGGATTTCTGCTTTTTCAAAACCTGTTTGCCCGCGCCGGCGACACCTTCTTGCAGGAGGCCAGTACGCTTTTTTGCATGGGACTGGTACTTTCCGTCTTATGCCATTGGATGAAGTCGATCTACGTCGCCATCGGTCTGCACGCAGGCTGGGTCTGGGTCATGATGCTTTTTCGCCTGTTTGTTGATAATCAGAAAAACCTTGTCTGGCTTTACGGCACCAGTGAGTGGATTTCCAAGGCCTGGATGGGATCAATTCTCTCGCTCGTTTTTCTTGCTGCCGTCCTGATTACACAGAAAAAGTGGAAGGCCTTGGGTTAAACGATTTCAACAGAGCCGCAGTCCGATTTAACAGGTTGAGCGAATTATTATGGAACACCGCAAATTATTCCGTTCGGTCGGAACCGTCAGCCTTTTCACCATGCTGAGCCGTCTGCTCGGCCTGCTGCGCGAAACCGTCACCGCCGCCGCCTTCGGCACCAGCGCGGTCATGTCCGACTTCGTAGTCGCTTTCCGGATTCCCAACATGTTCCGCGCGCTGTTCGGTGAAGGGGCGCTTTCTTCCGCCTTTGTGCCAGTGTTTTCAGCGGTTCGCGCCAAAGAAGGGGAATCGGCCGCGTGGCGGTTCGCCCGCCGTGTACTCACACTGCTGGGTGCCGTTTTGATACTCATCGTTTTGGCCATCATCGGCATCACCTTTTTTCCGCCGCTGGTCGAAGCCTTCCGCAAGGGAACTCAAACGTTGCCGCTTCTGCGCATTATGCTTCCATACCTCTTTTTTATCTGCCTGACCGCGCTGTCGCAGGGAATCCTCAACAGCTTCGGCAAATTCGCATTGGCAGCGTTCACTCCGTGCCTGCTGAATATCACCTGGATTTTATTCGTGATTTTCATCTGCCCGCTGATGGGTACAACACCGGAAGACCGGATTACAGGCGTTGCGCTCGGCGTGCTCGTGGCCGGCGCGGTACAGCTTTCAGCGCAGCTTCCTGCCATGTACCGGCTCGGCTGGCGCCCGGGAATTGATTTAGACACGAAGGATCCGCAAGTCACCCGCTTCCTCGGACTGATGGCTCCGACGGCACTCGGTCAGTCGGTGACACAGGTTAATATGACCATCAACAGCATCATGGCACGCTGGGCGACGCCTTGGGCTGCCGCGACCATGTACTTTGCCGAACGCCTGCTCTATTTCCCGCAAGGCATCCTCGCCACCGCCATGAGCACCGTTCTACTGCCGGTATTCTCCAACCACGCCGCCGTTGGCGAAGAGGAACGTATCCGCCTGACGATTAATCGCGCGCTGCGGATGCTTTTATTTGTCATGATTCCGGCGGCGGTCGGACTGATAGCGCTGGCCCGTCCGGTCACCGAAATGCTTTTGGGGTGGGGCAATTTTGATGTCGATTCCGTAGACCGCACCGCCTCGGTACTGCGTGTTTATGCGCCAGGCCTGTTCTTTTTTGGATTGGCCAAAGTATTCGTTCCGGCCTTCTACGGACTGGGTGACACCCGCACACCGTACCGCAACGGACTCTACAGCGTTGGCGTTAACTTTACGCTCAACCTGATTTTTACCCTGTCATTGCCGACCGAATACAAAGCCATGAGCCTCGCCGGTTCAGCGGTCGTTTCAGAAGCCTTCAATGGGTTAACCCTCGGCTGGCGGCTCGGACGCCGCATCGGTTCGCCCGGCTGGCTTTCCGTACTGGCCGGAGCCGGACGTGCGTTGATCGCGGCGGTGATCATGGGTGCAACGGTAATCTTCGTTCACGGCTGGATTTTCCAGGCCTTGTCTACCCTGAGCTCTGTCGAAGGGGACAATCACCTCGCCGCAAAACTGGTGCAGTTTATTTCCGTCGGCGGCGCGATCGCTGTCGGCATGGCCGTTTACCTGCTCGCCTCTATTCTGCTCTGCCGCCGCGAAGCCGCGCAGGTCTTCAACGCCGTTCTGCGCCGTAAGTGATTAATATCGGGAAGTAGAAATGGGTTTTTTATGGAACTGATTATTATTGTATTGATGCTGGCGGTGAATGCGCTGTTTGCTGCGTACGAGATGGCGCTGGCATCTGTGTCGCGGGCGCGGCTTGAGGTTCTGATGCGATCTAACCGTCGCGGAGCAAACAGCGCCGTTCACATGAAAGACCGGCTGGAAGCCAGTCTGGCGGTGATCCAGCTGGGAATTACGCTGGCCGGTGCGATTGCTGCGGCCACCGGTGGTGCCGGAGTTGAGGAATGGTTGACCCCGTGGTTCAAAGAGGCCTTCAACCTGTCCGAGACGATGGCTTCCGCGCTGGCTTTGGTCTGTTTCGTGATTCCGTTGAGTGCCGTGACGATTGTCGCCGCCGAGCTGGTTCCTAAAATGATCGGAATTAATAATAAGGAAGCCGTCGTACTGGCTCTTTCTCCGGCGATGCGCGTGGTTTCGCGCATTTTTTACCCTGTGATTTTTATTTTTGAATCGGTTGTTAAAAAACTGGTGAGGGCAGGGCAGACCGGTTTCGACGGTTCTTCGTTGCAGGAAGGGTCCACCGGGCTTCTGGAACTTCATGCGGCCGCGGCGATGGCGAGGGCGACGCGTATCATCGGGCCGATGGAGGAACGTATTGTCGTGTCTGCAGTTCAGCTGTCTGTGCGGACCGTGGCGGAGGCCATGGTTTCAGCTAAAGATATAGCGACGATTCCTGCCACAGCGAGTCTGATGGATGCTCTAATTGAAGCCCACATGCATATGCATACACGTTACCCGGTTTGTAAGGAATCGGGGAATCCTCAGAGCATCACGGGCTACATCACTTTTAAAGACATCGTGACTGCGCTAAAAGTGGATCCGTCAGGTTCCGGTCTGAGTGGAATTCTCCGTCCCATAGCGCCGATATCAGCAAAAACAACGCTGGCAAAAGCTCTGACAGATATGATCCGTGACCGGATTCATATTGTGTTGGTCATGGACGATTTGACGGTTCTTGGAATGCTTACAATGGAAGATATCGTCAAGGAACTGGTCGGAGATATCCGTGATGAGTACGACCACCTGCCGGCACATATGCATCTGATCGGTGATGGCTGGCTGGTCGGCGGCGGTGTAACTCTCGGGAGATTGAACGGTGCGCTGGGCGGTTCATATTTTCAGGATATGGATCATCAGCTTGCGCTGGCCGAATGGGCGGAACATGTGCGCGAGGCTTCCGTGCAATGCGGAGATGTTATTCAGTCAAGCGGCATCGAAGTTCAGGTGCGCAAGGTGCGCCGGAATCGAATTGCGGAGGCTGTAGTCCGTAAAAAAAGCGGCTAGGATTAAAGATATTGCGCAAAGCGGGCGGTGAAAAGTTCCATCCAGCTGAGGTTTTCAGATTGGAAAATTTCCGTTGAGAGTTTCTGTCCGCCTTGGAGCAACTCTTCTTTGACCTGCCGGACGGCCTCCGGATCAGCTGTAAAAATATTCAGTTCGTAGTTTTTGTGCAGGCTGAGGTCGTCGAAATTGGCCGAACCAAAGCAGGCCCACTGATCGTAAACGGCCGCTTTGACATGGGTCATTCCCGGATAGACAAAAACCCGCACGCCGTGATCGAGCAGCCGTTTGACCGTCTGTTTGTTGGCCGCAACGCCGATGCCATGGTTGATATCGCGCGGAACGGTGACGCGCACATCAACGCCGCGTTTGCGCGCCTCGCAGAGTTCATAGATAATTGATGTATTCCAGAGATACGGATTTTCAACATAAATGCACTGCTTGGCATTCCGGATGGCGCGTAACTGTCCCTTGTAAATGTGAGCTCGAAGCGGAGTGGTGACGGTCAGATACAGGGTTCCGCCGGGTTCAGGTTTGTATGGGCGTGGTAATTTAAAAATGGTTGATGCTTTGCCGCTGGCGAGTATCCATGCGGTTTCAAATCGGGTTTCGAGCGCGTCGATGACCGGTCCGGTGAGTTCAAACATGGCGTCGCGCCAGTCGTAGCGGTATTCGCGGCCGATATTCATACCGCCGAAATAAGCCTCCGTATGATCAATGAGAATATATTTGGAGTGTTCAGAAGTGAGCAGGGTGTGTGCGGCGCGGCGCAGTTTAATCGCAGAATCTTTTTCCAGATAGCGGATCATATCGCCGACTTCATAAACATAGTTGGTCGGCAATGACGGCGCGTCGGGTTTCCACGAGAGCCGGGTTCCGCCTGAATCATAGAGCATCCGGATGTCGACTTCATGACTGCGGGTTTTGAGCAGGTCGGCGATGCCTTTGGCAACGTCGTCGTTGTCAAACAGGTAGGTTTTAAAATCAATCCGGTTAGTGGCCGTGCGGATGGACTGTTCGAGGCGGGGAAAAAAGTTTTCGCCGTTAAGCAGCAGACGAACGGTGCCTTGTACCGGCGGACCGCTTTTATCCTCAAGCCATTCCGTCATAATGTTGTGATCCATGAAGGACGGCGCTTCGGTTAGTTCCGGAATATCACGCAGACTCAACATCCGTAAACTGATATTCCGCCGCCAGAGCGTTGTAACCTCTTGGGTCCAGAACGTTTTGACGCGCCAGCCAAGCTCATAGGTTCCGCTGAGCGGTCGTTTGGCGACCTGCACCGTATTGTCATAAGCCAGTTCGCGCCCGACGGTGGAACAGCCCGCGCAGAAAAGCAGGGCGCAGGCGGCAAGCTGGTGTTGAAACGAAACTTTCACGTCAGGCAGAATAACACGTCTCATCGATTTGCCAATTTACAAGGCAGAGAAAACCGAATGCTGAAAATATTTGGCAAAGAAGGCTGAATCACATAATCGCCACAAAAAACACGAGAACTCATAAAAAACAGCTTACTTTTTCGTGCATTTTTGTGTTTCTGGTGGCTAACTCTTTTCTGTGTTATGAAAACCAAACCTAAAAAGATTCCGAAATTTAAAACCGAAGACGAGGAACGCGAGTTTTGGGCAACTCATTCGTCGCTGGACTATTTTGATCTTTCAACGGCCAGGCGGGTGACGTTTCCGAATCTCAAACGGACAACAAAGTCTATTTCCATTCGTCTCCCGGAAGCGCTGATCGATGAACTCAAGGTGTTGGCTAACAAGTATGACGTGCCGTACCAGAGCCTCGCCAAAATCTATCTCGCCCGCGGAGTCGCCATGGAACGCCGCGCACTCGCCGCCGAAGAAAAACATCTCGCCGTCACCGAAGAGACTGCTGGGTACGGCTCGGCGAGGAAAAAAGATTTAAAACCACGGAATACACTGAAGACACGGAAATGAAGTCCTTCTGTGTCTTCGGTGTATTCCGTGGTGAAAGTTATGCCCTCTTCAGCTTTGGCCCAGTCGGCGTGTCCTGAACGGTCCAGCCGGCGGCGGCGATGGCGTCGCGCAGGCGGTCAGCTTCGGCGAAGTTTTTCGCCTTTTTGGCGGCGACGCGCGCTTCGGCCATAGCGATCAGTTCCGCCGGAACTTCGGCGGCAGGCGGGATCAGGAGGCCGAGAACGTTATCCAGTTTTTTCCAAAGATTGGAAACGGCCAGCGCGGTTTTTGAGTCCATCGGAAACGCTTTATTGCCTTCATGGACGCCGTCGAACAGCGCGCCGAGTGCTCCGGCAATATTGAGGTCGTCGTCGAGCGCGGCTTCAAATTTTTCAGCTAGCGCCTTTGCCCAGTCGGGGAGGTCTTTCATTGTAGGACACGCTTCCCGTATTCGGGAGCGTGTGTTCTGGGATTCACCACACAGGCTCTCTGAGTACAGAGAAGCCTGTCCTACAAGCTTGTCCTTCGCAACTTCTTTGACCTTGGCGTAGAATTCATCAAGGCGGGCGAGGGCGGCGCGGTTGGCGTTGAGTGATGCGAAGGTGAAGTTCAGCCCCTGGCGGTAGTGCGTGCCGAGCAGTTCGTAGCGGATTTCGCGTCCGGTGAAGCCTTTTTCAAGGATCTCGCGCAGGGTGTAGAAGTTGCCGAGCGACTTGGACATTTTTTTGCCGTCCACTTGCAGGTGGGCGCAGTGCATCCAATATTTGGAATACATGCAGCCGTTGGCTCCTTCGCTCTGGGCGATTTCGTCTTCGTGGTGCGGGAAAATGTTGTCCACGCCGCCGGTGTGCAGGTCGAAGCTTTCACCCAGATATTTCATGCTCATGGCGGAACATTCAATGTGCCAGCCTGGACGGCCTTTGCCCCACGGAGAATCCCAGACGACGTCGCCGTCGGCTTCGTCGTACCCTTTCCAGAGGGCGAAATCGGCGGCGTTATCCTTGTCGTACTCATCCTGTGCGACGCGTGCGCCAGAGCGCATCCCTTCGCGGTCGAGGCGGGCCAGCTTGCCGTACGCCGGAAACTTATCGATCGGGAAATAGACCGAGCCGTCGTCGGATTTATAGGCCAGCCCTTTTTCGAACAGCTTTTCGATAATGGCGATCATTTCCGGAATGCAGTCGGTGGCGGCGGGATAGAATTCGGCGGGCTCGATATGGAGCGTCTTGAGGTCTTCGAAAAAGGCGTCTTTGTACTTCTTGGTATATTCACGCAAAGGAAGTCCGGTTTCGCGCGAGCCGCGGATCGTTTTATCGTCCACGTCGGTCAGATTCTGCACCTGGGTGACTTTAAACCCTTTGTACTTCAGCCAACGGCGGAGCAGGTCTTCGAACATATAGGCGCGGTAGTTGCCGATATGGGCATAGTTGTAAACCGTCGGGCCGCAGGTGTACATGCGGACGTGGTTGTCTTTCAGCGGAACCAGCTCTTCCTGAGAGCGGGACATCGTGTTGTAAATTTTAAAACCCATAATAACATCCATGGAATATTGGAATGGTGGAATATTGGAATAATGGTTGAGCGGGGGTCCCTATTCGGTGCTCATCCTTCCATCTTTCCAGTCTTCCATCATTCCGAGTAAAAAGCCGCATGTTACTTTATTTAAGTTCAGAGGCAAGCCTGTGCCTCAGGCAGCTTACATGTTTTGTGCCCGGTGCCCGGGTCCGGGTCAACTGTAATACGGAATCAGTTTGTTTGGTATTGATCGGATGTGAACGAAAGATTTTCTACCACCCGCTTCGCTAGAGGAACCTCCGAGGGGTTCAGAGGGTAAAGTAAGGCTGGAATAACCGGCACCCCGGGGTTTCAAATCTATTCCGTTTATGGCCAGAGGTTGCCATTCCTTTCGTCATTGCCGTCCTTCCTGCGGAAGGCCAGCCTCTTTCGGCCTTTGGCCTCAGGTCTCTGTCTTACTCCGCAGTTTGATCCAGCGAAGCGGGTGGTAAAAAATACTCATTAGGTTAATTTCGTATAACCGCATCGCCGCTTGAACTGGACGGCAAAATATGAAACCTTGCGCCCCTATGAAATACGAAGCGTGTATCGGTCTTGAAACCCATGTAATGCAGAAAACGGCCACGAAAATGTTTTGCGGTTGCAAACACGAGTACGGCGCGGAGCCGAACACCAACGTCTGCCCCGTCTGCCTCGGCTATCCCGGCGCGCTTCCGGTGCTCAATGTCAAAGCCATCGAACTCTGCTGCAAGGCCGGACTGCTGCTCGGCTGTGAGATCAACCCGCACTCCAAGTGGGACCGTAAAAACTATTTCTACCCCGACATGTCCAAAAACTACCAGATCACGCAGGCCGACCGGCCGCTCTGCCTCGGCGGACAGATCGTGACGGAAGTGAACGGGGAAATGAAAACCTTTACCCTTGAACGCATCCATCAGGAAGAAAACGCCGCCAAGAATACCCACGCCTCCAGCGGTAGTCTGATTGACTACAACCGCGCCGGTACCGCGCTGATGGAAATTGTTTCCACACCTTGCATGCACTCGGCCGACGATGCCTTCGCCTACATTCAGGCGCTCAAGCTCATCATGGAATACGGCGGCATTTCCGACTGCGACCTCGAAAAAGGACACATGCGTTCCGACGTTAACGTCAGCGTCCGTCCAGCAGGACAAGAAAAACTCGGTGCCAAGGTCGAAATCAAAAACATGAACTCACCCAGCTTCATCGTCGAAGCCATCAACTTTGAAATTGCGCGCCAGATTGAAGTGATCGAAAACAGCGGCAAAGTCGTGCAGGAAACGCGCGGCTACGACTCCGACCGCGGCGAAACCTTTTCCCAGCGCACCAAAGAGAACGCTCACGACTACCGCTATTTCCCCGAACCCGACCTGCTTCCGGTCGAAATCTCCGCCGTACAGATTGCTAAGTGGAAATCCGAACTGCCGGAACTGCCCGTTCAGCGACGCGAACGCTACGTCCGCGAACTCGGACTGCCCGACTACGACGCCAAAGTCCTCACGGCCGACAAAAAAATCTCCGATTTTTTTGATCAAACTTGTCAGCATACCGACAAGTTTAAACTGGTGTCTAACTACATGATGGGGAAAGTCGCTAGTTTGCTAACCGAAAAAAAGGCATCAATTTGCGAGAGCAAATTGATCCCGCAAATGCTCGCGCAGGTTGCTGATCTGGTCGGCGGCGGAACCATCAGCTCCAACGCCGCCAACGATTTGATCGGAATTCTCTTCACCGAAGGCGGCGATCCGAAAGTCATTGTCGAAGCCAAAGGAATGGCACAGGTCAACGACGACAGCGCGCTCGAAAAATGGGCCGAAGAAGCCATCGCCGGGAATGCCAAAGCCGTCGCCGACTACAAAGCCGGCAATCCGGCTTCTATTAATTCCCTCATGGGCTACGTCATGAAACAGAGCAAAGGCAAAGCCAACCCTCCCGCCGTCATCGCCATGCTCAAGAAGAAGCTGGATGCGTAAGAGATTTTGACCGAAGACGCAAAGAATTTTCAACCGCGGAAGATCACACAGAGCGCAAAAAGACCGAGAGAAGTTTCGGCAAGTACTGTCTGAACTCAGCTGTATTCAGCGTGGATCCGGCAACTTCCTACTGCTCGGCCCGCCCGCAAGCCGGATCTACGGGCTTCGCCCTGAGCTCCGGCTTTACTGAATGGATTCAGTGTAGCGCGCGTTTACCCCGTACCCGGGGAAACGTGGCTCCGGAGACTGCTGTGCGAGGGGAGTTTCATTAAAATCATAACTGGCGATTAGCATTTTGTATTTTTCGTGCGGTGTGTGCGTTGCATCCCCGTTTGCGGGCTTTCAACGTAAGGTGAGTAGATGAGTTTACCGCCGCATTTACGGCAGATGAGCCGACGGTTGCGCCGTTCGGCGGTGCGTGTCCAGCAGCCACTTTCGCATCGGACGTGGTAGCGCGGCGGTGAAAAGACCATCTGGTGGGTGCGCTCGCCGGAACAGCCGATTTCTTTGGCTTTGATCCGCCAGACCGCATCGTGATTATGGCCTTTACCGACCAGCGCGTGGGCGATTTCGTGCAGAAGGGTGTCGCGGATCTCTTCGTCGGCTGCGTTGCGGGCCAGGGCTAAGGAAACAGAGATTTTCTTGTCACGGTAGTTACAGCAGCCGGCGCGGCGGGTGCTGTGGTCGAACCGGAAAGTCCAGTCGTTCAGCTGGAACTCTTGCAATAAACTGTAAGCCAGTTTGGCGACGCTTTCTGTTTTTTGCGCGGAGTCTTTGTTCTTTTCAGGATTTAGATGTTCCAGTAATAGAAAGGGGACAAGGTATTCAACGCCGCTGCTGTCGCACTGGACGGTTGCGGTGGATCGGTTTATCCGGATGATGGGCCCGAAGATCGGTTTCCGTTTTCCGAACACGACCTGATCGTTTTCACGGAAACGGTCGCGCAGTTTATCGACGTTCGTCAGCATGCGGTATCAGTTCTTCAAAAGGTCAAAGGGTCGAAACGTTTTTTTCATCATTGGGTTTCCAAAACGCATTTATAACGGGATGTTTTTAACAGGATGGCGGGCGGGGCGGCAAGCGCGGCGGCGGTAAAGATTCAGAAATGCACCTGCAATTCCAGCCCTTGGAAATTCCTTTGTGTCTTCGTGTTTTTGCGGGCTCGGCGGCCGTGGTTATTTGAGATGGCTGTCGAAAAACGCGGCAACCTTATCGGTCATTTCGGTTGATGCAAATGCGGGCCCGCCATGTCCGGCTCCCGATAGAATAACCAGTTCTGTTTTCACTCCTGCTGTGCGCAGGGCGGCATCCATCCGGTGACTTTGATCCGGCGGAACGGTACGGTCGATATCGCCATGGACGATTAAAAACGGCGGATCATCCGGCGTAACATGACTGACCGGGCTGGCCGCTTTCGCGGTCTCAGGTTTTTCTGACGCAGGTCCGCCGAGCAATGCGGATTCCGGCGAGTCGGCGCGCGCATGCCGTTCAAATCCCGGCGCAGAACCCATTGTGTAAAAATCGGACGGACCGTAATAATCGCAAACCGCCTGCACCCGGCTGGAGACATTCAGGTTTTCGCCTTTATCGAAAGCGGCGACATCCCCGCTGGTGCCGAGCAGAGCGACGAGATGTCCGCCCGCCGAAGAACCCCATGCGCCGAAGTGCCTGGCATCAAGGCCGTATTCGCCGGCGTGGGCGCGCAGCCAGCGTACCGCCGCTTTGCAATCTTCAATCTGCGCAGGAAAAGACGCTTCGCCGGTCAACCGGTAATTGATGCTCGCCACGGCATAGCCGCGCTCCGTGAATCCCATCCGGACCGGCAGACAGTTTTCTTTAGACCCGTTTTTCCAGCCGCCGCCGTGAATCCAGATAATCAGCGGAACCGGAGCTTTGGCATTTGCCGGAAGGTAGAGGTCCAGCAGCTGCGGCCCGCTGGCGGTTTCGGCGTAGACGATATTTTTCTGCGCTTGAGCTGTCAGACCGGCCAAAAACAGAGGGAAAAGAATCCATAGGCGGATTTTCATAGTCGGCTCCTTTTTGGACAAAGAACGTCCTCCGGGCGGATTTATTGCAAACAGTTATGTCCGGAAGAGGGCTCCGAGTTTTTTACCGAGCAGCAGACTGCTGCCGACCAGTGTGACGGTCAGGAAGATCATGGCCCAGACGCCCAGCGCGGAGGCGATGTATTTGCCGGTGCCGATGAGCTGGAAGAGTTCGTAGATGGTTTTAGTGATTGGATAAAATTCTGCGCGCTGAGCGAGCATCAGGCTGTCGGAGACTTCGAGCATGCTGAAGGAAAAGACGAGCAGCGCGCCTGCGATGAGGTGTGCGGTGATCAGCGGCAGGGTGATGCGGCGCAGGCTGACGCCCGGCGATGCCCCGAGGTTGGCGGCGGATTCTTCGAGTTCGGCGCTGGTCTGCTGAAGTCCGGCGGCGGCGGAGCGCACCATGTAGGGCAGGCGGCGGATGCCGTAGGCCAGCACCAGAAAGAGCGCGGGATTGGTTTTTACATCAAAGAGGTTCAGCAGCGCCGGTGAGTTGCGGACGGCTTCCAGATTGGAGAGCATGGAGCTTAAGGCGAGATAGCCGGATGCCATGACGAGTCCGGGAACAGCGAGCGGCAGCATGGCGAGTCCGTCCAGCAGCCCCCGGATGCGCAGGGTGGAGCGCACGGTGACAAAGGCAATGCCGATACCGAACACGAGGGTAAAGAGTACGGCGAGCAGCGAGAAGCCGAGGCTGTTGCGGATACTGCTGACGGTCATGTCGTGACCCAGCGCTTCGAGGTAGTTTCCGGTGGTGAAGACATCGGGCAGTACGGTGTGATACCAGCCGCCGGGCGCGGTGAAGCTGGTGAGGATCACTCCGAGATGCGGCAGTAGTGCCAGTGTGATGAGGAAGAGGAAAGGCAGCCGGACGAGCCATGCGCGTCCGCCTGTGAGCCGGATTTCGTGAAACGCGGTGGCCGTTTTCCCGGGCAGGGTATAGGTGCCTCCGCCGAAGAGGAATTTGCTCAGGAAATAGAGTCCGGTGCTGACGGCGAGCATGACGGCGACCAGCGCGAAGGGGAACGGATTGCTGCCGATTTCTTTAAGCGCGTCGTAGACCTGCACCGACGCAACGCGGGTGCAGTTCATGATCAGCGGCGTACCGAGTTCGGTGAAGGCCCAGATGAAAACGATGGTTCCGCCCGCGAATAGACCGGGCGTCATCAGCGGCAGGGTGATGCGGCGAAAACGGGCGAAGCCGGAGGCTCCGAGATTTTGCGCCGCTTCGTCCATGGATGGATCGATATTCGCCAGTGCGGCGGCGATGTTTAAGTACATGACCGGATAAAGCGAGAGAGCTTGCAGCAGGATTACGCCGGCCCACTGTCCCCGGCCGAGCCAGTCGATATGGAGTCCCAGCAAGGAGTTCAGCGTGCCGTATTGTCCGAGGATCTGCTGGAAGCCGATCGCGCCGACAAAGGGCGGCAGAATCATCGGCACCAGCATCAGGGCGTTGAGTCCGGTTTTTCCAACGAACGAGTACCGGTTGGAAAGCCAGGCGGGCGGCAAAGCCAGCAGAGTGGCCAGCAGGGTGGTGCCTGTCGCGATGCGCAGGCTGTTCAACAGTCCTTCGAGATAGACGGGATTGCGGAACACGCCGGTCAGATAATTCAGCGTGAACTGGCCGTCGGGCGAGACGAAGCCGTTGCGCACGGCCAGCCAGAGCGGAAAGATAAATCCGGCGGCGAAAACGGCCAGTGTTACGATAAAGACGGTCCACGCGGCGGATTTACGCATGGCGGCCTCCTTCCGCCAGACGGCGGGCTTCGCGGTACTGTGCGCGGAAAAAGATGATCCATTCCCGCATAGTGTCCATGCGGTTCGCGGAGTTGAACCGTTCCGTATCCAGCGCGCTTTCCCACGACAGACCGGGCGGCAGTGCCAGCAGTGCCGCCATGGCTTCAGGCGCGGCTTCCGGACCTCCGGCGCGGGCAATGGCGGCCCACGCGGCGCTCAGTTCGTCACCGGAGTCGAGGCACATGGCGCGGATCAGATCGCGGTGAATATTAAAGTGCCGCCCGGTCCAGCGGCCGACATAGGTGAATTGCGCGGCGAGCTGATACGGATTGACGCCAAGATCGCCCAGATCGTCGGAGGTGTAAGGCCGGTGCGCCTCGAAACGGGCCTGAAGTTCCGGACGGTTCGACGGATAAAAATCGCGACGGATCGGCAGTCGGCGCAGCGCGAATTTTTCCGGTCCGCCCGGAGTGCCGGGCCGGTAGTTCCAGAGCTTCTGTCCGGCTTCGCTGACGGTGAATTCGATGAAGCGCACGGCCAGTTCGCGGTGCGGCGCGCCGCGCACGAGTCCGATCGGATCGCAGCTGACGCTCGATCCGCCTGCCGGAGTGACGTAGTGCATGCGCTCTTCGCCGGTGGCTGGATTGCGGCTGGTTTCGGCCTGATAGCGGCCGTAAAAATCGATGGATAGTCCGGCGGCGGCATCGCCGGTGCTGACGTCTATCGCGACCTTGCCGGCGCTGTCGGTGAAGTAGCGCGCATTGGCACTGATCAACCGAACGAGGTTGATGCCGTTCACCCAGCCGCGTTCAATCGCGGCGCTGTATGCTGGATTTTTTTGGTCGGGAGTCGTTTCGGTTTTTGTAGAGAATCCGGCGGCCTCGACCGCCTGATTGATCTGCTGGTGGATGATCATTTCAAACGCTTTGGCGATGCTGCCGCTTTTGGTGGGATCGGCTAAGCCGAGCTGACGGTGGTAGACGGGATGGGTCAGGTCGATCCATGAGGCGGGAGGCGTTTGGATTCCCGACGCGGCGAGCCGGTCACCGTTATAAACGATGCCGAACGTGCTCAGGGCGGTTCCGACAAAACCTTCGGCGCGCCAGAGTTCTCCGCCCAGCCGTTCGGGAATCAGTTCGATGCCGTTAGCGGTTTCGACGAGTTCTTTGGGAATGCCGTTCGGCCACGGGGCGACGGTGAGTCCTTTGGCAAATGCGCGGGAGTGGTCGTATTCTCCGCCGCCGAAAAAGAGATCGATGCCGGTGCTGAAGGCTGCGGGGTTATCGGTTGAGAGCAGTGCCTGCCGGAGGGCGGTGAGTTCGGGGTCGTTGCTGCGGAAGCGGTGATCGGTGAGTGCAAAGGTTCCGCCGCGCGGCCAAAGTTTGCTCTGCGGGCCGGTCCACCTGCTGCGGAATGAGGTTTGAATTTCACTTTCCAGATATCGCGCGATTTCAGTGGTGCCGCCGATGATCCGCCAGTCGATTTTGACTGGGCGTCCGAACCGTTCGGCGTGCCAGCGGCTGAAAGCCCGCCCGAATTCGTAGCGGATCGCTTCGTTATGGGGCGTGATGATGACCAGTACCGGATCACCGGAGCGCCAGGCACCGTCCGGCGGTTTCTGCCGGAACAGAAACGGCAAGGCAATCACTGCCGCCGCGGCCAGCAGTATCGCGAGATTTTTCATGACCGGTCCGCTTTCTCGTCGGCGGGCAGTACGACGGCATCGCGGGGGTCCACCCAGACCGTGGCACGTTCTTCGGTGTCGCGGGCGATGATGCGGGGATTGATATCGAAGACCTTCAGGTTGATTCCATCGTCCGCCCGGAGCTGATGTTGCGCCATTTCGCCGAGATAAATTGTGTCGTGAACCGTGCCGCAAATACGGTTCGGTGCGTTGACCGGCGGTTCATCCAGCCGCAGAACTTCCGGGCGTAGGGAGATCGCCACGCGATCGCCGGTCCGGAGTCCGGGCGCGACTGTTTCGGAGACGAACAGGCCCAGCGCCGTACGAACCGTTACGCGTCCGCCTTCGCCGCCTTCCAGTGTTCCGTGAATAAAATTGGTTTCGCCGATAAAACCGGCGGTGAACATGGAAACGGGGCGTGCGTAGATTTCGCGCGGCGTTCCGTATTGTTTGATTTTTCCGTTACGAAGCACCGCCATCCGGTCGGCTATGGAGAGCGCTTCTTTCTGATCGTGGGTGACGTAAATGGCGGTGAGCCCGGATTCCTTGCAGATGCGGCGGATTTCTGTACGCATTTCCAGTCGCAGTTGGGCATCCAGATTGGAGAGCGGTTCATCCAGCAGCAGACATTGCGGATGAATCACCAGCGCGCGGGCCAGAGCGACGCGCTGCTGCTGTCCGCCGGAAAGCCGGGCCGGCTTGCGCGCTGCGTACGGTTGCATTCTGACCATCGCCAGCGCTTCGTCGGTACGGCGGGCAACTTCCGCTTTGCTGAGTTTACGCATTTCCAAACCGAAGGCCACGTTGCGGGCGACGCTTAGATGCGGCCAGAGGGCATAACTTTGAAACACCATGCCGGTATCGCGCCGGTGCGGCGGCAGGTGGGTAATGTCACGACCATCAATTAGAATGGTTCCGCTGTCGGGCTCCGCAAAGCCCGCGATGGAGCGCAGGAGGGTGGTCTTTCCGCAGCCGGACGGGCCTAACAGAAAGAATAATTCGCCGGGTTCAATGGTCAGACTGATGTCGTCCACCGCCCGCACAGAACCGAAGGTTTTGACCAGATTCTGAAGTTGAATTGAAACTGCCATAAGTGCCTTTGCTGAATACCGTCAACTGGTGGAACGATCGGCCGGATTAATCTTATCGGTCAAACTCAAGGCGTTGTCCCTGGGCGGCACCATTTATTTTTCCGTTTTGCCAGGCGATCTGGCCGGAAACGATGGTGGTGTCAACGGATGAGCGGAAGGTGTTGCCTTCGAAAGGTGACCAGCCGCACTTGTAGAGAATGTTTTCTTTGATGACGGTCTGCGGGCGGTTTAAATCGATTAGCACGAGATCGGCCCAATACCCCTCGCGAATGAATCCGCGGTCTTTAACGTTGAAAATGCGTGCCGGATTGTGGGCAATTTTGGCGGCGATGGTTTCTAGCGAAAGAAGTCCGCTGTGAAAATGTTCCAGAATGGCGGGCAGGGCGGACTGGATGACGGGTATGCCGGACGGCGCCGTCCAGTAGGTTCCCTGTTTTTCCTGTAACGTGTGCGGCGCGTGGTCGGTTCCAATGGTGTCGAGCCGGTCAGTGAGCAGTCCTCGCAAAAGTGCCTGCCGGTCGGAGGCTCGCTTAATTGCCGGATTGCATTTAACGAGTGCCCCTTTGGTTTCGTAGGCCGTGCTGTCGAAATGCAGATAATGGACGCAGGCTTCGCCGGTGATTTTCCGGATGGTGGTGTCCCGTTCTTCAAAGGCTTCGTTTTCACGCGGACTGCTGATCCGGACTACGCTGGCATCGAAGAGTTCCAGCTCCCTGGCGGTGCTGATATGCAGGATGTGCAGGCGGGTATCGTGCTTGCGGGCGAGTTCGACCGCCAGTGCGCTGGAGCGGAAACAGGCCTCTTCGCTGCGGATGTGCGGATGCGCGGCAAAGGGTGTTTTATCACCGTAGCGTTCCCGGAAAATCTGTTCGTGTTTCTGAATGATTTCAGCGTCCTCGCAGTGTGCGGCTAAGTTGATCTGGCATTCGCGGAAAAGGTCTTCCAAGGTTTGGAATCGGTCAACCAGCATGTCGCCGGTGGATGAACCCATATAAACTTTTACGCCGCAGACATTCTTCGGATCGACGGCTTTAATCTGATCAAGGTTGTTGAGCGAAGCACCGAGGTAGAAGGAATAGTTGACGGCCATTTTCTGTGCGGCGATGGCGAATTTTTCTTCGAGCCGTTCGTTGGTAATGGTCGGTGGGCTGGTATTGGGCATTTCCATGACGGAGGTAACGCCTCCGGCGGTGGCGGCACGCGATTCGCTTCGCATGTCACCTTTATGTGTCAGCCCCGGTTCACGGAAATGGACGTGGCAGTCAATCATACCGGGCAGGAGGGCCTTGCCGTTGGCATCAATGACGATATCGGCGGCGGTGCAAATTTCACGATCGATCCGGTCAATCCGTCCGTGACGGATGAGAACATCGGCGGGTCGATTAAAGCCTTCGTTTACCACATCGGCGTTTTTGATGAGAATGGAACAGGGTTTGGACTGTTGAGTGCTCATAACCCAAACATAGCAGATTTTATCAATCCGTCATTTCATTAATTGCGTCCGAAAAATAAGAAAAATTTTCCGCGGAATTAACTGCGCTGACCTCGGTTTACATTTCCATGTGTTATTGTTGATAACTAAGTACTAGGAGCTACTTATCGACAGGAAACCCACCAAATACAATATGTTGTGTATTCCGCGACCATTAATTAGACATAAGATATATTATGCGACGTCACTGAAAAAGCCCAATGAAACCGACATTTTTACACGGCAAAACTCCTTATTTAGACGAAGTATAATTTTTATTCATGGTTTTTTTCCGGAAAAAAAACACCCGGCGGCCAGTCGCTGGAGCGGAAAACAATCGAATTTCTCATTGCGCCGCCGCGTTCCGGTGCCGGGTTAAATCGTTATTCAGGGGCCGCAATCTCCACGCCAGGCGGAACCCACATCAAACCGGTATCTGTCCAAACATCGGAACCGCGAAGGTATTGCAGCCGATCACTCCAAAGGCCGGACGGCCCGACGCGGTACATGGTTTCAGGGTTAAACGTCGATTCCGGCTTTTTTGCGAAGTTTGCGCACCCGGTCACGAAACCGGCGCAACCCAGCAGGATTAGCAGGATGTTCAGTGTTTTCACGTTCAGCAGCTTTCCGTTTGTCGCGCCGATCCAGCAGCAACCCGACCAGCCCGATCACCAAAGCAACGATGATTGAGCTGACGGTTCCTATGCCGTTCATTTTTGCGCGGCATCCTTGGCAAAGATTAACCCGATACAAGCGATAGCAGCCGGTACCACCATCGACCAGTTAGCCACCGTTTCAGGGTTGCCGTCTAACATTGCTTGCCCCTGCATTGCTGCAAGGCTTAAAAGGCCAAGCAGAGCCGCCGCCGTTGTTTTCCAGTTTTTCATAAGTGCGTTTCCTTTCCACAGTGAGTATGTAACAGCCGATCTGAACAGTGAGAGTTATGACCTTTCCAAAGCTCAGAAATGTCCGCCCGGATGCCATTCAGCAGGAAAAGCCCGACTGCACCCATGAAGCCAATTGCACAAAGAATCACGCTTTCAACGCTCATACCTTAACTTTTGCCGTTTTGATTTTTGATAGTTTCGGCAGCATTACGTAAGCCGTAGCCACCAGCCCCAGAACGAGGGCCAGCTTCAGCCCGGCACCCATGCCGGAAAAGTAGCCCCCTACCCCGCTCCAAAAAGAATCTTTCCGCGCCGCACCCAGACCGGCCAGCGTCGCGCTTTCAAATGTGTTCCCCTTAAGGCTGTTTAATAGGGCGTTACGCTGTTCAATCGGTAACGCCGCGTATTGTTCCCAGGTCAACCCGGTCGCCCGTTCTACCGCCGCCCGCTTTTCAAGTGGTGATAGGCTGTCAAAGTTGGACGGAAGACGGCTCAAAGCTCTACCCCGAATTTCCGGAATTGATCAATAACGGCCTGAATCATCTTTTCGGCTTTTGCCTGATCCGTGCGGGCCGTTTCCCGGATTGCCCGGATCTGAACCCATAAATAATTTTCCGGCCCGGTTCGGTGTCTGGTCAAACGGCCAAGAACCCGACCTTCAAAGAGTGCATTACGGTTCAGCTCGTCGGCGAGGTGTTGCACCTGCTCCGGATTCAGCTTTTTTAAAGCAACTTCGATTTGTTCAAGCCGCTTAAAAATAACCGGGATCACGTTCAGCGTCTGAACGGTCAGCTCAAAAGCCGGGTGTATTTCCGGCTCTTGAGCCAGTCCGCGGGCAGAAACCGCCAGCATCAAAATGACGGCCAGCCTCTTCATTACAGGTCTTTCAGCTTCAGCAGTTCGCCTTTAATTTTGCCCAAAGCGTCCTTGGTCTCTTCTGTGAGAGGCACATTTTTCAGAACCAGCTCATAAAACTGACCGGCTTCCTCTGTCGTCAAATAGCGGGGGCTTACGACTCGCCAAGAGTTGCCGCCGTACGATTCAAAATGAGATTTCGCCGCCATCGTTAGAGCCTTTGGATCTTTTAAAGCTAAAGCTTGCATAACTTTTGCATAGCTAACCACCGAGGCAGAAGCTCCTAGGCTTTCTGCAAATTCGACAGCGTTACTTCTATTACCTCTGGCCACAGCGACATTGTGAATCGCATTTATTTGAGTCTGCCCCGTAGCCTGCGGCAGCAATGCGAGAATTGCCTGAACATCGTTACTGCATGCCTGAATCATTTCAGCCGTAACTTCCGCCCGGCAGTCAAACCCGCCAAAAGCCACCAGCCCGATAACCAATACCTTCAACATACTTTTCTTCATAACTCCCCTTCCCTTTCTGTTTTGTTAATTACTCCAAACGCCTTCCTGAGGCACTCTGTCCACCCATTCGACTTCCACATTGAACCACATCGGTTCCCCGCTTTGCGGATCCCTGTAGAAGTCAATCCCGTTACTTAAAAGACACATCCATTTTACATTTGGATTTCCCTGAAACATCCATGAAGCCCGTATCGAAGGATAAACTTCAATAGCACAAGCTGAATTTCCTGATACAAGCTGAATTGAGCCCCCTGTTGAATCAATGGCCAGGATATTTCCTTCCAAAAAGTTTGTTGAGCCGTAAGAATAATTACCATTCTTCATATTGGCAGAAATGACCCAGCTCACACCTGTAAATAAATATTCAGATTGATACAGCGCCCCCTCCTGGTCATAACGCCATCTTGGCATCCCATTAAACAGTTCTTTAAAAGATAAAATTTGACTTGAGTAGCCATACTGATTTTGATTCCAAACTTTTACATGCGAAGGGTAATTTGTTGCCGAAACTTCACCTGCCCATTCCGGAGCCGCGCCAAAGTTATATTTCTGCCGCAAAACCTTACCCGGCCAACTTAAGTCCGATCGCTGAAAAAAAACATTTGCCCCAGGATCATATCCGGGATGAGACAGTATCTGCGATGAAGAGTACACCCATCGTATAACCTTTCCTTCAAATTCAGCCCCGGACTGATCAATTGCCTTTATTACAAAATCGCAGTATTTTAAATTTCTGTACGGGTTTGCGGTAATTGTTCCGTTGGTATCAACCAACACCGCCGGGGCCTCTACATGAGGAATCAAAATTCGCGGCTGAGGTTTGTACGGGACATTATAGACGCCCGATTGACCAAGCGCCTGCCCGCAAATCATAAACAGAATGGCCGCAAAACGTTTCATTACGCAACTTTCAGGATGTTGACAACGGAAAGACGGCTTGCTCCGCCCTCTGCTTTGAAATAGACCGCGCCCCAGCAGTTAATCACCGCCGCGCCGCCCGGATTGATCACAAGGCCGCGTCCGGTTGCCGGATCAATATTTGCATCCCCCCACCAAAGCGGGTATTCCCCGGTATTCTGAACAATGCGTTCTTTGATAAGTGCTGAAGCGGGCAGCATTGATAACGAGTTTGTTTGCACGGTTAAAGCGGCCATTGCCTGTAAAACAGGGGCGCTTAAATCCATTTGCAGGTAGCCCGTCACGACCGTGCGGGTATCTTGTACCTGGCCGAGTGAAAGCAGGTATTCAACGGTCATCGTTTCGGAGTTGCTTGGATTGGTGAAGTCGACATAAGCAAAAACGGCGGGGACGTGTGTTGACTGATCCGCAGAGAGCGACACGGTGGGAAACCCTATACCCGCCTTGACCGGCGCGCTTGTCCCGCTATCAGCAGAAACAAGCACGTCAATGGTTGTATTGTTGGTCAGAATGGAAATGTAAGAACCGGTGAAGTTTATCCTCCGCGTTTCGTTCGGAGATAAAGCCAGAAGGCCGGAACGTTGCTGAATGTTTATTAATGGCTTCATTTTCGCCCTTTCTTAGCAGAAAACTTCCAGATTAGTCCGGCCATGACGGCGGCCAGTACGATTTTTCCGTTTGTTGTTTTTAACCAGGCTTTAACCGCGTCGGATTTGCCGGTCGTTGCAATTTCGTTCGATGTATCAGCTAATTCTTTGTCCGGATCCCGGCCTGCCGCCAGCGTCATGAAATTATTCGAATTAAGCCCGACGAGGGTCATAGCCTGATCAAGTATACTCTGCGTATTTCCGAACGAGCTTTGCAATACCGCGGAAACATTCGGGTCCATCTGTGCCAAATACAAAGAAGAATTGTCCCCAACCTTGTATCCTGAAACATAATCCCCGGCAGCTTTTACGCTGTTTCCGCCCAGGTAATCCGCTCCGGCCTGAACAAGTGAAGAGCCGACTGCCATTTCAAAGCTGTCTCCGCCGATAATCCGGGTATCATCCTGCATTTGGATGCTTCTATCCTGTGCAATGGTGTTCCCTGTACCGACGATTGACAACGCATTGTCAGCAACTTCCCCGGCAGTGTAGCTTGTATAGCTTTTACCCATTTTTAACCCCGATTAATTTTTTGATTATCTTTCTGGTCATTGGTACCCGCCACAAAACGAAGAGAGTAGCCGCGCCAATCAAGACGGTTTTTGTTGGGAATCTGCCACCACTGGCAATATGGTCGCCAAACACGTCGCGCATGATGCTCCCGGCGTTACCACCGGCAGCAATGGCTGTATCTGACGCCATTGATCGATTATCCCACGCCTGTGAGCTACTTTTGCTTTTGGAACTGGAAAACATTATTTCCCTTTATAAAGTTGCCACAAAACAAGGCCGGCCAAAACAAAGCTGCCAACAATAAGCAGATTTTTAGAGCTGGGTGTGCTAAAGTTCATTTCACCTATACCCGCTTTTGCAATGGCCGTTGCAGAAGACGAAACCGGAGAGGTTCCGCCGCCCATGAACCCGCTTCCGCCGCTCATAAACGCGCTGACGGTTGCCGGGTTCATTAACGCCCCCTGCGGGCCATTGAAGCAATAAGAGCGATAACAAGTAACCCAGCCAATCCAACCCCGACAGGGGCAACCCACGTCGGAAGAGTTTGTTTTGTGCCGTAGAGTTGCTGGTATTCTTTTTGCTCCGCTTCCGCAGCTTTGCGAGCCAGTTCGGCTTCCGCATATCTTTCGCCAAGGCCTAGCAGGGATTGCGCCGCGTTGCTATTGGCAACGTCAGACACAGTTCCAGTCAACCCTTGCCAGAGATTAGAGAAAAACCCGCCCCCAGAAGTACTGGGGGTCAGCGTTGTTACTGTTTCGGCCATGACTAGCCCTTTCGGATAGTTTCATACCAGACCGTAACAGACCCGGCAGCAGCGCCGCCGCCAGCGACAAAAGTCGGCAGCAGTTTAATTTCGCTCATTCCGCCATTCAAGAAATAGACAGGATTGTCTTCTTTCGCAAAATCGAGCGTGGCAAAGCCTGTTTGCGGCGCACGGTTTTGAAGAATCAACTGACGGTCGATAACGTCCTTCGGAATATCACGCATCAGCCAGTCGTTGCCATTGATAACCAGCGAGACTTTGCTGACCGTCATATCCGTTAAACTTGCGCTGTGGATATGAATTGCTTCGTAACCAAAACGGCTGTCAATCCGCGGAAGGCCGCGCACTTCAACCTCACCGCCTGCAATCCCGACCGGTTCAGAGACTTTGCCGATCCGGACATGAGCGCCCAGATCTGCAATCAGGTTATAATCAATATCCGCGAAAACATCAATCCGCGCAACGTTGGTTATGGAGCTTGCGAAAGTTACACGCAAAACCATATCTGTCAAATCACGGGTGCCAAGGTTGCGAATGTTCGCAGCCGCTTCACCACCGCGCATTGCGGCAGACGGGTCATAATGCAGTACGCCGGTCGTATTGGCCGACAGGCCGCGACTTTGAGCGTAGTACAGTTCGCGAGCATAAAGGAAGGTTGGTGTTACATCATTAAGAAGAGCAAACCCGCCTTCGGCTTTGTGAGTCACCGAAAGATTGATTTTATCAATCGCCGTTTTCACGTTTGCGATAGGCGACGCGGTTCCGGCACTTGCGAAGCACTGCAAGAACAGTCCGCAAATGGTTCCGTTATGACCAACGGGAATAGACAGGTCAAGAACGCCGCTAGCCACCGCCGTGATTGTTCCGATTTTTACAGGTTGACGAATCATGGCTTAGGCTCCTTTAACGGTTTTGAGGGCAGCAGCACGCGCCCGGGCATACGCCGGAAGAATTTCCTGTGCGGCAATTACTCCGACAACGACAACGGCTACCTTCGGCAGCCACTTTTTCAACATTGCTTTCATCTTTCCCTTTCTCCTTTTGTTTTCCGGCCCGGTTGCACCATGCAGCCGAAAGCCAATCGGGATTTATGAAAACAATTATTCCATGGAAAAACGCGTTTCGGACTGTAAGGCTGTTTTTTTTGAGGCACAAAAAAGCAACCCTCTGAAATTCAAAGGGTTGCAATCGAAAAAAAATGATTTTCGCTTCGGAATTTAAACGGCTAGAGGCGGCTTTTTATCTCCCTTGAGGCTACGCAACGCGCGATCTTCCGTTAGTATTTTGCATTTATGCTTACGCGAATAAGCAACCAACAGCGCGTCCGCCAGAGAAAGATTCGGAAAGTCCATAAATACACCATCCAGCAACAGGAAGTCAGATTCAAAAACCTGCCTTTCAAATTCAATTTCTTCCATAGATTTAATGAGAATTTTTATATCCCGAGAAACCTGCCGATTTGAAGAAGGACGAAATTCGCTGATAACAATCCTGGGGACAAAAACAGTCAGATTTTCCGTATTTACAAGAAAATCTGCAATTTGACGCTTAATGCCTTTCAGACCGGTTCCGCACCCGGTCAGTTCTGCGTTGTAGGCAATAAGCGCATTTGTATCAAGAATCACATTCATGCGTGTTTCATTGCCTTTTTACCAATTTCTTTGACTGCAATTTTGTTCGCCGCCAGCGCAAGCGCGTAGTTCAAAATTTCAGACGGACGTTTTCTCCCGGATTTTTCACGGACGTACTGGTATAGCTCTTCATTTACCTTCACTGTATGTTTTGTAGTCATAAACACCTCCTATTTCTGCACACTATAAACCGAACCCTACGAAAAAGCAACCGACTGGCGTAATCCTCAGAGCAGCCGATTATCCCAGCAATCAGTTCCGGGGAAATTTCACCCGCCGCCTGAGCGTCACAAACGGCCAGCGCAGCCCAAAGCCTTTCAAACCGTTCCCGATATACCGCCGATCTGTGCCGCTTCATCCTACGCCCTCCTGAATACTCCACCGTCCATCACAAACGACCGACCACGGACAGCCGGTGCCAGTCCAGCTTTGAAAATATATTCACCGGGTTCCAACTGATCAACGCCGTCGAACTCCGGCCCGTAGTTTTTTACAAGCCATTCCCGGTCATCAGGATTTTGCCGGAACGCAAAAACGTTCTGACAGTTGTTGCGGACAGTCGGCGGCATCTGGTACGCCCGTTGACCTTGCACCCACATTTCAAAGCCTTTAGAGCGGCCAGCGTTTGGAATTTCTTCCAGCAGCCCTTTCCACTTCCAAGCCCACGCTTCGTCAATAACAACCATTGCGCCGCTTTTACCGTGGAATTTCCCGAGATTTTCCATCAGCCGTTCCGCTGACAGCGTTTTGCAGTCAGCCGGAAAGCTTTGATACTCATCTTTTTTCTTTGTCAGCAGAAAGACCGGCACACCTTTGCCCCGGTACCGATCCGCCACGCCAGACACCAGCGCGCCCTTCCCCGTGCCGGTTATCCCCAAAACCAAAAAATGCCCCTTATGCTGTGCCATGTTCAACCCCCGCTTCTTCCGGCTTGCCGAATTTCGGCAACCGTCTACTGATAAATTTCACGGCATTATCCCTGACAACTTTCGCCCCGGCATCAAACCGCGCTTTGCAAGCCGGTTCCCTCTGTACGATTTCCCAGCCGATCCGGCCAAGCCCCAAGGCCAGAGCGACACCAGGCGGAAGGTCTATGCTCTTGCCCGTCCGCCGTTCGTATTCGTAAATTGCCCTCGAAACTTCCGGGTGAAACCGGTCGCGCTGATTTAAGAATTCAATACCCAGAGCCATTGACCCGCCGATAAAAAATATATCAGCTGAATTTTCAGCAGAAACCGTCAATTCGGCTTTCCGTTGCATGATTTCTGCCGTTTCGGAATTTTCCTTTTCGCGTTTTTCGGCCTGAATTTTATCAATTTCATGGTCTGATAACGGAAGTTCTGAATTTCCCGCAACTTCTGAAATTTCCAGTTTTTCACCGTTCCAAGCTTCGGAAATTTTATCCTTCACCCACTTCATAGCCGATTTCTTGGCCTCTTTTTTCATCAAGAACTGTTTCCGGCTTCCGATCACCGGCGCACCGGTTTCGTCAACCCGATGGATTGCCGGGTCAAAGGCCGTTCCGTTTGAATCGACCAAGCCAGCCGCCCCCGATACTTCCGGCATCATTGGCTCGGGCGGATTTGCCGCCAGCCCGTCCAAAATTTCACCAGTTTTATTTAGTTCGTCACTCATGATTTTTTACCTTTCAAGCCCCCGCCTTTCAGCGGGGGCCATGTTGTTAATACGGGATGTTATCCGACTCCGCACCGGCTGGAATGTCTTCGTCTTTCGGGTCAGGCTTTCCGGCTGCACGGTGCAGGAATTGAACGCGGTCGGCACGAACAGTTATTTTCTGCCGCTTTTCGCCTCTGTCGTTTTCCCACTGGTCGAGCTGCAATGAACCGGACACGGCAACCGGCGAGCCTTTTGCCATGTATTTTGCCAAGCTTTCCGCCTGTTTTCCCCATACGGTAAAATCAACGAAAAGAATTTTTTCGCGAAGTTCACCCGCCGCGTTTTTAAACCGCTCGTTTATTGCAAGGCCGCAATCACAGACCGAAACACCGGACGGCGTTTGTCTAAGTTCCGGGTCGCGGGTCATATTTCCGATCAACTGCACACTGTTCATAATTCTGTTCTCCGTTGGTTTTTGCGTTCCGCCATTATTTCAAGTTCCCGATCTATGGCGTTGTAGTCAGGAACTGCCGGCATAGTCCACCGGCCTGATTGTGCCGCCGTTGCGCGTAGCATTTGAGCGCACCAACGGCCAAAGCCTTCGTAATTTTCAAAACTGTATTTCACCGGCGCCGCCGTTTCTTTCCACGGTATGCAATAGCCGCGATTTGCCGCCGCCGCTTCCAATACGCCAAGGGCCTGTTTCAAAAGCGTTTCTACATCCGCCTTGTCCGGGTCGATTTGAATGAGCGGCTCCGGCTTGGAAAATTGTTCCATGAATACGGTTTGAACGAATTTCCAATAATCCGCCGTTTCGTTTAGTTCACTGTGCTTTTCGTGCGGACGGCGTTTCAAAAACCGAAACCAACGGGCCGTCCCCTCAACGCCGGTCAAATAGCCGAGAATGTCCCGCGAATACCACATGAGAGAATCAAAGTCTGTAACGCCGTATTCTTTCAACCAGTCGCGACGGCATTGGAATTCAACGCGGACGGCTTTTTCAGGCTCTACGCCGTTCCAGCGCTTTTCAATCATGTGTTGATATTTTGCAGGCGCACCCCGCAAAGCGGACGCTTGCATTTCTGCAAGCTTGTCGTAAATGCGCAGCACGATAGGCCCAGAGCCGAAATAAAGGCTAATCCCGTTTGACTGGTCGGGATGGTGCCGGTTTGCTCTACAAGCCCAACGGCGGCGCAAATAGGCATGATGGAAGGTTGCCATGTCAAAGCCGGGGAAATCCGCACAGAAATCGGCCCGTGAGACACTTTCTTTGTGTATGGCGCATCCGAACCCCTCCAGAAGTCCCCGCGCCGCCTTATAGGCTTCCACGGCTCCGCCCGGATAAACAAGGCAGCGTTCGCCGCTGATCTCGATTTTTACATTCGGCCAGTCGCCGGAATATTTCGGGGAGTCAGCAATCAAAAGAACGCAATCCGCCCGTTCGATTTTATATTTGCAGTATTTCACGCCGCCGATCTTTCCGCCGCCCGGGTGAATTTTACCAAGGCCGTCAGGTAATTCCTGCGGTTCGCCAGCTTCTTGCGCCCGTTCGTGATATTCCGCCAGCATAAGCCCCAAATCGAACCGCGCCGGGAGTGATTCTTGCAGCTTTAAATTTTTACCGGGGAAAGCCTCTTCAAATTCGCGCTTTTCCTGTTCGCTAACCGCCTGACCTTTCCAAAGTTTCCATTCGACTTGATAATTCAATGTTAAAGCGTCCAGTCCGGCCCAAAACAAGGGTTGTCGGGGGTTTAGACCCCCCATGTTATACAGGTTGGGGGGAGAACCGGACGGAGAACGGCCTACAATGGCATCAAAACGCCTCCCGGCATCAAGTGCCGTTTGAACATCTTCAAACGTTTTAATGCAGCCCTCATCGGCTAGACGGGCAAGGAAGCCGCCCTCCTCGGCGGACACTTCAATAAAATCGGATGCTGAAAGCGTTTTGTTCATTAGAAAAGTTCCAACTGTCCACGCTTGCGCAATTTTCCAGCAGCTCTCCTGGCGTATGCGTCTGAAGCGTCGAGTGTTTTGCCGTACCGGACGCCGCAGATCTGTCCGTCGAATGTAACGACGCGATTTTTGCAGCATGAAACGCCGTCATAATCTACCGTCCAGCAGTTACCGTCCTCATCGGCGTACACTTCGCCACGTAAAAACGGTGTTTCATGTGTGCTGGATGGTTCCGCCCCTCCGGGGCCGGGAGTGTTCGCTTTGGGGAATAGGCCTCGGTTCCAGTTGGAAACGAAAAAGCAGCCGCCGCCTGGTGTACGGACGGAAGAAAAGGCAGGGGCAGCGGTCGGCCTGATTCCCTGTGACGCGCTCGGGACGCTCTCCAGCGTTGCCCTATCCTCGGCACATATATTTGACCGCCGCCCCTGTGAAATCATTTTAAAAGGCTCCAGAGAAACAGCCCGACAGCGCAAAGAGCGACAGCCATGCCCAACAGAAAAAAGCCAAGTTCGATCATGCTGCCACCTCTTCGCTGTGCCGCACTTGTTCGAGAGGTACGATCTTGAAGCCTTCGCCCGGTACGCCGATCTTGACCTTGCCTTTGGTCATGTAGTGCAGAAAGAAAACACGGCGGCTGGATTCGAACAATCCGCCCTCACCCTGCACCCATTGACAGACTTCGCGGTTCCTGAATCTCATTTCCTGATTCCTTTCGGTTGAAACTTGTCACAGACGTGCGACAGCGCGGCCATTGCGTAGCAGTCGCCTTTAAATGTTTTTAACGAGCAGCGGAAAACGTTTGTTCCGTGCCGACGGGTGTACCCGGCGCAATCGCAACAGGTGCCGGACGTGCGGAAATTGTTTTTCTTCGTAGTCGGCACAACGCGCACCGGGAAGCCGGTCGCTTCGCTGATCTGTGCCGTGGTGACTTCTGCCGGGGCCGGTTCGTCCACGTCGATCACCAGCCGCCCACCTTTTGACAGGTTTGCAATCTGTGCCGGATTAAGCCGGATTTGTAGCTCTTGACGTTTCATGGATATTGAATTCCACCGCCCTGCCCCTGTATTGTCCGCAGTGCTAGACACAAACAAACAGGAGTCAGGACGATGGATAAAGAAGTTGTTACATTGACGGGGTTATTGCTCACGGTTCTCTCCGCGATTGGTGTTTTGTTGAGGCTTGTTCTGAAATGGCATCGAGACGATTTTCGAGCTTTGCGAGCGAGATTCGATAATCATCTAATCGAGCACGCAAGGCCCGGCATTCATTGCCAAGCGTGCCCACACAAAAAACAAAAACAGAACCAGCCAGAAGGCCTATAATTGCTTCACCTGTTACGATTATTTGCATAATTGGCCTAAAAAATTACAACGGTTGGAACTTTGCTGACCGGGTGAGATTGAACGGCAAGGCCGATCTGTGAGCCGTCGCTATCGATCACCGGCGTTTGCCCACCGTAAATTGCTTCAAGTTCATCTAATCGCGTAATTAAATCCCTGATATTCATGCCCTGCTCCTTTATTGAGGTTTGCGCCCAAACAGGGGCCGCGTTTTTTCGGCCGTAATCTCTTTACGAAGTTCGGCGAGCTCAACAATGAGCTGATTGAATGAGTCAATTAACTCTGAGAGTTTATTATGACGGTCTTCGTGCGTCGTTTCGTTGTATGGCTTCATCTGATCCATGCCCTGCTCCTTGGTTTGGTTGGTGGTTTCATCCGGTGGACGGTACTGTACCGACAGCCAGAAAAAAAAACGTGCAGTTAGGAGCGCTTGTACAGGTCTGGAAAGTCGCGCTGGAGTTTTTCTTCCACGGCGATCTTTAAGAATGCGCTGAGGTTGTCGAGGTGCAACCGATCTGCGGCCTCTTTATACAGTGCTTCGCGCTGCACATTGGCCGAAAAGCTGACCTGCTTCGTGTTCTTACCTCTTGGCATGTTCGGAACTGTACTGCTTTCGCTCATAAACTCAACTCCTTTACTCTTAACGCCATTAGTTAAAGCGTTTTTCATTGTGCCTGCCAAGCGTTTTCCGTCCACCTCTTAAAACCTCAGTACCGTACCTCAGATATATTATGCGACGTTATATATAAAAGCCTAATGCGAAACGATCGTTTGAATTAAGACCGACACTCCGTAGTGATTTACCTTTGCTTCTTGTATGTTCCTAATCCGATTCCAGTCATGGAAAAAAGGATTTCGAGAATGGGTCCTTAAACTCGTCGGAGAAATCCTTTTTTCCATGTAAAGGATG
>JBILEA010000092.1:0-9704 GCA_044352355.1 Pontiellaceae bacterium | reverse complement strand
GTCATGATCGACGCCAGCCATGAGTCGTTTGACGAAAATATCGCCATTACCAAGCGCGTTTGCGATGCCGCTCATGCCAAAGGGCTGGTAGTTGAAGCCGAACTCGGACAGCTCGGCGGCGTAGAAGAACACGTTTCCGTCAGCGAAGCCGACGCCAAACTGACCAATCCTGAACAGGCGAAGGAATTTGTTGAACGTAGCGGTGTTGATTCCTTGGCTTGCGCCATTGGTACTTCGCACGGTGCATTCAAATTCAGCGGTTCACAAGGGTTGCACTTCGATGTGCTCGAAGAAATTCAGAAGCGTCTGCCGGGCTTCCCGCTCGTCATGCACGGTTCCAGCTCGGTTCCGCAGGACGAAGTGGCCCGCATCAATGCCGCGGGGGGTAAGATGGCCGGCGCTAAGGGCGTCGACGAGAAACAATTCCTGCCGGCCGCAAAACTTGGTGTAACCAAGATCAATATCGACACCGACGGACGTCTGGTCTGGTGCCGTGTTCATCGCGAAGAGTTCATGAAGAATCCTGAAAACTTCGACCTGCGCCCGCCGGGCAAAGTGTTCATGACCGAATACGCCAAGTACATCGCTCATAAGAACACCGTTCTCGGCAGTGCCGGCCAGCTTGATAGCATTCGCGCCAGCCTCAAAAAATAAGCAGAGTCCTGTTTATTGTGAAAACGCTCCGGAACTCCGGAGCGTTTTTTGTTTTCAGGAAGGAACGAGATCGGGCAAACTGCCTGCCGTTTAATTTTGAGGAGCCTGTGGATGTCTGAACTTTCTATTATTTCTTTGCTGATCGGGTTGCTAGCCTTGACCGGCGGAGCCATTTCGTTGCTGGCACCCGCACGGATTCGCGCCGGTGCGGCGGCTTTCCCACGTAGCGTCTGGCCAGGTCGAGTACTGGCCACTATCGATTTGATCTGGGCGGCGTATAACTTAACCCTGATGCACCTTGGTATGTTTGACGCCTTTAAAGTGCATCTCTACTGGCTGACTCCCGTCGCCATTGTGCTCTGTATTGTTTATTTGGATGAGCTGCTCAGCCCGCGCGCCCTCGGCGGGTTCCTGTTGTTAGCAGCAGGGCCGGTGCTCGCTATTGCCCGCTGGCATCCGTCGGACTGGCGGCTGGTTATCACAGGTATTGCCTACCTCTGGATTCTCCTGGGGCTTGTCTTTCTGCTTTCGCCGTGGTGGTTCCGCCGAATTTCAGTCTGGCTGACTGGCCGTGGCGATCACGCAGTACGGATCACCGGCGCAATTAAAGCGGTGGTTGGTCTCGGTCTGATTGCGTTAGCTTTACTCGTTTACTAAAGATCATGACTTCGGAAATGTTCAACCGGTTAGTCGATCGTTTTCGGAGGTATGCGGATCGGTACCGGATCAACGGGCAGCTGGAGCCGATGCTCCAGCTCAAACTCGAACACACGATTCGTGTTGCCGCCGATGCCCGCGCCATTGCTGTCGGGATGAACTGGCCGGAAGAGGACGCCTGTCTGGCTGAAGCAATCGCCCTTTTTCACGACATCGCGCGCTTTCCGCAGTTCAAGCAATACCGCTCGTTTTCGGATGCGGAGACCATCGATCACGGCGACCTCGGTGTCCAAACACTGGAAAAAGAGAACCTTCTCGCAGGCGTGCCTCATGAGCAGCGCGCACTGATTTTCCATGCGGTTCAGCATCACAACAAAAAAGACCTGCCCCCGATGCTAACAGCGCAGGAAGAAAAATATTTGCGGCTGATCCGCGATGCCGACCGGCTCGATATCTTTTTTATCTGCTGGGATTCCATACAATCCGGCCACATTCACGATCATCCTGAAATCATCCTGAACATTGATTTTTATGGCCCGCCGACAGTCGCTATACTGGAACAGTTCGAACGCGGTGAAAAGATTGATTACCGTAGGATGAAAAGCATGGCCGATCGTTTTGTCCTGCAACTCAGCTGGATGCACGACTTGAGCTATGCTCCAACCAAACGGCTCGTTCGCGAACGCGGCATTCTTGAAAAATTCATCGGTGTGATGCCGGTTAAAACCGATCCGTTGATGCGCTGCTTCGAAAAAACCGCGGCATTTATCGTCGACTCATAAAACCGATAAGTTATGGAGCGAAAGGGGATCGAACCCTCGACCTCCACGTTGCGAACGTGGCGCTCTACCAATTGAGCTACCGCCCCGAAAAGAAGGTTCGGAATATATCCGCGCCGCCCGCCCGCCGACAAGCGTTTAATCCCTGAAATGCTCGTAGGCTTTGCGCTCCAGAATGGCGCCGTCGAGAGTGAGAATTTCTGGCTGATCGGTGATGGTTCCGATCCTTGGAAATTTCTGTTCTAAATCTTCCAGACATTGGAAATCGAAGGCCTCGGCATCTTCGGCATGAACCGTGAAGAGCAGTTCGAAATCCTCTCCGTCGAACAGCGCCTGTTCCAGGCTTCCGGTCTTCGGAATCGCTGCGCCATTCAACTCCGCACCAACTTTGGAGGCTTTCAGGATATGGCGCAGGTCGGTGGCGAGACCATCGCTGATATCCATCATGCAGCGGACGAAGCCGGACTGCCGGAACCATTTGGCTTCTTTGAGTCGCGGCATAAAGTTCAGGTGTTTGCCGCTTTCAAACGAACCGCCGAGCGGGCCGGTGACGTAGAGGATGTCGCCGGGATGCGCGCCGGAACGAAGCAATGCCCGGCCTTTCGATACGCGTCCGACCCCAAAGACGTGGAGTTCGAGTGTTGGTCCCTGCGCGAGATCGCCGCCGACGAGATCGACATTGAAAAGTTTCCGAACGCTGGAAACGCCTGCATAGATTTTTTCCAGTGTTTGGAAATCCTGTTCCGGCGGCGCGACTAGGTTGATCAAAAGATACTGCGGGTCGGCGCCCATGGCGGCGAAGTCGCTCAAAACCCGCGCGGCGGCTTTCCAGCCGATCGACTCCGGGTCGGTGCCGGGCGTAAAGTGTACGCCTTGAATCAGCGGGTCGGTGGTGAGAACCAGATCGTAGTGCGCGTCAAGCGGCAGAACGGCGCAGTCGTCGCCGACGGCCTTAAGATTTTTTGTCAGTGCCGCGATGGCGGCATGTTCGCCCATTTGCTGAAGTGTGCTCATGATGTGACCCCTATGTTCAAAGCATACTCCGCCGCAGGAATAAAACGGAATTTTATTCCATCCACCTCTTTAAGTCCGTGTTTTGTTCTCGTTGTGACATCTGCCCAACCGATGGACTGATTCGCGCAAAAGAGACGTAATGATTTCAGCTCTTCAGGCCGATCGAGGTAACGATCCGTCCATTTCACTTCTGTTACCCAGGAAACGCGTTGTGCCGCATCCAATTGAATCATATCGACCTCGCCGCCATTTTTTCCGCCCCAGCGCGCATAGTAGATATTTTTTTCGGAATGAAACCATTGGGCGAAAATAGCCGTTTCAACCAGTGAACCCATAACGTCAGTGTCCTCTTCGTCCGCCGGACTGAACAAGGCTGCACGCATGGATGGATTGGTTAAGTAAACTTTAAACCGGGTCGCCCGTTTGAACTGCCTGACGTTTTCGTCCACCCGATAGATCACCTTGATCAAAAAGGCCGCTTCCAGATAATCGATATAGCGTTTCAGGGTGTTCTTGGCGACGCCGGCATTCTTAGACAGCTCTTCGAGAGAGACCTCGTTTGCCGTGTTATATGCTAGCATGGTAAACAAGCGGTTCAGTTCCTGAACGTCCTGAATTCCGTAAAGACTCGGCAGATCGCGGAGCAGCACTTTGTCGATGATATCGTTTTTTACGAAGCGCCCAGGATCGCTTTGAATCTCTGCGGAAAGAGCCACTTCAGGATAGCCGCCAAAATTGATGTAGTTGAGGAAGTGTCCGTTCAGTTCCTCTTTGATCGATAGATCCACATCTTTCAGCACAAGGTATTCATGGAACGTCAGCGGCGGCAGTAGAAAATCTGTAAAGCGTCCCGCACCGGATTCTGTGCTCTTGAGCCGCAACGCCGCCGCCGCCGAACCTGAAACCAGAAAGCGGATAGTTGGATACTGATCGACCAGAACTTTCAGTTGCTGTTCCCAGTTTCTCAAATACTGAATCTCATCAAAAAAGATATACTGGGTCTCTTGTGCAGGGGCAGAACCTGCCAGCAACCCGAACTGCTCAATAAAATTTTCCAGACTCAGGCCGGTATAAAGCGGAATATCAATCGATACGTAGAGGATTCTTTGCGGCGGCACCCCGTCTTTCAACAACCGGGCGATCAGGTGATCAATCAGAACTGTTTTTCCGACGCGCCGGGGGCCCATCAAAATGACGGCACGCTGAACCTGGCTTTTAGCTACTAATGAATAAAGCCCATTTAAATACGGTCGCGGGCGCATTTTTTGCCACTTAAAACTGGCCGCACCGGTCTCCCACCAGGGGTTTTCCTCTTTTATTTTTCTTTTAACCTGTTCCAGCGAAACACTTTTCATAGCACAGCTCCACTAAGGATAGTCTGCTGATCTTAATATCAAATCGGCTAAGATCAGTCAACTGATCTTAATCAACGGGCGTGCGCCTCTGCAAAGGAAATCTATTTTGAATGCTGGGCCGCGAGGTGCTGCGCGAACCGGTGTCTGCGACGGTGAATAAGCCGGCCGCGCATCCAAAAGGCCATTCGATCAATCGAGGGTGCGAGCAGGTTCATGATGAGTATGGAGTAGACAATCCCTTCAGCATAAAAGGTGAAGTGGCGGATACATCCGTTGATCACCCCGGCCAATGCTCCGCCGATGATTCGTCCGGCGCGACTGGCCGGAGAACTTTTCGGATCGGTGACGATAAAGACGGCTACAAAAATCACCGCTCCGGAAAATAAATTAAATCCGGCCGGTTCGCCGACGGCGGCACAGGTGAGCGCGAAGGCCGCCAGAAACCCAACCGCGCCGCGCCAGTCAATGATGCCGCGGATGAACAGGATGATTCCGAATAGAATTAAACCCGGACGGAACAGTTCGCCCGGCGAACCGGGAATAATTTGAAAAAGGCCCTGCCAGCTTTCCTGAATATGCCCCGTCAGTAACCCGGCCATTCCGACAGAGTGCCCTTCGCTGTGCCAAAGCTCCAGAGGGGTGGCGCCGCTCAATCCGTCGAGCGGCTGGCCGGCATAGGTCCAGCGGACGATGTCGGCGCCGAAGATCATCATGAGAAAAAAGCGTCCGGCAATTGCCGCATTCAGGCGCAGGGCGGAGGCTCCCGGCAGTTTGATCAGGACGATTGAAAACAGTAACGCCAGACAGACGGCGTGAACCGGCATATCGGCAGGGATGCCCATCACCAGCAGCCCCGCAGTCAGCGCGGCTCCGGCATTTTGAATCCGCAGGTTGCCGTCTCGCAGAAAGCGATAGAGCAACTCAATCAGCGTGGCGAGCAGCATATATCCGGCAAGTTTCAGGATGAAAACCGGCTGATAAACCAGACTGTAGAGGCCGCCAAGGATCAGCAGCATGGCGACACACCAGACGGTCTGCACTGCCGAGCTGTCACAAACCGTCAAGTACGGCGGGCCGGCGATTTTTTTGCGGTTCAGGACAGACATTGCTTACCCTCCCGCAGGTGGACTGCCAGCGGAATACGCGCAGGGCAAACGGCCGCGCAGGCTCCGCAGAGAAAACATTCTTTCAGTTGAGCCTTAAACGATTCGCTGTGGCGCTGTCCGTTGCGGATGATATCAACCAGCGCGATCGGGTGAAGTGTGAGCGGGCAGGCGTCGAAACAGGCTCCGCAGCGGATACAGCCGGTTTCCCGCGTTTCCGTTCGCCGGCGGTTAAGCACAAGAAGCGACGTGGTGCCCAGCGTTATTTTTTCGTCCGCAGCAACCGCCCAGCCCATCATGAGTCCGCCCGCGACCAGAATCTGGTGATCGGGCTGGTAACTGCATTCTGCCGCCTGTAACAGCTCATGGAAGGTCATTCTGACCGGCGCAATCAGGTTTTGATAAAAGTTTATATCCGGCGCCGCCAGTGTAAGCGGACGTTCAACCGCCGGAATGCCGTCGAGCACGGCCCGGCCAATAGCACGCAGTGTGGCGGTGTTCTGTACGATAAATCCAAGATGAAACGGCAAGGATCCCGGCGGCGGCATCCGGCGAAGTAATTTTTGAAGGATCAGTTTTTCCGCTCCGGCCGGATAGGTGCGCGGCATGGTCAACAGATCAAACGGATACAATTTGCTGAGTTGTTTGATCAACGCATTTTCTTTTTTCACGGCCAGGACAATCCGCTTTGCGCCGGTGGCGCGGGCACTGGCCTCCGCACCGGCGATAACCCAGTGCGAATGATGCAATAAAACCGCCTGATCAATGGTAATGCCCGGTTCGCACTCCACGCCGTTGATCACCAGCGTGTGGACGCCATGACTGGCCCGGACTTTCCGGGCAACCGGAAACATCCCGCCGCCCATGCCGACGAGACCGATAGTTTCAAGAAACGCCGGATAATCCGATGCATTAAAAGAAATCGGCGGCGGAAGATCCATCGGCAGAGCATACGGAACAGGAATTTCACGCGGTACAGAAAATCCGGGGCGCTGGATTTTGCGAAGCATAGTTCCTTATTTGGAAACAGGAATTTTCGGCCAGTCGGGATTTTTTTCGCTCTCTTCAACCGCGGTTTTGGCCAGCAGATTAAAATAGAGGTAGATGCTTTCCTGATAACGGGTCGCGCCGGTCACCGCATCAACCTTCTGCAAGTTGCCGTCCGCGTCTTTTACGGTACTGCCGGAGAACGCTTTAATCGTGTCGGTCACTTTCTGTTGCTTGGCAGGGTCTTTAATCCGCGCTATATCCGGGAAGGAGGCTGTTCTGATAATCCACCGCCCCGCTTTTTTGTTCACAGCAACCAGTCCGTTTACCGTAGCATAGGTTTTGATCGGACGCACGGCGGCGGCGGAAACGACCTTGCCGTCGGCATCGTAACCCAAATAAACATCGTTGACCGCCGGGGAATAATTTTCCTTATGGCTGTAGGCGGCCACGTCACCCAGCGCTTTAATTGCAAACTGATCAAACTCGCCGGCCCGAACCAGCGTAGAAAAGAGAATGGCGGACAAAATGACGGTATTTTTTTTCATGACTTAACCCCTCCTGTTTAAATAAAACATACTCCTTCGTCCGCTAAAAATTAAGCGAAAGCTTCTAAAAACAGCGAAATATAATTGGATTGAAGAAGCGTCACGGGTGTTTCAGACTACCGCGTCTTTTCACAAAGGAGTTTTTGCATGAGCAAGAAGGTTTTAGTCACGGGAGGAAGCGGCTTTCTCGGCATTAACATGATCCGTTATCTGCTTCAGCAGGGTGTGACCGATATCACTGTACTGGATCTTCTCGAATTCGATTATCCGGAACGAAACCGGATTAAAACAGTGATCGGCGATATCCGCAACGCCTCGACCGTGCGTGAAGTGATGCAAGGCATGGACTGGGTCATCCACACCGCCGCCGCCCTGCCCCTTTATACGAAAGAAGAGATCTTCTCCACTGATATTGAAGGCACGCGCATTTTGCTGGCCGCCGCGGAGAAGGAAAAGGTCGAACGGTTCGTGCATATTTCTTCCACTGCCGTTTACGGAATCCCGGACCACCATCCGTTGTACGAAACAGATCCGCTGATCGGCGTCGGCCCGTACGGCATTGCCAAAATCGAAGCGGAAAAAGTCTGCCTCGAATACCGCGCCAAAGGAATGTGCGTGCCGATCATCCGCCCGAAGTCATTCGTTGGTCCGGAACGGCTCGGGGTTTTTGCGCTCTTCTACGACTGGGCCAAGGACGGCAAAAATTTTCCAATGATCGGAAGCGGCAACAACCGTTACCAGCTGCTGGACGTCGAAGATCTTTGCGAAGCCATTTATCTCTGCCTGACTCTGGATCAAACAGCTGTGAACGATATCTTCAACGTCGGCGCCAGAGAATTCACGACAATGAAAGAGGATTATCAGGCGGTACTTGATCGCGCAGGACACGGCAAAAAGGTGATCGGAACTCCGGCCAAACCGCTGATCTGGGCCCTGCGTATCCTTGAATTCTTCAAACTTTCGCCGCTGTACAAATGGGTTTATGAAACCGCCTGCGAAGATTCGTTCGTCTCGACCGAGAAAATTGAACAGAAGCTGAATTTTTACCCGAAGTTTTCAAACAAGCAGGCGCTGGTGCGCAATTACGAGTGGTATATCGCCAATCTGCACACCTTTAAAGGCAAAGGCGGCATCTCGCACCGCGTGCCGTGGGGCCAAGGCATTCTAAAATTCTTCAAACTGTTTTTTTAACCGCGAATGGGCGCGAATAAACGCTAATGGAATCCCCTCCTGCGGAGGGGTGCCGAAGGCGGGGTGGGTTTAAAATGAATACAGATATTAGAAAAACAGCGACAGTCCTTTTCATTGGAATCGGTATGCTCTGCTCACTGCTGACCGGCTGCGGACAGAAAAGCGGTGCGCAGCTCGATGCCGCGGATGAAAAAGATGCCCGCGTCAGCAAAGGGCTGGATCAGGTCCGTCAAAAAAACTGGGATGAAGCCATCGGGCAGTTCGAGACGGCCTTGGTGAAAAAGCCGGAGCTCGGACGTCCCGACCTGGAACTGGCGATGATTTACCATCAGCATGAAAAAAATTATGCCCGCGCCATTTATCACTACGAACGGTATCTTGAAAAACGGCCGCTCACCGAAAAACGGGTTCTGATTCAGGATTGGATCAAACAGGCCAAGGTTTCCCTCGCCGGAGAAACCGGATTGTCCGGCGGCGATGTTTCAGAAGAACTCATACGCCTGACCCGCGAAAACAACCTGCTTCGCCGACAGCTTGAAACGGCGGGCGGAGCCGCGCCGGCACCAGCCGCCAACGTTAAAACCATCTTAACCCAACCGCCCGCACCCCGCCCTGTTCCGGCGCAGGCCGCCGCACCCGTCGCGCCGAAACCGGCCCGCACGGTTCAGGTTCGCCCCGGCGACACCCTCTCGCGCATTGCCGGATCCGTGTATGGCGATGCCGGGAAATGGCAGAAAATCTACGACGCCAACCGCGACAAAATGAAAACGGAAACCGATATCAAAGTCGGGCAGACGCTAATCATCCCGAATCCATAGACTATGAAAACGATCTTCACCATCATCGCTGTGGCGGGCTATATTCTGGCCAGCATTGGATCGAGCCTGCTCTTCCGCGTGGCGGCACAACACACAGGCCGCACCGCACTTCTCTATTTCATCATCGGTAATTGCGTGGGACTGGGCGTTTCAGTTTCATTGACACTGGCACTGCGAAATACGAACCCGAACCTGATCTTTGCCGTGTGTCTGGGCGGAGCTTTCTGTGCGCTGCAATTGGTATCCGCGATGGTTTTTAAGCAGCCCCTTGCCCCGGTTCAATGGATCGGAGTCTCCTTGGTGGCCATCGGGCTTGTCTTACTGCCCTTCAAATAGTTTTCCGGCGGCGCATTACCGCACAAACTTTTCCTTAACGGCGACTTTTGCGTTTTTCCCTTCGAAAAACCCCAGCAGTTCGTAGTCGCAGTTCGGTTTCACCGTCAGCATAAGAAGGGTATCCACACTAAGCGCTCCATAGGATTCCGTCTTGATGCAGGAAATCGCTAATTTATGCGTTCCTGGTGTCAGCCGGACCGACTCTCCCCCGACGGCTTTACCATCAACGGACAGAATTTGTATTTTCACACCCTTTTCATCT
>JBILEA010000350.1:0-2750 GCA_044352355.1 Pontiellaceae bacterium | reverse complement strand
AATAAGGATGGGCAGGCCGACCAGCAAGCTGACGTATTTTTGTTTCACTCTGCGCGTTCAAAACGGGCGGAGCGCCCGTCTGTTTCACTTTAAATTCAGACACTTCATCACGGTGTGATCCCGGACAAGCAACTTGCCGTCAGATAATGCAATCGGCGCCCACGTCTGCCCTTTTTCGGCCAGAACCTTGGCCGCCGCAAGTTGCTTGAAGGCCGTCGGAGACGCTTCGATCAAATACAGCATCCCGGAATCGCCATCGAGACCGATCAGCATCCCGTCCACCGCGATCATATTTAAATCGTTAAACACAGGGGCCCCTGAAGCCGTACCGCTATCCCACTTCACGTTGCCTTCCAGATCGAGACAGATCAAACCGCGCCGAGACGTTTTCACCGTGCCGCCGACAAACAAATGATTATTTACAAAAACCGGTTGCTCGATTTGAGTCGCTGCATTTTCGGTTTTAAAAACTTCCTTTACAGAAAAACCGCCTTCTTTCTTCTCCACCTTGATCATCGCAGAAATAGATTTATAGCCGGATGTGATAAACAGGGTGTTACGGTCGACTGCAACCGGATGCGGAATCGGATTGTCGCAACTCCATCCGTCATAGCTCCAGAGTACGTGGCCATCCTGCGGTGAAACGGCGAAAACATACGTAGGACGCACACTCTTCACTTCATCGGCAACGTCCTCATCCGTTTTTTTATTGGCATTCGGCCGTCCGGGCTTCGGCGGTTTCGCGCCGCCAGCCACCATCAGAATCTGATCCTGCCCATCAATGGAAACTATCAGCGGTGAAACGAATCCGCTGCCGGGATATCCGGAAACCTTCCAAACTTCTTTACCGGTATTTTTATCCAAGGCCACCAGACTTGCTGTTTCCGTCAGCGGCGCGACAATCACTAGATCGCCGACCAGCAGAGGCGACTGGGCCATGCCGAAGCCGCCAATTTTTTTGGCATAGTCTTTCACTAGACTGCGCTGCCACTTTACTTTTTGGGTTTTCAAATCCACCCCGACGACCGTACCGAAAAGCGTCACCGCATAAAGCGAATCGTCCGTCACGGTTGGTGTGCCGCGCGTGCCGGGATATTTTTTATTCGCCAGCTCGCCGGGATCGGCAAACGAACACGTCCAACGTTCTTTGCCGGAAGTCAGCTCCAGCGCACGAATACTGCTACGAGCTCCATCGTGATCCAGCAGATAAACCGTACCGTCCTTAACCGCAGGTCCGGCAAACCCGGCAGTTACAGTTGCAGTCCACAGCACAGCGGGGCCATCTGACGGCCAGCTTCGCGCCAGTCCGGTTTCGGCAGAACGGTTATTTCGCTGCGGGCCGCAAAACTGAGGCCAGTCCGCGCTAAAAGCCGTCGCCGTCATCAACATTCCCGCCAGTAAAGATCCGCCTGTTTTCGTCATATCAGCCCCTTTTTGCTTTCCGTTTCGAACCGGGTTAATGCTTCAACCGTAAAAATCACTGGGTACAGCCGCTCAGCGTACCACAGACTCGCAAAATACAGCCCGATCGGGCGAGCAGAAAACCGCGTTCCACCTGCTGTCATTTCCAGTAATTTGGTAATCCCTTTGCCTGTCAACCCAGCCGCCAGCGCAGTTTCTTCAATCGAATCGCCCCAGCTGCCGTCCGGATTCTGCGCATTTTCCAACCATTGGAACCCGCGCTGTTTCATTTTTCCAATGACCGGAAATTCCGCTTCATCAAGTTCCCGTAACGCCTCCAGCACCCGAACGGTACCGTAAACCGGATTTTCGTGATTAAAATTAGACTGACTTCCGAACCATAGAGGAATCCACGAACCGTCAGCACGCTGCTGCTTTTCCAGATACCGGAGGCCGCGGCGGATCAAGCGCGCCATTTTTTTCCAAAGCCTGAGATCCACTTCACCGCGCCACGCCAGAAAAGCGCGAATCGAATGCGCCGTCAGATCCGGGCAACTACGATCAAACGGAAGCCGGCCCCAGCCCTTACAAAACGTCGGCATCCCGCCATCACGATTTTGCAAATCCAGCAGCCATTGAATCCCTTTTTCTGCCGCATCAGCGTCGCAACCGAGCTGACGCAGCGCAATCAGCGCTGCGGCCGTATCATCGGCGTCAGGGACTCCCCCCTGCGTATACGTCCAGCCCCAACCGCCAGGCGCGGCATGCGTGAAAGGATGGGTCTCCTTCCACTGAGTTTGTAACAGATGACGTCGGATACAGGTTTTCTGCTCGTCAGAAAGATCGTTACTCAAGGCCCGCACGGACAGCGAAGTCACCCAAGTCGAAAGATTAATATCAATTGGCCAACTGCCGTCGGCCCGCACGGTATTTTCCAGAAACCGGAAACAGGCTCGCGCCGCCGGATGATCGCCAAAACCCGCGCCGGCCAGACTCATGCCGACAAAGCCGGTCAGCGGCGCGGCTTCGAGAAATCCGCCGCTTTCGGGTTGTATTTTACGGAGCATTTTAAGCGAACGCGAAATGGCCAGATGTCGAATAAACGACCCCCTAGAGCACTTAACGGTTGAGATGTCGCGCAATACGTCAAAAAACCCACCCCGCCCTTCGGGGCGGGTTGCGGTGTTTGAATCGTTCAATGCTCTAGCCGGCTTGTGCACATGCCGAACCAGCCCCATGGCAATCAGCGCCGGCAGTGCATAGCTGACCACCGGAAGCCGGATAAATTTGTAAAAACGATGCGGCAACACAGCCAGTTCGAACGGCAATTGAGGCACCACCGACCAATC
>JBILEA010000349.1:0-2752 GCA_044352355.1 Pontiellaceae bacterium | reverse complement strand
CTGATGCCGAGATATTCGGCGATTCGTGTGATACTAACGGGTGTGTTGACTGGGCACTGGGAGGGAATGGTGCGGCCCTCAACGATTGCTTTGGCAAAGTCGGCGCATCCGGCATAACCGCAACCACCGCAGTTAACACCGGGCAGCATCCCGGTGACGGTTTCAATTCTTGCATCGCTTTCAACGGCAAAAGCTCTGGCCGTTGCGCCGATGACCAAGGCCAGCAGGGCACCGAGTCCGGCTGCGAAAAGTACAGCAGTAAGTATAAGCATCATAACGTTACCAGTCGTTGATTAGACAAGTCCTGAAAATCCCATAAAGACCATGGCCAGAATTCCGGCGGTGATCAGTGCAATGGCCGTCCCCTGAAATGGAGCTGGCACGTTGGCTAGATCGAGCCTTTCGCGCAGGCTGGAAAAAAGGATCAGTGCCAGCGCAAACCCGATAGCGGAACAGGTGCCGAAAATGGTGGCTTCAAGCACGCTGTGTCCGGCTTTCACACTTAGCTCAGCCGCGCCCAGTACGGCGCAGTTGGTGGTGATCAGCGGCAGGAAGATGCCGAGTGCCTGATAGAGCGGAGGGCTGAATTTCTGCAGGATAATTTCTACAACCTGAACCAGTGCGGCAATGACGACGATAAAGACCAGGATTTTCAGGAAGGCCAATTTGATGACCACGCCGCCGATGGTGAACGTTTGCGAGAGCACATAATTATAGATAAGAGATGTAACCATGGATGCCAGTGTCATGACAAAGATTACCGCTCCGGACATGCCCAGCGCGGTACTCAGTTTCTTCGAAACGCCAAGGAACGGGCAAATGCCGAGAATCTTGGACAGCACAAAATTGTTGACCAGAATGGCCCCAACAGTAATCGCCAGAATGTTACTCGCCATAAACAGGCTCCTTTCAAAAGACAGGCAAAAAAAGACGTGAGAATTTAAGGAATACCCCCGGCTTAATCAATCAAAGTTTGATGCTTATTTTCTGTCTGGCTTTTTTGTCAAAGCAGAGCGACCTGACTATCAATCTCGACATAAAAATGATGTCCGCCGATGGTGGTGAGATAGCGCATGTTACTGATCCAGTAGGGCGTGACATAATCGGCATGGTAATGGGTGGCGCCAGCAGTATTGTCCGTTAGTAGGCCTTGTTCCATCGTAGCGATCAGATTCATCGCTTCGGTATACGGTTCAGACTGGCTTTGCGCCTGAATGAGCAGCGGACTGTAGTCGAGTTCCTCAGTGTTCCAAAGGCTGGACATGCAGGAAAAGGCTCCCGGAGTGACTATAACCGGAACCATACGGCTCCAGTCACTTTTTGCCCGGTGCAGAATGACGTTTAAAACGGCCCGCATACCTTCTGAGCTTTCGCCGCCCGCTTCAAGTACCATACAGGTGGCGATAATTTCTCGGTCTTGGCTATTAAGGATGCCGTTTTCTTGGGCATGAGCGGCGTTAAATAGAATGATAAAAACAAAAAGAATTCGCTTCATGTTTTTTCCTCTTGTGATTTCGCCTCACCGATTTTTAGGATTAAAAAATCACTCATCAATCGGATTCGGCGTGGGAATGCAGATGGGTTTGACGTTCCAGATTTTTTCGGCGTATTCACGGATGGTACGGTCGCTGGAGAACCAGCCCATGCGGGCCACGTTAAGGATGGCTTTTTCAGCCCACTTGTCCGGCTGGCGGAACAGGGCATCAATCTTCTGTTGCACTTCGATGTAGGGCCGGAAGTCCGCCATGTAAAAGAAGGGGTCGCCGTGGCGGGTGAGGTCATTGAAAATATCCATATACAGATCGGGTTGTGTCGGATCAAACGCATTGACACGAATCGCTTCCAGAACCTTTTGCAATTCGGGGTCGCTGTCGTAGAAGGCCCATGGATTGTAGCCTTCGCGGGATAGCTTTTCAAGTTCCTCTTCGCGGTGGCCGAAAATAAAGATATTGTCTTCACCGACGTTCTGGGCGATTTCAATGTTCGCCCCGTCCCACGTGCCGACTGTGAGTGCACCGTTGAGCGCCAGTTTCATATTCCCGGTGCCGGAAGCTTCCTTGCCGGCGGTCGAAATCTGCTCGGATAGATCTGCGGCCGGAATAATCTTTTCAGCCAGAGATACATTATAGTCGGGCAGGAACACGGCCTTGAGGCGACCCGCAACAACGGGGTCGTGATTGACGACGGAGCCAATGGCGTTAATGAGCTTAATGACGCGTTTCGCAATGTGATAAGCGGGCGCGGCTTTGGCGGCGAAGATGAACGTACGAGGCACCATATCAATTTTTGGATCGGCCTTGATGCGCTGGTAGAGCGCAATCAGATGCATGGCGCTAAGCATTTGCCGCTTATACATGTGAAGGCGTTTGACCTGCACGTCGAAGAGCGACTCAGGATGAATCGGCACATGCAGCGTTTCTTCAATATAATGCGCCAGCGCCACTTTATTACGCCGCTTGATCGCCATGAATTCTTTTTGGAAGACCGGGTTGGCTGCAAAAGACTCTAGTTTTTTGAGCTCTTCGAGATTTTTGATCCAACTCTCGCCGATCTTGTCGGTGATGAGTGCGGAAAGCTCCGGATTGCACTTCAGCAACCAGCGGCGGTGCGTGATGCCATTGGTGATATTGATGAATTTATCCGGATAGATTTCGTTGAATTCCGGCATGACACGTTCTCGCAGCAATTGCGAATGAAGGCCGGCCACGCCGTTAACTTTGTGACTGCCGACCACCGCCAGATTGGCCATGCG
>JBILEA010000348.1:0-2756 GCA_044352355.1 Pontiellaceae bacterium | reverse complement strand
TAGATAGCCGCCTGCAACCCGCTGGCATCTTCCGACACGTTCCAGAACCCGAGGTCAATCCCGTGCATATAGCGGTTATCCACAAAATAACAATTCAGGCGCAGACCGTGTACGCCGTAATCTTTGGGAAAGAGACAATGATACTCGTCGGCGCCCAGCTGAAACGGGGTGCTGAGATGAGTGATGGATTTTTCAACCGGCATCGCTGCAAAGAGCGAGCCTGCCGCCAACGCGAAGAGAAGAACAAATGTCTTTTTCATGGGCCGTTTTTACCACCCGCCGCCCCAAATATAAAGGGAAACTTCTAGTGATAAAAGACATGTTGTGGTCTAAGGGACTATCGAAGAAATCGGCTGCACCTGAATCCGAAAGGCAGAAAGCAAGCGGGACGCATGCTCTATGTTTTATCCCTGTCCCGATTTTTTGTTTTGCCGGGTGAGTTGCGTTTTTTTTGTCGGAACCGTTCTTATCATTCGCTAAAGTTCTGTTTTTCAATTTCAACCGGAGGCCGGAATGTCCGTACAGAAGAAAGCGTTTGGTAAAAATCAGTTCGGTGAGGAGGTCACTCTGTTCACGCTGACGAATAGCAATGGCCTGAAAGTTTGCATCATGGATCACGGCGGGACGATTGTTTCGCTGGAGGCACCGGACCGGGCCGGCAAGATAGCGGATATCGTTTTGGGTCATGACACGGCGGCGGAGTATGTGCAAGCGACGCCGTATTTCGGCTGTGTCGTCGGTCGTTTCGCCAACCGGATCAAGGCCGGTACGTTCGCGCTCGTCGGCAAAGAATATAGGTTGGCTGTAAACAATGGACTGAATGCTTTGCATGGCGGATTGCGCGGATTCGACAAGGTCGTCTGGGCTGCCGAGATGCTCAAAAAAAGTAACGCAATTCGTATGACCTATGTAAGCATTGATGGCGAGGAAGGGTTCCCTGGCGAAGTTAAAACGGTGATGACCTATACGCTGACTGAAGATAATGAGCTGCAAATCGATTATGCTGCGGAAACAACCAAAGCTACGCCGTACAATATTACGAACCATTCCTATTTTAATCTGGCCGGGCACGATGCCGGGTTTGTCGGCGGTCAGCGTATGATGATCAAGGCGGACACTTTTTTGCCGACGGACGAAACAGCTATTCCGTACGGGAAAGAAGTTCCGGTGGCTGGGACGCCGTTTGATTTCCGTACGTCGCAGACGATCGGCGCACGGATTGATGCCGGGCACGAGCAAATCCGGTTCGGTAACGGGTACGATCACAACTTCTGCCTGAACAAGAAATCTGTCGGCGAACTAAGCCTCGCGGCCCGGGCCGAAGATCCGGTCAGCGGACGCATGATGGAGGTGTATACCACGGAGCCGGGCGTGCAGTTTTACAGCGGTAATTTTCTCGATGGAACGCTCAAGGGTAAAGGTGGATGTGCATATGTTCGCCGCGGCGGGTTCTGTCTCGAAACACAGCACTATCCTGATTCACCGAATCAGTCGCAGTTCCCGGATACCATTCTGCGACCGGGGAGCCCCTTCCGGTCGCAGACGGTTTATAAGTTTATGTAGACGGCGCGAGGCCGCACATCAAACCGTGGTTATTTCCCGTCGAGGTAAAAGCGGTCTTTAGTGGTCGGCGGGAAGTCGTCGGTGCGGAAGGGCGAGGCGGGCAGTCCTTCGACGTTAAACAGAGTCGGGACAACCCATTTTTTCCAGCCGTAGCGGACTTCTTGAGGCTCTTTTACGGTTTCGGAAGAAACGATGATTTTTCCCTTAACCAGTTCGGCTTTGGCCGGAACAAATTTTCCGTCTTGGCCGCAGATTTCAAAGGCGCTGACGGCTTCGGGTTTCAGTACGAGGCCGGATCCGATGTCTTTGAAGGACAGTTCGATTGCGCCGTCTTTGCACTTTGCATCTTTCAGTCGCGGACCGCGGCAAACCAGTTTCTTTTCGCCGTAAACCATATTGCGAGCGAGCAGGGAGAGACGGTAGCCGACCTTGTCTTTCGAATGCGGGTGAATGTCTTTCTCTTCGCCGCCGTCGGTTAGCACAATCATGCCGGTATTTTTGACATTTTCTTCGGTCCAGCTTTGCGACTCGCGCAGTTCCGGCCAGCTGGGGCTTTCATCGGTAACGGGGCCGAAGCTGGCCAGCTGGACGAAAAGGAACGGCAGGTTTTTATTCTGGAACTCCTCGCGCCATTCTTTGATAAGGGTGGAGAAAACCGTGCGGTAGTGGAAACCGGATCCGGCATTACTTTCACCCTGATACCAGATGACCCCTTTAACTGTATAGGGGATTGTCTGCGTCAGCATATTTTCGTGCAGACCGCAGGGACGATTTTTGTTTCTGGGACCCATTTTTTCAACCGGACGGGGATTCGGGGTTTCCTTGGCAGCTTGTTTGCGGTTCCACTCTTTCATGGCCGCACTGTATTCATTTACGTTCTTCAGATAGGCTTCTTCGCTCGCAAAATTCTTCCGGTAGCCGGCTTCATAACTGTCGAGAATCCTTTTCAGATCCGGGCTGCTTTCCAGCGTCTTGCGGCTCATCCACGCTTCAGCTGGAGTTCCGCCGACGGAACAGGCGACAATGCCAACCGGCACCTTCAGTGTTTCCCTCAGGTGTTTGGCAAAATAATAAGCGCTGGCTGAAAATGTAGCTACGTCTTGAGGGGTCGTGGTTTGCCAGTTTGGTGCGGTGGTTTCCTGTTCTGCAAAATCTTTCCGGGGAATGGTGATCATGCGCAGCAGCGGATCATT
>JBILEA010000347.1:0-2772 GCA_044352355.1 Pontiellaceae bacterium | reverse complement strand
CCGGTTCAGTTCCGCAATAACGGAATTCACCGGGTCGCTCCCAATCCGGTAACTTGCAGCGGCGGCCACGCACAAGGGTTTCGCAACCGCTGAATACAGCGGACCGGCCAACATCGCATAATTGTTCAATTATGCAACGTGGGCCTTTGCTTCAACCCTTGCGCTCAACAGAAAATATTCTGTCAGGGCCGCCTCGCGCTCGCAGGCTCGCAGGGCTCAGCACCGGCAGGCTCGCGCACTCACACTGCCTCAGCTTCGTCGGCCTCATTCTTTTCTCACTTGTCCCGCTCCACAGAAAGGGGAAAGCCCCCCTTGGCAGGCCCGCTTTCCCCTCGGCGGATACGCCTCACCCCTTTTCCCCATGGCTGTCATGGTTTCTGCTGCTCCTTCGTCGCGGCACAAACCACGCCAGCCCCGAGTGTTAGCCAATCACATGTACGTGGTGGGTCACTCCAAAGCCGAGCCCGACGAAAACCCGAGCCCGGAATACCGGACAAGGGTTTTCTCTGGGCCCAGCTCTTCCGTTCCCGCGAACAGCCGATTCCTTGCCGGCGCTACCTCAACGCGCCGCCTGCGGAAGTTGCCGCTACGCGTCTTCGCCGTTCCGGCTCCCCTGCGGGGCATGGTTTTCCAATCATCGGAACCCAACTTGATTTTTCCAGCCCTCGGGTGTTTCATTCTGTCTGCCGGTGGCCGTGCCAGCGTACTCGATTCTTCGGAATCCCCGATTGCATATATGACACCGGCTTTTTCTATTCCATCGCTCGTTGACTTCCAGCGGCGACAGATGTTTTATTGTGGCCATTGGGGCAGCACCCGCTTAAGGCTGTATACCAGAGGCTTTAAGTGCATAGGTGTCCGTAGGGTTAACCCCTTGCTCATCGACTGCCCCAACATTTTCCAACCCTTGGAAAAACTTCTGCGCTCTGCGGCTCTGCGAGGCAGATGTCTTCCGAGTATTGGAACTTGCACTACGGTTTCTTCCAATGCTTGGAAATCTGACCACCGTCGTCCGACCTCTGTATTTTTCCAACCCTTGGACCCGAGCGCAGCGAGAGAGGCACCGCCGACGGCGGGGCAGTGACCAAAGGGAACAGCAAATGGGGCCCCCGCTGCGCGGCCCCCCTATAAATTGGGGCCCCGTGCGCTACGCGCCCTGCTTTTTCCTGATATTTGCAGGGAAATTGAAACGCCGTGAAACGGTCACGCATTGCAATCTGCCATTCGGTCCCCTTATGCAAACGCTGTGCGTGTGGGGCCCCACCTGTTTTTCCCAGTATTTAGCAGAGGAAATGAAACGGCATGAAACTGTTGCTCTGCGTCTTTTATTTTTAATGGCGCCTTTACAAAGTCAGCGGATCAAGCCGGTCCGCCTCAGCCTGCGCCCATTTCACCCACTCGGCCAGATTTGGCTTCGGCTTTGCGGGATCATTTTTATCCACAACAGCGGCGACATAATTTCGGAGAAGATTTGCCTGCGCCCAGTGATTTGCATCACGATACAGCCCGTCAATTCGCGCCTTTTCTTCAGCCTTGCGCCGCGCTTCGTCTTCCCTTTTCCGATGCTCTTCCTCGCGTTCACGATGCCATCTTTCTCTTTCGAGTCTGGTTTCATGATCGACGGCAGCGCGGCGGATTAAACCGCAGATGAAGTCATTGAGCACAGACTCGACTCGCTGGGATTTTCCATCAGCCCAGTTGGTTCGAAGTCCATCCCCAAAGTAGGTATCTCGTCCGCCAATACTCAACTGAAGTTTTCCAGAAGGAATGCGCTCGTAATCATAGGGGCTGTATCCGCTGAAATAGTCGGACTTTTCTCGCCGTGCTTTTGCGGCTTTAGTCAATTGTGACTGTAAAGACTCCTGCAACCGCACCTCAACCGGTTCATCAAATATCTTTAAGCCATCTGCCTGATATCCGCGAGATTCCAAGGCCTTGACCAGAGCATCCATAATCAACAGAGCCCGGGGGATTAATGGCTTCGATACAGCGATATGCGGCTGACTTGGAGTTTTATACAACCCCTCCCGGTCTTTAGTGGCCGCCCGCAGCTCACTTCTGGCATTTTTGACAAGCGGGTGAGGGTCGGTCAGCTCTTCCTGAACAACGATCCGGTTAATCTCCTGTTGTTCGAAACAAATTTTCTCATCAACAAGATTCGGAAGACCGGGATCTTCGTTTCCGATACGGGCCGCATGAGACTGGATTTCAATCGGCTGCTCATCCTCTAGTTTCGTAAGTTTAGGTTTCCCGACTTTCTTTCCGTGCTCCAGTTTTGCCCAGTAGCCAACCGGAGGTTTTGGAATGCCGTTTCGGTTACAGACCTTTGCCAGACCTACATCGGACAAGCCGTATTTCATCGCAACCTTATAGACCGGCTGACTCCAAACCTCTTCATACAACTGTTGTCGCGTCACCTTGATTGTGTTGCCGTACATTTCGCCCTCCTTTTGATGCACTCCACGTCACCTGCGTGGAAGTGTACTCGAAAAAAGAGTGTGGCGAAAGTGTGGCTTGCGACCGTTATATTACATACTTTTGCAAAGAAAATCTTTTCTGTTGAAACCGCCGTTTTCATTTTGTACCATCTTGGAAATCAGAGGCTTACTGGAACAAGAAGTCTCAGTTTGAAAACCTTGGAAAGAATTCGCAACGTGGAGGTCGAGGGTTCGATCCCCTTTCGCTCCATAACTTATCGGTTTTATGAGTCGACGATAAATGCCGCGGTTTTTTCGAAGCAGCGCATCAACGGATCGGTTTTAACCGGCATCA
>JBILEA010000346.1:0-2776 GCA_044352355.1 Pontiellaceae bacterium | reverse complement strand
GGATGGCGCTGATAAAAACCATCTGACAGACGGTTTTTTGTTTTCCCCAGTTGCTGGCGGAGAGAACGACTCCTTTGTCGACGGCCAGCAGGCGCAGGCCGGTTACCATCATTTCGCGTGCGAGAATCAGTGTAACCATCCATGCCGGCATAATCCTGAGTTCGACGAAGCCGATGAAGGCGGCGGCGGTAAGGACTTTATCGGCCAGCGGATCCATCAGCTTGCCGAAGACCGAGCAGCCGTAGACTTTGCGGGCAAGATGTCCGTCGAGCGCGTCAGTAAGCGCAGCAATGCCGAAGAAAAATACGGCGGCAAGCGGCGCCCCGGGGAAGGCGACGCTCAAACAAACCATAAATACGGCGGCCAGAGCAAAGCGGCTGACAGTGAGAATGTTGGGGAGCTTCATCGTGAACTTTCAATTTTACCAGGTTCAACAAGGTAGATGTCAGGTAACGGTTTGTCGAGAAGCTTGCGGGCGGGGGTTGCTGTTGGCCGTGGTGCGGGTTTTTCTGCGGTATGACGGCGTACGCAGTTGGAGGCGCTAACAATCAGAACAATCACCACCAATAAAGCCGCCGCGCCGATGGCGAGTGCGCGGAGATCTCTCGCTACGTACGGTTTCAAGCCTTTGGCGGGCGCTTGATCTGCCTGGCGGGGTTTTGCGGGGCGTTTAATTTTTATGGAGAACCGTTTGAGATATGTCGCAAGGATGGAAGTTTTTCCCCGGTTTTGTTCGAGCTGGCTTTCTTCGTCAACAAGCGGTTTGGGGCCTGGGGCGTGCTGTGCCATATATTCTTCGATGAGTGGCTCCGGATTAAGTCCGAGGTATGCGGCATAAAGACGGATGAAGCCCTTGGCGTAGGTTGGTGCGGCCATGACGGAGAAATCGTCAGCCTCCATGGCAATGATCATTTTGGTCAATGTCTTTGTTGCCGCGCCGGCCTCCTGTTCGCTGACTCCTTTTGCTTCGCGTGCGGCTTTTAACTTTTGTCCGAGTGTTGCCATGGCGGGTCCTCCTTATGAAAGTCGAATGCTGAATAAGGAACCGCAGAATGTCGAAGGAGGTTTTTTATAATATCCTTCATCACTCAACGTTCATTATCCAATATTCTTCGGTTCAGTTTCCTCGTCTTCCCCTTCAAAAAAATCCTGAGAGGCTTCCGCTTCAGAAAGAGTTTCTTCGTTACCGGCATGTTCAGGAATATCGCCATCGAGGTCGATCAGGATATCGCGCGGTCCGGTTTCGGTTGGCGGACCGATAATTCCTTTTTCTTCCAGCATATCCATCAGGCTGGCGGCACGGTTGTAGCCGATTTTCAGACGGCGTTGGAGGGATGAGGTGGATGCGCGTTTGGTGCTGCGCAGGACTTCAATGGCCGCTTCGTACAGGTCATCGCTTTCATCCATATCCGGTAGCTCAGGGCGGTTGTTTTCGATTTTCTGTTTGATCTCGGTAATGAATTCCGGCGCACCTTGCGTACGGATGAAGTCGGTGACGCGATGCATCTCGCCGTCGCTGGTCCAGGTTCCTTGCAGGCGGACCGGCTTGCTCTTGCCGGGCGGCAGATAGAGCATGTCGCCCTTACCGAGCAGTTTTTCAGCACCGATGGTGTCGAGAATTGTCCGGCTGTCGTTGCCTTGCGCCACCTGGAATGCGATGCGGCCCGGGATATTGGCCTTGATTGTTCCGGTGATGACATTAACGGACGGACGTTGCGTGGCGAGGATCATGTGGATACCGGCTGCACGGGAAAGTTGAGCCAGACGGACAATGCACGGCTCGATTTCCTGCTGAGCCTGACTCATCAGTTCGGCCAGCTCATCCACGACGATGACGATATAAGGCAGTTTAGCGGGTACAATATCTTTCGGCTGATCGGGTTCTTCTTCGATTACGCCACCAAAGAGATCGGCCTGTTTTTCGATCGGGCGGGTGTTAAAGCCCTTAATATCGCGCACCTTCACCTTTTTGAAGAGGGCGTAACGTTTTTCCATCTCCTTGATGGCCCAGCGCAAACCAAGCGTCACCTTTTTGGCATCGGTAATAATCGGCACGACGAGATGCTTGAGGTTTTCGTAGGCCTGAAATTCAAACGTTTTCGGGTCGACCAGAATCAGACGGAGCTGTTCAGGCGTGCGTGAGATGAGCAGCCCGGTCAGCAGGGAGTTCATACAGACGGTTTTCCCAGCCCCAGTGGCTCCGGCGATCAGCATGTGCGGCATGGCGGAAAGATCGCCCACGATAATACGTCCGCTGACATCTTTGCCGAGCGCAAGCGGCAAGGCAATTTCCGGATCGTGGAAGGCTGGGCTTTCGATTAATTCGCGCAGATAAACGGAGGTGCCTTTGGTGTTTGGCACCTCAATGCCAACTGCGCCTTTACCGGGAATCGGTGCCTGAATGCGAATACTCTGGGCGCGAAGCGCCAACGCAATATTGCGTTCGAGTGCAGAAATGCGTTCAACGCGTACGCCAGGTGCGGGAGTAATTTCATAGGAAGTTACTGTTGGACCGGTTTCAACATGAGTGACCTGCCCCTGAACATCGAACTCTTCGAGCGTGGCTTGCAGAATCTTTGCTTTTTCCGCTGTATTTTCAGTGGAAGTGCGGGCCTCCAGAGAGGGGAGTTCGTCGAGAATAGTAAGCGGCGGGAGTTGATAGCCCGATTCATCGCGACCCGGGGCGATGTTGATTGAAACATTGGCGAGAGCGTCGGCTGGAGCCGGAGCGATTGGTTTGGCTTTGGGCTGCGGTTTGATGGGTTCAGGTTTTGGT
>JBILEA010000345.1:0-2779 GCA_044352355.1 Pontiellaceae bacterium | reverse complement strand
GGTATTGAAATTATCGCCCGGCCTCCCGGCAAGAAACTCCAGACCATTTCGCTACTCTCCGGGGGTGAACGCACGATGACCGCCGTGGCATTGCTTTTCGCGCTTTTCAAAGTCAAACCGAGCCCCTTCTGCGTACTCGATGAAATGGACGCGGCGCTCGACGAAGCCAACGTCGCCCGGTTTGTGAAAATGGTGAAAGGATTCCTTAACCAGTCGCAGTTCATCCTGATCACCCACAGCCGGCAGACGATTGCGGCCGCCGATGTGATCTACGGTGTCACCATGCCCAACCGCGGCGTTTCACGCGTCATGTCCATGAAGTTCGCCGACTATCAGGACTCCGACGCCGCCAAGAAATGATTTTCAGCTTCACTGAGAAATCAGAAGTCAGGAATCAGGGGTCAGCTAGTAATAAATATTATTAAAATCACAGAAACCAGGATAGGATAATGACCGTTCATGGTGAACCTTCACGGTGAACCGCAAAGTCGCGAAGACGCTAAGAAAGAAAACCTCCACCACAACCCTTTGCTTCTTTGCGTCTTCGCGGTCAACTTTCCGAACGTTAAGGGAATGCAAAAAAGGAAGATGCAACTATGAACAACAACTGGGCACTGTTTTTAAGTGTGTGGATTAAGTTTTCGTTCGTCTTCACCCCGTTCTTTGCGCTTTCGATGTTCCTCAGCCTGACCGAAGGCTATAATGAACACCGCCGCCGCAAACTGGCCGTCGCAGTATGTGCCGCAGTCGCCGTCATCTGTCTGTTGCTCTTCTTCGCCGGTAACCAGCTCTTTGCCCTCTTCGGCATCACACTCAATGCCTTTCGCATCGGTGCCGGCGCGTTGCTTTTCCTGTCAGCAGTCGCTCTGGTGCAGGGCAGTACAGCAAACGCCGATGCCAACCGTGGCGGCGATATCGCCGTCGTGCCGCTGGCCATACCCATCATCGTTGGACCGGCCACCACCGGTACGCTGCTGGTACTTGGCGCAGAACTCGACGGTGTCTCCGCAAAGGCTCTGGGCAGCCTCGCGTTGTTGCTCGCCGTCCTGAGCCTATGTATTTTACTCCTGTGCGGATCCCGTATCCAGCGCTCGCTAGGCAACCGGGGCATCGCCATTCTTAGTAAACTGACCGGCCTGATTCTTTCAGCGCTGGCGGCGCAAATGATCATGACTGGCATTCAAAGCTTTTTGACCCATTAACCCGGCAAATGAATATGGATGAAAATTTTTCAGAAGAAGTGGTGTATATGCGGATGGCGCTGCGCGAAGCGGAGCGTGCCGCCGAAGCCGGTGAAGTGCCCTGCGGCGCGATCATCGTCAAGGACGGCGCAATCATCGGCAAAGCGCACAACCAGACCGAACTGCTGAAAGATCCGACGGCGCACGCCGAAATTCTGGCGATCACGCAAGCCGCCGCCGCACTCGAAAACTGGCGGCTGACCGATGCCGTCATGTACGTCACCAAAGAGCCCTGCCCGATGTGCGCCGGAGCCATCGTTCTGGCGCGGCTCAAAAAAGTCGTCTGGGCCGTCGACGATCCGAAGCGCGGCGGCGCGCGCTCCAAGTTTGAGATTCTCGACCACGCCGACCTCAACCACCGCGTTGAGATCCAGACCGGCGTACTGGAAGACGAATGCAAATCGCTCCTGCAAGGTTTCTTCCGCGAACGCCGCACCGAGAAAAAACAGCTTTTATGACACGCCCCAGAACAGAGATTCCGTTTAACTGGTCCGACCCGCCCTTCAATCTGGTGCTGGTTGAACCGGAAATTCCACAGAATACGGGGAATATTGCCCGACTGTGCGCTGCGACCGGCACGATCCTTAATCTGGTTGAACCGCTCGGCTTCCGGTTGACCGACCGGGAAGTTAAACGCGCCGGACTCGACTACTGGGATGCCGTCAAACTCAACCGTTTTCCAAACTTCGGAACCTTCTCAGAGAATTTTTCCAGCCATCGGAAACTTTTTTTCAGTACCAGCGGTGCAAAAAACTACACTGAAACCTCCTACCAGCCTGGCGACTGCCTTATTTTCGGCAGCGAAAGTCGCGGTCTGCCTTTGGAACTGCTCGACGCGCATCCGGATGATGTTTTCAATATTCCCATGCAACTCGAGCATGTCCGGTCACTCAATCTGGCCAACGCCGCATCCATCGTACTTTACGAGGCTCTTCGGCAAGCCAATCTGCCATGATATAACACGAAATTAACCTAATTAGTATTTTTTTTACCACCCGCTTCGCTAGAGCAGACTTCGGAGTAAGGCAGAGAACCTCTGGCCATCGTTTATTCCAGCCCTTACCTTTATCCTCTGAACTCCTCGGAGGTTCCTCTAGCGAAGCGGGTGGTAAATAATATTTCCCGAATCTCGATCAATAGTAATCAGATTGATTCCGTATAAGTGGCATAGATTCACCACCAGATGCGGTAGCCGCCTTCCATCTGAAAGGCATTCTGTATGTGTCTGATCTCCGGTTTTTCACCAACCACTTCTACCACATCAAAGCGGATGTAGGGCGGACGCAGTTTATGATTTTTAAGAAAACGAATCGCGGCACGGGAAAGTTTCTTTCGTTTGGCGCGGTTAACCGCTGAGGCCGGACGTCCGAAGTCTTCGCTGGCACGGGTTTTTACCTCTACAAAAATCAGTGTGTCGCCCTGTCTAACGATCAAATCGATCTCGTCGTACCCCACCCGCACATTACGACCGACCATTTTAAGGCCCGCCTTTTTTAAAAATTTTTCGGCCTGCTCCTCGCCCCAACGCCCGGTGCGCA
>JBILEA010000091.1:0-9831 GCA_044352355.1 Pontiellaceae bacterium | reverse complement strand
AATTGCGCTCCCATTCATTTGCGGGCATTTTGCCTTCATTCATCAGACGGAGCAGATTGCCGTAGGTACTGATATTGTTGAAGCCATGGTCGTGCACACCGAAGTGGGTGACGTGTGCCGCCATGTGGGAGACGGTGTTCTTTTTGCCGGACTCCAGAAACGCCTTTTCTCCGGTGGCGTCGAACTGGAGAATTTCCGCGCCGTACTGAAACCCCTGTGTCCACTCGGTCCAGCCGCGGGCTGTATATTTTCCCGCGACAGTGAAAACAGGAGAGCCGCCTGCCGGATTATAATCCCGGTTGAAACTGTTGATCTTTCGTCCGGAGACCGTCCAGAAATTCTGTATCAGCTTCAGCAGATCGGCGGGTTTGACTGGTTGTTTTATGATCATCCGTTATCTCCCTGTGTTGACGGCATGATGCCGGAATAAATTTCTAAATCAATCATTTTTTGCCATAAATATATTGCACAAGAAATATATTGTCCGTAATCTATCGCGGTCAAGTGGGGGGCATGCATGAGCGAAAATCTCGATGAAGGTAATGAAATGTATAACTTTTCCGTCCTGCGCGATCTGCGTAAGAGGGATGGATTGACCATTGCCGACCTTTCCGCGAAATCCGGAATCTCTCCGGCGGTGATTTCCAAGCTGGAACGCAATCAGACCGTGGCCGGTCTCGGCACGCTGTTCCGGCTGGCGCGTGCATTCGGCATTACCTCGGCTGAACTGCTTGCCTTGATTGAATCGCGCACAGCGCAGTGCAAAAAAGAGACAGACCGGATCGCCGGGGATTTTCACTTCCGGCAGATTGAATTTTCCAATTCAAAATGTTTTTACGCGGAAGCCGTTAAAGGGGCTAAGCGCTCCAATCCGGATGCGCACCGTGACGATTATGAAATCTGCTGGGTGCTCGACGGGTCGCTGAAAATCGTGCTGCCTTACGAAACGCATATTCTGTCGAAGGGCGAATGTCTTCAGTTCGATGCGTTGTTCGAACACACCTATGAGGCGGTTGAAGATTGCCAGATTATCATTCAGCATATTCACAAGCAGAAGAGGTTTTAGGCATGAAATTCATACCGGCAGTTTATGAGCATGCGGCGAAAGTTATCGGCAAAACGCCGTGGGAAGTTTCTCGCAGTAAAGAACTGATTATCGAAGCGCACTGGACGGCGTTTGCAATGTATCGTCATACCCCGGTTGTGGTCGGCATCGATATCTACAATCTGGAACCCGAGGCGTACGGAGCGGAAATTGCCGAACCCGACGGGGCAGGGATTCCCGCGCCAGCAGGCCATCTTTGCGAAGAAACGTCAGATATTCTGAAGCTGCCTGACTTCGATCTGGCGGTTTCCGGCCGTCTGAGTCTGATGATTGAAGCGGCAAAAGAACTGAAAAAACTTCTGCCGGATGCCGCGGTTAAAGTTCCGGTCAGCGGCCCGTTTTCGCTGGCGGCCAATCTCTGCGGATTGGAAAATCTGCTTTGCGATGCACTGACCGAACCGGAAACCGTTGAGGCGGTTTTGAAAAAGCTGACAGCCGGTCAGCTTCGTTTCTGCAAAGCGATTGCGGATGCCGGAGTCGGCATTACCTTTTTTGAATCCGCCGCCACCCCGCCGCTGGTGCCGCCGCACATGTTCAAGGGGCAGGTTCTTCCGGCCTTGCAGGATTTGATCCGCGGTGCCGCTGTATTTCTCGGCGAGACGGTGCCTTGCATTATCGGCGGCAATACGGAGCCGATTCTTGAGGAGATGCTTTCCACCGGTACGCAATATGTCATTTGTCCAAGCGAGACCGATCAGTCGGCGTTTATGGAAAAAATGAAAAAACACCTAGAGGTGATGGTACGGATCAATATGAATCCGGCGGTGTTCTGCACCGATGATTCATCTGCGGCCCGGAAAGAAGCCGACCGTGTCATGGCGCTCGCTAAGGGGCGGGCAAAAGTTTGTCTGGGGTCCGGGGTTCTGCCGTATGAAGCATTTCCGGAAACGGTTTTAAATGTAATGGATTATGTAAAAGGAAAGGACGCTTAGTATGAAGAAAACAGCATTGATTACAGGGGCAGGCCGCGGAATCGGATTTGCTATCGCCGAGAAACTGGCCGCAGAAGGTCATAACATTGTCGTAATGGACATTCACGAAGAGTCCGTGGTTGCGGATGCGCTTAAGAAACTCGAAAGCGCCGGCGCAAAAGTTCTGTACTGCCGCGCTGACGTTTCGTCCGCCGCCGATCGCAAAAAATCGCTCGAAGCGGTTAAAGCAAAATTCGGACGCCTTGACGTTCTGGTCAATAACGCCGGTGTTGCGCCGCGCGTGCGCGCTGATCTGCTCGAAGCGACGGAAGAGAGCTACGAGTGGGTCATGAAGATCAATTTGCAAGGACCGTACTTTCTGACACAGGCCGTCGCCAACTGGATGATCGAGCAGAAGAAGGCGGATGATTCCTTCAGCGGTTGCATCATTAACGTCTCCTCCATGTCCGCCGGCGTTGCTTCGACTCCGCGCGGCGAATACTGCATTTCCAAAGCCGGAATGAGCATGATGACTCAGCTTTATGCCGTGCGCCTTGGTGAGTTCAACATTCCGGTTTATGAAATCCGTCCGGGGATCATCAAAACCGACATGACGGCTGTTGTGACCGGAAAATATGACAAACTGATTTTTGAAGACCACATTCTGCTGCAAAGCCGCTGGGGTCTGCCGGAAGACATAGCCAAAGTCGCGGCCATGATGGCGCGCGGCGATATTGGCTATTCCACCGGACAAATCATCACTATCGATGGTGGATTCACTGTGCCGCGTTTATAGAGATGTCCAGCAGAATAATGGACGGCAGAATGATCAATAAAGGTAAGAAAAGGAATGTGTTATGGAAAAATCTATACTTAAAAACGGCAAAGAAAACATCGCGGTGACCCGCGTCCACACGCTGGTGATCGGCTCCGGCGCAGCCGGCTTGAACGCCGCCGTGCAGCTGCGTAATCAGGGAATCGAAGATGTACTGATTGTGACCGAGGGCCTGAAGATGGGCACCTCCATCAACACCGGTTCGGACAAGCAGACTTATTACAAGAGCGCGATGTGCGGCAGCGACCTCGATGCTCCGATGGTGATGGCTAAAAACTATTTTGCGCCCGGCAGCATGCACGGCGACCTCGCGCTGGTCGAAGCGGCGACTTCCGGTCGTGCGTTCCTGAACCTCGTCAATCTGGGCGTGAAGTTCCCGCAGGATCCGTTCGGCCAGTTCGTCGGCTACAAAACTGACCACGATCCGGCACAGCGTGCCACGTCGGTTGGTCCGTACACCTCGCGTGACATGTGCCGTGCGCTGATTGCCGAAGTCAAACGGCTTAAAATCCCGGTGCAGGAAAACGTCAACGTTGTCAGCCTGCTGACAACCGGCGAAGGCAAAGACAAGCGCGCCTGCGGCGCGCTGGCGCTGAATGCCAAAGGCGAACTGGTTGCTTACGCTGCTGACAACATCGTGTTCGCGGTCGGCGGACCGGGCGGCTTGTACAAGACCAGCGTTTATCCGGTCGTTCACACCGGCGCGATCGGCGTGGCTCTCCAGGCCGGCGCAAAGGCGCAGGGTCTGCCGGAAGCACAGTACGGGCTGGCTTCCATCAAATTCCGCTGGAACGTTTCCGGAACCTACATGCAGGTCGTGCCGAAGTTTGTTTCGACCGACGCTGACGGCGTAAGCAATCCGCGCGAGTTCATGAGTGACTATTTTGCCACTCCCTCCGGTCGTTGCTCCGCTGAAAATACAGCGGAGCCTCTCTCGCTACGCTCGGGTCCAAACATCGGAAAAATGTGCAGCATGGTTTTCCTGAAGGGTTACCAGTGGCCGTTTGACTCCAAGAAGATCATCGGCGGATCATCGATTGTCGACATTCTGGTTTACATTGAAACCGCGCTGAAAGGCCGTCGCGTATACCTCGACTTCCGCAGCAATCCGGAAGGCTTTGACTTTAAGGCGCTCGAAAAAGAAGCGTACGAGTATCTGGAAAAATCCAAAGCGTTCCAGAAAACGCCGATTGAACGTCTCAACCACATGAATCCCGGCGCGATCAGTCTCTACAAAGATCACGGCATCGACATTACCAAGGACATGCTCGAAGTCGCTGTCTGTGCGCAGCACAACAATGGCGGACTGGCGGGTAATCACTGGTGGGAATCGACCAACATCAAGCATCTGTTCCCGGTCGGCGAAGTCAATGGATCGCACGGCGTGGCCCGTCCCGGCGGCTCCGCGCTGAATTCCGGACAGGTCGGGGCACTGCGTGCCGCCACTTATATTGCCAATGTGTATAATCATTCGGATATAAAGATGAGCGACTTTTCCAAAGCGGCTAAAGCCTCGGCGAAAGAGGTCTCCGGCTTCCTGAAGCGTTGCGAAAAATCGAACGCCGACTGGCGCGCGGTCCGCGCAGAGTTGCAGGAGCGTATGAGCAAGGCCGGCGCGCATATCCGCTCGCTTGACGGGTTGAAGAAAGCCGTCAAGGAAGCGAAAGCGCAGGTTGACGCATTGGAAGCTCAAGGGTGCAAGGTCGGTAATGCTGTCGAAGCCGTGCAGGCGTTCCGCAACCGTCAGCTCTGTTTCGCGCACTGGGTCTATCTGGAAGCAACGCTCTATCACGTCAAGAGCGGTGTCGGTTCGCGCGGCTCGGCGATGGTACGCGATGCCTCCGGACAGCGGGCGCATGAACAGCTCGATGCGGCTGAGTGGAGCTTCCTGCCGGAAAACACAGACTTCCGCGCCAAGGTGCAGGAAACGGTTGTTGAAGACGGCAAGGTGAAACAAAGCTGGGTAAAGTGCCGTCCGATTCCGGAAAGCAATCTCTGGTTCGAAACCGCCTGGGCGGATTTTCGGGCGGGGAAGATCTATGAATCTTGAACAGAAGCGCGTGCGGCAAAGCTGCAACCAAAGAAAATGATCAAAATAATTATTGGCAAAATAATTTCTATTCATGCAATAGGCTTTCCTCCCATTATTTTCTAAATAGTTATCAACTGTTTAGTTGATGAAGGTACTTCGGGCACTGGCTCATGCCGGGGGCTCTTCGGGAGTATCTTTTCTGGCGGCCTGGCTTCGGAAACAGCCGATGTAAAAGACCCCTTTTTATATTTAGTGTTCAATGCAAAATTATTTTGCCCTTAATGATTTTGCCAAAATTCTTGGTTGTGGCTCCGCTGCCTTAGCATTTCACGATTGAGATGTCAGTATAGCCGGAACTCAGGCGAAGCCGTGGATCCGGCTATTAGCGCGAAGAAGCCGGATCTACGGGCGAATACCCTAAGTTCCGGCTTTACCTTTGCGGCGCTTAAATCGTTACATGCTTTAGCCCGTCGGTTCCGGAGCCATTGAATCAACCTGCTCTCAATACCAGCGTTGGTTCAATGTGCCCAGCCTCAGAGCAATAGAGGAATTTTTCTGGAAAAATAGAACATTCGGCGGTAAGTTGAGTGCAGGTTTATGAAAAGTGAAGGGGCTGTTTTGATCGGTAAAATTCGGGGCAAAATTGAGCGGCGGCAATACGAGTTCTCCAAGCATGCTGTTGATCAGAGCATTATACGGAATATCAGTGTGTATGAATTTGAGCAGGCGATGTTGGATCGGAGCGAAATAATCGAGGATTACCCGAACGATAAATATGGGCCAAGTTGTCTGGTTCTGGGATTTATGAGCAACGGTAGGGCTTTACATGTGGTTTGTACCTGTCCGGAAACGGGCTTCCCGCTAAAAGTGATTACGCTGTACGAGCCCGACTCGGCGCTGTGGATAAATAACAGAATTCGAATAATGAGGAATGAAAAATGAATGAGACGATGAGTCAAACCACAGTAACCTACACGCTGGAACATAAGGGGCAGTTTTACATCATTGAGCATGTTCCGGCTCGTGTCTGTCTTGAGACGGGCGAGCCGTTTTTTTCTCCTGAAACCGTTGAGCATATTCAACGGACGATTCATGGGCAGACCCGACCTGTACGCACCGTTCAAACGCCAGTGTTTGAGTATGCCTGATTCGTAGATTTTATAATTCGCTGGTCATCGAAATCTCGCGACGATCCAGACGGTTGGCAAAATGGTGGCAGACCATTATTTTCTAAATAGTTATCAACTGTTTAGTTGATAAGGTTCTTCGGGCGCTGGCTCATGCCGGGGGCTCTTCGGGAGTATCTTTTCTGGCGGCCTGGCTTCGGAAACAGCCGATGTAAAAGACCCCTTTTATATTTAGTGTTCAATGCAAAATTATTTTGCCCTTAATGATTTTGCCAAAATTCTTGGTTATGGCTCCGCTGCCTTTCCGACGGGATGACCGAAAAGCAGGCGACGGATGCAGCGGTTTCCACCTGAACCCGCGAGCCGCTGTTTCATATTTCCAGTCCGTGCGGCGGATGGAAGAGCGGCGCGGACCCGAAGCCGCATGCTGATTTTGTCGATCCATCCGATATCCCATCTTGCTGGGGGACGCTTGATTTGACCGTTGACGTGGAGGCCAAGGCAAAGGAGCCAGCGGTTGATCACCATAGATTATTTTTTTGGAGAAGACGGGCGAGCGGTTTTTTATCGGTTGTTTGCACCCGGCAGAAGAACGTGAAACGAGGATCCACAGCCGGGCTCTGATTCGGCCCAGATCCGGCCCCCATGCTTTTCAACAAACTCCCTGCAGAGGAGCAGCCCCAGTCCGGTGCCTTTTTCTCCGGCGGTTCCGCTGGTCGACCGGCCGGCCATAAACTCGAAGAGATGGAGAAGTTTGTCCGGGGCGATTCCTACGCCGCTGTCGGTTACAGACAGGTGAATCATCGTGTCCTGATCGGTTGCGCGGAGGGTTACGCGTCCGTTCTCAGCAGTGAACTTAATGGCGTTGCCAATCAGGTTTTGCAGGACGGTATGAAGCATGGTCGGGTCGGCCTCCAGCTGAACGGTAGAATCATTTTTGTAGAGCAGGGTGATGTTTTTGCGTGCGGCATTGCTCTTCAGCAGGGCCAGCACCTTGCCCGCAGCCTCATCCATATTCAGCAGGACGGGCTGATAGTCAAAGCTGCCCAGTTCGAACCGCGCACACTTGAGCATATTGTCGACCAGCTGTAAAAGCTGTTCCGACGAGGTCAGGATCAGTGTGGCATATTCCTGTATTTCTTCCGTGCTCAATGCGGTCGCCTCATCCGCCAGTATCTGCGAAAATCCGAGGATCCCTGTGAAGGGCGAGCGCAGATCGTGCGACAGGATGTGGAACAGTTTGTTTTTATTGTCGACCAGCAGCTTCAGTTCTTTCGTGATCCGTCGCAGCTCCAGCTGCGCAACGACCTGCCGGGCTAAGGCTTGTAGCGAAGAGATTTGCTCAGTTGATAGAGTCCGCGGCGTCCGGTCAATCGCGCAGAGCGTTCCGATTGCCAGACCTCCGGGCGTTACAAGCGGTGCTCCGGCATAGAACCGGATGTGCGGATCGCCTGTCACTAGCGGGTTATCGGCGAATCGGGAGTCGTCGAGTGCATTGGGAACCACAAACACATCGGGCTGAAGAATTGCATGAGCGCAGAATGAGATATCCCGCGGAGTTTCAGCGGCAGTGAGGCCCGTTTTGGCTTTGAACCACTGCCGGGCCGGGTCAATCAAGCTGATCAGCGCAATCGGCGTTTGACAGATATACGAGGCCATCAGCACAAAATCGTCATAGACCCCTTCCGCCTCCGTATCCAAAATTCCATACTGCAGCAAGGCCTTGATTCGGGCTTCTTCGATTTCTGGGAAGGCGGCACTTTGCATTCATTACCTTAGGCTTTTTGCTTTTTCATTTTCTAACAGGTTTGCCACCCGGGGGCAATGGATTTTCAGAACACGGATTTTTCAGAATAACCGCTTCACCTCATTCGAGCACCGTTCTAGGCGTTCGCCTGTTGCGAATGAGCATCGAGAGAACTGTGGTTCGAAACCGCCGACGCGAATTGCCGGGCAGGGAAGATCTATAAATCTTGAATAGAAGCCCGTGGCAAAGCCGCAACTTAAAAAATTATTTTTAATTGTTTAATATCCATATTATGTTATAAAAAACATATTTTATGGATTTTATAACATTATGTGGCCACTTAAATTAAAGCATGAAGTACTGGATGAGCTGGCTTCCCGCTGCCGGGCGGTGCGCCTGATGCAAAACCTTACGCAACAGGAGGTGGCGGCAAGGGCCGGGATTTCCCTGCGCACGTACCGTCGCTTTGAACAGGAAGGGCAGATTTCTCTGGAACGTTTTATTGCGGTGGCCTTTGCGCTGAACCGTGCAGGTGATTTGGAGTCGCTGATGGTACCGCCGCCGGTTCAGGATCTGCGGGAATTGGATCGCCCGGAACCGTTGCGTAAACGGGCGAGGAGAAGATCATGAGGCTTGACGTCCGATTTAAGGATCTGCCGATGGGTTTGTTGAACGATAGCACCGGACGCCTTCTGTTCCAGTATGACGCTTCGTTCCTCCGTGCCGGGATCGAACCATCGCCGTTCTATCTTCCGCTTCAACAAGGCGTGATTGCGCCTGACGCACCCTTTGAATGCAGGCTGCCCGGTTTGTTTGCGGATTCGCTGCCGGATTACTGGGGGCGCACCATTATGGATCGACGGCTCCGTGAAGCCGGGATGGATCCGGCAGCAGTCTCTGTTTTGAAGCGGTTGGCAATGATCGGTGACGGTGGATTCGGGGCCTTGAGTTATCATCCGGCGGAATCCGAGGATGCGTGCGAAGTCCGTTCGTTGCAGGAGGCGGTTCATTTTTCACAGGATGTTCTTGAGACGACCGGCATGGAGTTGCCGGGATCGGCCATTCTTCAACAGGCCGGATCCAACCCCGGCGGACGTTTCCCGAAACTATGTGTTGGCTGGCATCCCGAGGCAGAAAAGCTGGTGATTGGAACGACGGTTCTGCCGGACGGGTATGTACCGGCATTGCTGAAGCTGGATCTCGGCGAAGCCATGCCGCAACAGAAAACCGGGTTGTGCCGTGCGGAATATGAAATGCTCCAAATGGCCGGGCTTGCCGGAATCCGTGTTCCGACCTCCCGGTTGCTCGAAGGAGAAGACGGTTGCGCCCACCTGCTGGTAGAACGTTTCGACCGCAGGGATGGCCGTCGGGTTCATCTGCACTCATTTTCAGGTTTGGCTCATAAATTGCCCGTTCGCTATGGCGCCTCGTATGAAGAGCTGTTGCGGGTCGTTTCGGCGTTGACGCATGACCAACGCGAAGTCGATGAAATGTTTCGGCGTATGGTCTTCAACGTGCTGTGCGGCAATCGGGACGACCATGTTCGCAACCATGCGTTTCTGATGGACGGTGACGGCCGTTGGCGGCTTTCGCCGGCGTTTGACCTGACGCCGACTCCTGAAATTCCTGAACATAGCCTCAGCATAAACGGCAAATGGTCCGTCATCACCGAGGCTGATCTGGAGTCGGTCGGCACGCTGTTTTCGGTTCTACATATCGGTGATGTGATTGAGCGTTGTCGCGCCTGTTCAGCGGAGCGATGATTTCTGATGACAAAGTAAGGAAAATATTATGGAGATGAAAAAACTGACGCCAAGGGAAGAGATTGAGTTTCTGAAGGAAATCAATGGCGAGGATTACAGCAAGCTGTTCGGTTCCGTAAAAGAATCGTTTGCGCTGCTCCAGACGCGCTCACAGATGCTGCTGGGTCTGGCGACGATCTGTCTGACGATCACCGGCTTTTCCGGTCCGCGCATGGCGCAATCGAATGCCTTCAGCCGGTTTTTTATCGGCTTTGGGCTTTCATTCGTGCTCGCGGCGGTCGTTGCAGTCGTGGCTGGCCCGTTAAGACTTC
>JBILEA010000344.1:0-2793 GCA_044352355.1 Pontiellaceae bacterium | reverse complement strand
CGAGTCCGAGCGAGGTCAGCACAATGATCGGCAGTTCCGTCGTATTGCGGTGGGTGCGGACTTCCCGGATCAGCATCGCTCCATCCATTTTCGGCATCTGCATGTCGGAGATCATCAGGACATATTCGCGACCCGATAGAATTGATTCGAGCGCGGCATGCGGCGTGTTGAAAATCACCGGAGTCAGACCCCAGCGGATCAACTGGGCGGAAAGGATTTTCAGATTGGTTTCGTTGTCATCCACAATCATGACATCGCGGTTTTTTACATCAAACGCCCGCTGGTCTGCGTGGATGGTTCGAATCTGTTTGGCGATCGGCGTGCGGAGGGTGAAGAAAAAGGTGGAGCCCTGACCGAGGACGCTTTCCGCCCACATGCGGCCACCCATCAGCTCGCTCAGCTTCCGGCTGATGGTCAGCCCAAGTCCTGTTCCGCCATACTGCCGCGTGGTGGAGGCGTCGGCCTGTGTGAATTCCTGAAAAATCTGTTCCAGCTTATCGGCGGCGATGCCAATGCCTGTATCGCGGATGGAAAACCGGATTTCATGTCCTTGCTCAAGCACGGTGGCGGTAATCGAAACACAGATGTCACCCCGATGGGTGAATTTGACTGCATTGCTCAGCAGGTTCAGCAGAATCTGGCGCAACCGTCCTGCGTCGCCGCGGATGACTGCCGGGACATTCCCGTCCACTTCATACACCAGTTCAATGTCTTTCTCGGCGGCTTTGGAAACCATCAGATCCAATGTGCCTTCGACGCATTGGCTTAGGTCGAAGTCCTGCTGCTCGAGTTCCATATGCCCGGCTTCGATTTTCGAAAAATCGAGCACATCGTTGATCAGCGAAAGCAGGGCCTCGCCGCTGACCCGGATGATATTCGAGAACTCCCGCTGTTCCGCATTGAGATTAGATTCCATCAGCAGGTCGGTCATCCCGATCACCGCGTTCATCGGCGTGCGGATTTCATGACTCATGTTTGCCAGGAACGAGCTTTTCGCCCGCGCGGCGTTTTCGGCGATTTTACGGGCCTCGTGTAACTGTCGATTCAGTGCAAAAAGACGCAGAAGCAGCACGAAGAGAATCAATAGCAGGCAAAGCAAAGCGCTGACAAGAGGCCAGTGCTGGCGGATGGCCTCAAGAAGCGAAACCTTTCCGTAGTTTTCAAAAGGCCGGACCCGTAACGCTTTCAGGCAGTCATCAACCAGTGTGTAATCCATCGGCACCAGCCACCCGGCAATTAAAGCCGAGCGGGCCGCCTGACTGTCCGCAGGCATCTGCATCAAAGCAATAGCCACTTTTTGCGACAGCAAATTGGGTGTGTGTTCGGCTTTGGCCATGGGCCATTCCGGGTAAAGTCGGGTGCTGTGGATGAACGGGAAATCCTGACAGAAATCCAGTTGGGGACAGGGAATAACTGCAAACTGATTGAGATCGATTTTCCCTTGTAGGGCCATCCGTTCCAGCGTGTCAGTTCGGACGACTCCGGCATCGGTCTGACCCTTTAGAACCTTTTGCACAACCTCATCATGAGTCTTGGCAAAAATGAGATTAAAGTCGCGGATAGGTTTGAGTCCGGCGGCCTCAATCTCGCGTCTGGCAGCCAACCAACCCCCTAAAGAGGTCGACTCAACCGCTACGACGGTTTTTCCCTTCAGGTTTTTCCATTCCGGTTGAGAGCAGTTTTCTTTCAGAAAAAAAACGGCACTGCCGAAGACTGCGCGGGCCTGTCCATTCGGCCCCAAATTGTTCATCGTGCACATTCGGCGTGCGCCGTATTTAATCGCCAGTTCGCTATAAATAGCCGAGTTGGCCAGCAGAAACTCGACCTGCTGCTTTGCGGCGGCTTCAAAAATCTGGTCAAAATCCAGAGGGACAATTTCAAACGAATATTCGGGAATTTTCTCTTTCAGATAAGTCGCAGTAGGTGACCACTGATCCAGACACTGTTCCGGGCCGCGGTGGGCCAGCACGCCGATCCGGACCGTGGAGCCTTGACAGAGTAAACAGATGAAGCAGAAAAACAGAATGGATCGGCGTAATTTTTTTGACATATCATCTCCGTTACCAAAACACCGGCTTGAGTGTACGCATTTAGCAAATTCCCGGCAAGTGAGTTGTTGGCATGATTGAACCCTTCGGTTGCAAACAGCAGTCCGGAACGGTATGGTTTCACTACTTTTATTGAAAGGAATGTTTTGTATGAAGGTTTTAGTCGCCGGCGGTGCCGGATATATTGGAAGTGTAACGACGGAGATGCTTTGTGATAAAGGGCACGATGTAACGGTTTTTGACAACCTCGAACGCGGGCATCGCGCAGCCGTTGACCCGCGGGCAAAATTCATTCAAGGCGATTTGCGTCAGCCGGAAACCATCGAAGCGGCACTTAAAAACGTGAAGCCGGATGCCGTCATTCATTTTGCCGCCTATATCGAAGTTGGTGAATCGATGGTCAATCCGTTACCTTTTTTCGAAAACAACGTCGGCGGTTCGCTTAATCTGATGAAAGCCATGGTCGCGGCGGGTTGCAAGAAGCTGATTTTCTCCTCTACCTGCGCCACCTACGGCACGCCCGAGCGGGTCCCAATGGATGAAAGCCTGCCGCAGAAACCGGAGAGCGTGTACGGCGAATCCAAGCTGCTTTGCGAGAAGATATTCTCCTGGGCGCAGCAGATCCACGGCGTCGAATGTGTTTTCTTGCGCTACTTCAATGCCTGCGGTGCTACGGCCCAATATGGCGAGGACCATGCCCCCGAAAGCCACCTTATTCCGCTCATTCTTCAAGTACCGCTCGGAA
>JBILEA010000343.1:0-2797 GCA_044352355.1 Pontiellaceae bacterium | reverse complement strand
CAGACCCAACCCATTCATCACGCGCTCCACGCAAAGCCACTCCGGACGTTTGCCGGGTCGGAGGTAGCCCGGATAACTGCTCCAGACATACTCCTCAAGGCGGGTCTGCTCAAAATCAAAGCCTTTGATCCGCGCAGGATTCAGATGAATATATGCGGCGACCGTTGAAAAATAATCACCACGCCCATCCACCGGAAGCGCCTTGTAGCGGCCTTGGAACAGATGCCCCCACTCCTTGTGGCGCACATTGAACCGTTTGGTATACGTTCCTTGGAGCCACTGCATACCCTTCACAAGATTGGGCTCCGGCGTTTCCAGCAGCAAATGGTAGTGATTACCCATCAGGCAGAAAGCATGCACCCGCCATCCACAACGGGTCGCGGCCTCACTCGATCAGCAAGGCCCATGGAAAGGCACACAGCCAGCGACAGATAACACGTGGTGTATCGAAAACCTCTCCGCGGCAATCCAGACCGTTGATTGGGATAAGGCACGCCAGGATGTTCAACGCTTTATCAAAAGCCGCGAGTTGCCATCGCTTGACCTATGGAAAGCCGACTTCTTTCTAGCTCAGTGCAGAAAACTGTAGACTGGTTCATCTTCGGCTTCCTCTTTCCGGCCCGTTAGAGCATTTCACAAATAAGATGCCGTATCCCTTTTTGTAGGGCTGGAATGGGCAACGCCGTTGCCACTTCCTTAGGTCGTTGCTTCTGAGTACAGAAGCCTCTCTCCCGTTGGTCGAGTCCAGCCTCGGCGGGAAGGTTTTCAACCGTTCCCGCCCTACAATTTATTGGCGGCACTTAAATCGCGAAATGCTCTAGCTCTTCGATTTTTTGATCCGTTCCTTTTAGTAGTACAGAACACACGGAACTGATTCTTCGCGTTATTCTTCTCACGGTTGCATCTGGATGTCATAAAAATCTACGTAGAACCAAAAATACTCATTAAGTTAATTCCGTACTACTTCGCAGATCAGCATCAAAAAATCCAAGCGATTCGATCGCTGAATCGCTTGGCAGAAACCCCTTTCTTCTCCACTATCCCGCCCATGGAACTCGACGTGCTTTATCATGACAACCAGATACTGGCGGCCAATAAACCGTCAGGGCTTTTGACGCAACCCAGCGGAACGGATAAGGACAATCTGGAAGATCGTTCCAAGGCTTGGATCAAGGAAATCAAAAACAAACCGGGCAATGTGTTTCTACATGCCGTCCACCGGCTCGATCAGGTGGTGAGCGGCATCGTGCTATTCGCCTGCACCGATAAAGCACTTTCACGCCTCAACGCCGACATGCGTGCGCACCGCTTCACCAAAATCTATCACGCCATTGTTTCCGGCACTCCAGCGCAAAGCAAAGGCTCCCTGCGTCACTTTTTGATTCACGACGACTACCGCGCTCAACTAGCGCAAGAAGGCGACCCCGATGCCCGCGAGTGTCTGCTCGATTATCAGGTTCTAAAACAGTTCGACGGAAAATCGCTATTGGAAATTCAACTCCACACCGGACGCTATCATCAGATCCGCGCACAACTCTCCGCGATCGGCTGTCCGATTCTCGGCGACGAAAAATACGGCTCAAAAATCAGCCTCCCTGGCGGAGCCATCGCCTTGCACCATGCTCGATTGACAATAATTCACCCAGTTAGCAAAGCAGAGCTCGTCATCGAAGCCCCTCACCCCGATCACTGGCCGCTAATACGGAATCAATCTGAATTGTATTGATCAAAATCAGGAAAAGATTTTTTACAACCGCTGTCGCTAGAGTAAGTCAGAGGGGTTCAGAGGGTGAAGTAAGATTGGGAATAAACGGAGCCCGTCGGTCTTTCTGTCGCGTCTTGTTCTCAACTTTTACAATTCAGGCCGCGAAAGCGGTCTGCCGCCGCACGTCCGCAGAACTGCGGTCGAAACCCTGCGCGCCGCGTAGAGTTGGAATTTCAAAAATCGCCTGCGAACCCCTGCGAAGCAAAAAGCGAACACAACCGAACACAAAACGGTTTTTTTTCATCGGGCTTAAAATGTGTAAGCTCTTTGTCTGCAATATGTTAAACGATTTTTGAGAGCGAACACATTTCTTTTCGTGTTCGCTTTTTAACGTAACTTGTTAATTATCAACATATTAATCTGTTCACCCGACATAAATTCATCCTTCGAAAGAACGTGCCGTGCCGACCGGTTGAACGGCCACTACATTCAACTTCGCGAACTCCCGGTTGATTTAGCCTCTTATGGTAACGGAGGAACAATCCTCCGTCCCTCTGCATGGTGCAGCGGATTAAATCAATGAACAGGAGATCACCAGAATGAAAAACGAACGAACAGACACCCCGAATGATGAAACCCCTTCTCTGTCAGAGAATCTGGCAGACCGCCTCATGGCCTCTATCGCGGGAGACCTAGGCACAAAATCCAAGCCGTCCGGAAGGGACGAAGAATCCGGCCCGAAAAAATCCCTAAGTGCCCGGCAGAAAAAACTGCTAACCGCTCTGATGAAAACATCGGATGTTCAGGCGGCGTGTAAAGCCGCAGGCGTGGGGCGGACAGCCGCCTACGACTGGTTAAAAAATCCGGACTTCCGCGAGGAACTCAACCGCCTGCGGGATAATGCCCTGTCCGATGCGCTCACCCACATCAAAACGTACACCGCACAAGCCGTCGACCAACTGGCTCTGCTGATGCAATCGCAGAACGAGGGGCTGCGCCGGCAGGCCTGCAACGACATCCTGAGCCATTCCATCAACATCCGGACGAAAGAAACGCTTGATAAGCGCTTAAAGGCGGTGGAAGACGTCATAG
>JBILEA010000090.1:0-9922 GCA_044352355.1 Pontiellaceae bacterium | reverse complement strand
TCGGTCCTGAAATCGGTGATTTTTATGGAATACAAAAAGGAAGTGGAATGCCGACCCCGTTCTGGGTGCAGAATTATCTGCTGGGTCTGGCTCAGGGTTCCTCCGTTTTCTTCTGCTACAGACAGGATCTGTTTTGGAATTATCAGGGAGAATCAACCCTCGACTGGCGTTATTATTTCGGCCCGTTCTTTGAGTTCGTTCAGCGGCACAATGCCATCCCTTCCGCTTCGGAAACCAGAACGAATAGTCGTCCCGTCATGGTGGTGTCCACGACGAATCTGGCGGCCCGCGCCGACTGGGATGACTATGGCTCGTTTACTGCGCTCTATCGCGTTTTATACGGCATGCCGGCGACCAACCAATGGTCCGAATTGATTCCGAATACTCCGAAATACCGCCCGGTGGCACTGGTTCAAAGCACGAATCCACCGCCGCCGGACATCCTGAGTCTGGATACCGTCTCCCGTGTGGAGGCGCAATTCGGAGTCAGTGCCGCGGACGGGGTCGGCAAAGCATTTGTTTATCAGGACAGCCGCACGCTGATTGTGATGAACCCATCCGAAAACATGCCGGCGCTTGCAGGTTTCACTGTGTCGAACTTGGTTTCTGGGTTTGTGATGTCGGGAAACATGGCCGTGCATTCGTATATGATCGGCGTGCGGAGCAATAACATGCTCTATCTGCACATCAACGGCCGTTGGGACGGGGACTCTTCCTGGCTGCAGATTTCTCGCGGAAGTTTGCAGCCGAGGAATCTGACGTTGCATCCCGAAACCTTCCCGCTTGAGCTGGATATCAATATGGCTACCTTGGCCGTGACTGAGCGGCCCTATGTGGATCTGGAAACCCAGCCGGTTCCGGCGAGGTATGTCACCATCGCTTCTCCGGGCAACGCCAAGGATACCAACGGGTTCGGCCGGGTGGAATATGAATACAAGATTGGACAAACGGAGGTCACTGTAGCGGCATGGACGCCATTTTACCGTGGAATAGAACGCAACGGTGCGGTCGGCAGTTTTAACAGCCTGTATACCAACTGGGTGGGGGCCGCGGGCAGCAATGCCCCGGCGGTGAGGATCAGTTTTCACCAGGCGGCGCAGTACTGTAACTGGCTGACCACCGGCAGCGCGACGAATGGAGCGTACTCAATCAGCAGCGCCGGCACCGTGGTTTCGGTCAATTGGGATTTCCGGAATGCAGCCGGGCTTCTCTATGTTCTGCCAAGCAAAGATGAATGGTACAAAGCGGCGTACTTTAAGCCGGACGGGTCCGGCTACTCCACCTATGCATTCGGTGTCAATACAGCTCCGGTTTTAGATGTAGATGCAAATTACAATGGCGGCTCTTACAGCACACCTTGGTCTGCCGGCACGGGTTTGCCTGAACAGAACGGCACGGTGGACATGTTGGGCAATGTGTCTGAATGGGTGGAGAATCCGGACGGAATGCGCTATGGAGGTGCGTACAATAGCAGCGTATCGGGACTGAGCGCTGCCAACTGTCAGGCAACGAATCTGCCAGCAACCACGCAAAACGATGTCATCGGCTTCCGGGTGGCTATGCACGTTGGAGATGCAGAGAGTTTCGAGATGTATAACGAGGGAATATCGCCGGCCGGAACAAACGGCTGGTCGACTGTGAATTCAGCGGCAGGGCAGGATGCCCGGATTGTCAGTACCAATGGGATCGACGGGCGTCCGACCCTGGCGGTTCAGTTGAAAGACTCGCTGAATTCAGGCAATATATTCCAGCTGAAAAGAAGTTTCATCAATCACTCGTCCTTTCAGATTACGTATGATGTGAAGCTGAACAACTTGAACCAGATGCCTGTGTTCAATTTAAACGGCGTGAGTAATGCGACTGCGGTGACCAGTGGGTTGCAGCTGGCGATCGACGGGGGAGGATCCATCAAATTCGGCTATAACGATGGAACCTGGAAAACCGTCGCGATTCCCGGGGATGCTGACGGACGGCTCAATACAAATTCCTGGTACACGATTCAGCTTTCTGCGGCCAATCTGACCGGCGACAAGGCGGTCGATACGTGGTCGTTGACGGTCAAGGATGCTTCGGGGATCGCTGTTGTCAGAGAAACAGGGCTTGCTTTCAAGGCCGGAATGACCGCGGTGAATACCGCAATTTTCCAGTTCAACATTAATACATCCGGCGGGGATATGCTGATCGATAATTTTTTGGTCAAACCGATTGAAACGGTCGGAGTTGCCGATCAGTTTGAACGGTATGCGGCGGGGACTTCGCCCTCCGGTCAGAACGGATGGCTGACATCAGGTGTGCAAACTGGGACAACCAACCAGAACTCGCTGGTGGTGTTCAGCACGAACGGAATCGGCGGCGGCTCGACTAAGGCGCTTCAACTAAAAGATAACTGGAATGCTGGCGGACCTTTACAGTTGAGAAGCAGTTTTGCCAATCAGTCGTCATTTCAAATTACGTATGATGTGAAGCTGAACAGCATTGGACAGTCACCGACTCTGCGTTTAAACGGAGTCAGTAATGCGACCGCTGTGACCACTGGATTGCAGCTGGCGATGGATGCTGGAGCCACCTACAAGTTCAGCTATAATGACGGATCATGGAAGTCGATCGCTATTATAGATGATGACGACGGGCGGCTTGATGTGAATATCTGGTACACGTTCATAATTTCTGCGGAAGATCTGACCGGCAACCCGGAGATCGATACGTGGTCGCTGACGGTTATGGATGATGCTTCGGGGACGATTGTCGTTCATGAAACAGGACTGGGCTTCAGGGGCGGGATGACCGCAGTGAGTTCCGCTGATTTTTATTTCAATAGTAATACACAAGGCGGAGATATGCTGATCGACAATTATTCGGTTGAGGAGGGGGCCTCCCGCTGGTTCCCGTGATCATACCTGTTCAAGCGGGGTTGTGCCGGCCGGCGCACCTTGCTTGAACAAAGCGCAGGACGTCTGCCGGAAGTGTGTAAAAACAGGCGGACGGGGTTTGCGGTATACTGAGTAAATATGCCGAGTGATCATAACGTAAGGCGGATCATTAGCCTTGATCGCAAACCCTGCAAGTTTGCGTGTAGGGCGTCCCTCTCGAAGAGGGGGCGCGGAACGGTCATGAGATTTCTTAAAACGCTCTCGCCCCCTGCCTGAGGGTGAGAGGGTGTCTTATTTTTTGACGCCCCGGCGGTAGTTGGCGGGGGAGCATCCCTGTACGTTCTTGAAGATGCGGCTGAAGTAGCAGGGGTCGTTGTATCCCAGTTCGTCCGCGATTTCCTGAATGCTCAGGTTGCTCCGGTGGAGCCGTTCGCAGGCGTGGCGCATGCGGACGCGGGTCAGGTAGCGGAAGGGTGAAGTTCCGGTCTGTTTGCGAAAGAGAGCCACGTAATGAGGAGCCGAAAGGCCGGCATTCCGGGCCAGTTCCTCGAGGGTGTGCGGCTGTTCATAGTGCCCGACGATGTACTCAATCGATTTGAGAATCCGTTGTTCGCTTTGACGGCTTTTTTTATAGAGTCCCGTCCGGAGAGCGTTTATGAGGCATAACGTCCTGGCAAGTTCTGCCGAAGACCGGACCAGCGCAGAGTCGGAGAAGGCGGCTATAGTGAAAGCATAGAGGGTTTCAAACTGGCGGACGAATTCATCCGTGCTGGTAAGTTGTATGACGGGTTGAGCCGGATCGGGGCAGAGCAGGTTAAGATATTCGTCGGCCTGGTCTCCGGCAAAATGAAACCAGTAAATATTCCATGGAATGGAAGGGTCGGCTTCGTACTTGTGCGGAACTCCGGGCGGAATCAGGATGAGCTGTCCCTCAGTCAGTTCGCGCTTTTTCCCGCGCACCGTGACCGTTCCCTTGCCCGCCGCGCAGAAAATCAGAATGGTTTGATCGATACCGTTTTTGCGCGAGACAAAATGATTTTTGGTGAGGGGAAAGTGGCCGATATCGGTTATGCAGAGGTGGTGGGCGATCGGAAGTTTTCTTTGTCTGTTCACCAGTTCATGGCTGACGACAAGTAGGCGTTGTTCCGGGAATCCGTCTTTAATTTTTTTCATCATATCGTCCATGTTTATCAGTCGAACGTCCATTGTGTCAACTGAACGGGTGCGATATATTCAGGGTATCTTCAAAACATGTGTATGGAGGAAATATGCCGAATGAATTCAGCCTGGCACCGGTTGATCTGCTTGTTCTGATTGGATTTCTTGTTGCGACCATTGCGTTTGCAATCTGGAAAAGCCGCGGCAAAAAAGAGGGGGCCGATTTTTTTCTCGGCGGACGCGGATTAACCTGGCCGATCATCGGGTTGTCGATCGTGGCGGCCAATATTTCCAGCGAGCAGATGGTCGGTATGGCCGGACAGGCTGCCGGCGGGGTCGGTCTGGCGGTTTCCAGCTGGCAGCTGGTCGGGTCGGTCGGGATTGTTCTGATTGCCTGGACGCTGCTGCCGCGTTTTCTTCGTTCGGGAATCAGCACGATTCCCGAATTTCTGGAATACCGCTACTCGCCAGGTGCCCGGGCGATCATGGCCGTGCTCACTGTAGTGATCTACGTCGTTGTTCTGCTGACGGGTGTGCTTTTTTCCGGCGGAATGGTGTTTCAGGCGATCTTCGGGATTGAGGTGTGGCAGGGGGCGCTGGCGATGGGTCTGCTGGCCGCAGCCTACACAGCAATCGGCGGTCTCAAGGCGGTCGCCTATGCCGACCTCTTCCTCGGAAGTGCACTGCTGCTGGGCGGGGCGCTCGTTTTTATTCTCGGTCTGAATGCCGTCGGCGGATGGGATGCCTTTTACTCCGCGAATACAGATTCGCTGCACATGATCCTGCCGGCGGATAATCCGGACCTTCCCTGGACCGGGGTGGTCGGCGGGATGTGGATCGTGTTGATCTACTACTGCGGGCTGAATCAGTTTATCGTCCAGCGCGCGCTGGCCGCGAAAAGCCTGAAAGAAGGGCAGTTCGGTGTCATTTTTGCCGGGGCCCTCTGGCTGCTGGTGCCTTTTGTTATTGTGATGCCCGGCCTCATGGCGAGTCAGCTCTATGCTGACCGGCTGGCCGAGACCGCAGACGCCGCGTTTCCCACGCTGATTCGCGAGCTGATGGGACCGGGCTTCCGCGGCTTTATGTTCGCCGCCATTGCCGGCGCGGTGATTTCTTCGCTGGCTTCCATGCTCAACTCCACCGCGACCGTTTTCACGATGGATGTCTACAAGCGCCTGTTTCGTCATGAACAGGATAACGACAAACACCTGACTTGGATCGGCCGCATCACGATTCTGGTATCGATTGCCGTCGGCTGTTCGCTGGCTCCGATGCTGGTCAATCCGAAGTTCGGCGGTGTGTTCCAGTATATCCAGCAGTTCCAGGGATATATCTGGCCCGGCGTCGTGGTGGCTTTTGTGTTTGGGCTGTGGTCGCCGCGTACGCCGCGCGTTGCCGGAGTGGTCGCCCTGATTCTCGGGCCGGTTTTTTATTTTATTCTGCAACAGACAGCCGGAGTCCATCATCTGCATTTCCTGTTGCAGGTGCTGGTCGATTTTCTGGTGCTCTCCGTCATCATCGGCGTGTTGACCGTGGCGGCCCCGCTGTCCGCGCCGGTTCAAATGCCGGTCCGCAACGAAATTGAAACGATAACCTCCAAGCGGGTGTATGTGGCTGGAGGACTGGTTATCGCCGGCGTTGTGCTGTTTTACATCCTGTTTTGGTAGGGCATTGAGTAAACAAATGGTTACGTTAAGAAACCGGAAGTTGGTTTTGGAGTTCGAGCCGGAGTGCGGCGGGAAATGGCATTCTCTGCGCGATATCCGGAACGATCGCGAATGGTTCTGGCGGAATCCTTATCTTCCGCGAACCCCGTTAAGGTATGGAGACTCGTTCATCGGGAAACTGGATACCGGCGGGTGGGACGAGATTTTTCCGTCGGTATTGCCCGCTGGCGTGATTCCCGATCACGGAGATTTGGTGCAGCTTCCCTGGCGTGTTGACCGGATGGGAGCAGATCGTCTGACCCTGTCTGTCGAAGGCCGTTGTTTCCCGTTTCGGTTTGAGCGGACGGTATGGATTTCGGAGTCGCGGATTCATTGCGAGTATCGGCTTGAGAATACCGGTGAAGCGGCCTTTCCATGGCTTTGGTGTGCGCATCCGCTGCTGCCGTTTCTACCGGACTTGTCGCTGGAGGTGACCGGAGAGTTTGATGTTTTGTCTGCCATGGGTGCGGCGGAGCCGCTGGCGGGGAAATGCGTTGGCTGGGACGCATTACCTTCCCGCGAGGAAAAATGGGCCGTCAAGCTTTTCAGCCGGCGCCATGCCGTAAACCAAGTCACTGCGTGGCAGGCCGATGGGTCCGGGCTGCGGATCGAATGGGATGCGCAGGAGATTCCTTATCTCGGCTTGTGGGTGAACAACGGCGCGTGGAGCGGCTGCGGTTCGGAACCTTATTTTAACATCGGCATCGAGCCGGCCATGCTTCCGGTGGATGATTTAAGCGCAGTTGAAAACCCGCCGGTCCTGAAGTCCGGAGAAGGTGCCGGGTGGTCGTTGGATATTTCGCTACTCTAAAGGAGGTTTGTTGTGAGTTTTATCGAGGCAAAACGTGAACGGCTGGTGATTCCAACCTACGGACTGGGGGCGCCGGAGAAGAATCCGCTCTTTTTTGAAAAAAGGGTGTATCAGGGATCGTGCGGGAAAGTCTATCCGGTTCCGTTCATCGACAAGGTGTACGATGTGCCGGAAGATCAGGACTATGATTCCGTGCGCCTCGAAAACGACTTCGTCCGTCTCGTCATGCTGCCCGAAATCGGCGGTCGTATTTTTCTGGGGCAGGACAAGGTCAACAACGACTACGATTTCTTTTACCGGCAGGACGAGATCAAACCGGCGCTGGTCGGACTGGCCGGTCCGTGGATTTCCGGCGGTGTTGAATTCAACTGGCCGCAGCATCATCGGCCGGGCACCTATATGCCGGCCGATGTTCACCTGGAGGAAGACAGTGATGGAACAAAAACTGTCTGGATGTCCGAGCATGATCCGCTCAACCGCCTCAAAGGGATGCACGGCATCTGCCTGAAGCCCGGCAGCGCGCTCGTCGAGCTCAAGGCCCGCCTTTACAACCGCACCCCTTTCACGCAAACCTTCCTTTGGTGGGCCAATGTTGCGGCTGAGGTGCACGACCGTTACCAAAGTTTCTTTCCGCCGGACGTCCACTACGTAGCCGACCACGCCGTGCGCGCCCTGAGTGCGTTCCCTGTCGCCGATAACGATTACTATGGGGTCAACTATGCTGAGCGTCCGGGTGCGAACGACCTGAGCTGGTACAAAAACATTCCCGTTCCGACCAGTTATATGGTCTGCGACACACAGTTTGACTTTTTCGGCGGCTACGATTACGACGCGGAGGGCGGATTTATCCACGTCGCCAACAAACACGTTTCGCCCGGCAAAAAGCAGTGGACCTGGGGCAATGATCAATTCGGCTGGGCGTGGGATCGCGAGCTGACCGATCGCGTCGGGCCGACAGGCCGTCCCGCTCCCTACGTTGAGCTGATGGCCGGGGTCTACACCGACAATCAGCCCGATTTCACCTACCTGCTGCCGTATGAAACTAAAACCTTCTCGCAGTTCTGGTGGCCTTACAAAAAGATCGGCCCGGTCCAGAACGCCACCAAAGACGCCGCCGTGCGTCTGGTCAAAAACGGCGACGGAACACTCGACCTCGGTGCCGTGGCCTCGCGAAAAATTGACGGCGCGCGGATTGTTCTTCGCTGCGGCGGCAACGTGCTGCTCGATGAAACGTTCGATCTCTCACCCGACAATCCGTGGCACAAACCGGCGTTCGCTTTTGACGGCGATTTCCTATGCCTGGAAATCGCGGTGGAAGACTTCGTTTCCTATCAGCCGGTCGATGTTTCCAAGCTGCAGCGCAACCGCGAAAAAGCCACCGAGCCGCCGATGCCGCAAGAAATTGAAAGCATCGACGAACTTTACCTGACTGCCGAGCATCTGGAGCAGTACCGCCACCCGACCCGTTCCCCCGAAATCTACTGGAACGAAATTCTCCGGCGCGATCCGCTGGACGCGCGAACGAATATTGCATACGGACGCCGAAAGCTGAATCAGGGGTTGCTTGACGAGGCGTCCGCCCATTTTGGGAAAGCCATCAAGCGCCTGACGTGCCGCCACCCCAACCCCTGCACCGGCGAAGCCCATTATTATCTCGGTCTCGTCCGCCGGTTCCAGGGCCTGGAAAAGCAGGCCTATGCCGCGTTTTATAAAGCCACCTGGAACTATGAATGGCGCGCCGCGGCCTATTACGAATTGGCGATGCTCGACTGCCGCCGGGGCGATTTCTCAACCGCTCTCCAGCACTGCGAGGCGTCGCTCGACACCAACCGTCAGAACAACAAGGCGCATGTGCTCAAGGCCATTGCTCTGCGCAAGTTCGGTCAGGATGCCTCCGGCGTGCTGACCGCACTGCTGGGCGTTGACCCGCTCGACCATTGGGCGCGCTTCGAATCCGGCGATATCGAGGGCTTCCTGGAAAAGAGCCGCAATGATGCGCAGACCGTGCTGGACATCGCGTACGACTATGCCGATGCCGGATGCAGTGAAGAGGCCGTTCAACTACTCGAACTGCACCACGCAAACGATGTGGCGGATGTCGCGGTTCCCAACCCTCTGCAGCAATCGCAGCTGACGCACTATGCGCTGGCGTGGCTTAAGAATAATTTCCAAGCATTGGAAAAAGCGCGGGCGCTTTGTCCGGACTATTTCTTCCCGTCGCGGTTGCACGATCAGATCGTGCTTGAATGGGCACTTGAACAATCTGGCAGGGATTCAAACGCGGCTTATGCATTAGGCAATTATTTCTATGACAAAAAACGGCACGAAGACGCGATCGCCGTTTGGGAAAAAGTCGAACCGTTTGCAACCGTTTGCCGGAACCTTGGTATTGCGTATTGGAATGTCCGCCGCGACGGCGAAGCCGCCCGCAAAGCCTATCTCCTGGCATTGGAGCTGGATCCTTCTGACGCGCGGCTGTTTGCGGAATATGATCAATTGCGCGCCAAGCTGGGTGACCCGGCAGGGGAGCGTCTGGAAACGTTGCTTTCCCGCCCGGAGCTGGTTGCGGAGCGCGACGACTGTTCCGTCGTACTGGCCGAACTGTACAACGAGACCGGTCAGCCAGGGAAGGCGCTGGAAGTGCTTCTCAACCGTCGCTTCCACCCATGGGAAGGGGGCGAGGGCAAGGTTCTCAAACAGTACACCTCCGCCCGGCTTCTGCTGGGACAAAAGGCGCTGGAGGCCGCCGATGCGATGACGGCACTGGAGCATTTCGAGCTCGCCATGCAACCGCCGCAAAATCTGGGCGAAGCCTACCACCTGCTGCAGGCCAAGGCGGATGTGAGCTATTGGACCGGCAAGGCCCTGCGCGCACTCGGTCGTGAAGAGGATGCGGTTGTGCAATTTGTGTCCAGCGCCAACGAGGCCGGCGACTTTCAGGCTATGGCCGTCACCGCACATTCGGAACTTTCATACTATCGCGGCTTGTCGCTCATCGAGCTGGGCCGCACCAGAGAGGCACAGGCGCTGTTCGAGGATTTTATGGCCTTCGCCGGGCGGGAGTTGGCCGCGGAAGCAAAGATTGATTATTTTGCCACATCGCTTCCGCTGTTGCTGGTGTTCGAAGACGATCTGAATCAATGCAAACGGAAAAATGCAGAATACCTGATTGCTCTGGCTAAAAACGGGTTAAAAAAATGAAGAGCATTTTTTAATAAGATTTGCGAAGCTGAATACGGATGGCGCCGGAGTCCTCTCCAAAGAGGAGGTTGCCGAGGCGGCGGTTGAATCTTTAAATGCTCTGGTATGAAAAAAAACTTCAGATTGCGAGATGTTGCGGGGCTGCTGCTCATCTTTTTTGGCGGATTCCTGGTTGC
>JBILEA010000089.1:0-9987 GCA_044352355.1 Pontiellaceae bacterium | reverse complement strand
TTTTTCATTATTGCTGAGAACGTTAACAGGTTGGTGGTTTCCAGAAGACGGGCGGGGCCGTTGAGGTCCCGGAGGATGGACGGGATCAGAGATCAGGGCGAGAGGACGGTCTAAAATGAGAAAAGCAGCATGTGTAATGGGGGCGGCACTCAGTCTGGCGGGGCTCGTGCAGGCGGCCGTGGTGTTTAATTTCGATGGCGCAACCGCGAATGCGGCTTCAGCAAATTCGAATATAACCGCCAGTGTTGGGACTCTTGCTGCCGGAGCAAGCAAGACACTTTCGGTGGCTTACAGCACGGCGACGCCGTTTCTCAGCAGTAATGGGTCGACCTATACCGGACAATCGGTGTATGGCGGTTTTTCGGGAACCTATAGCAACACCAGCGGTGCGTCCTATGGCGCTAACTTCGCAGTATGGCAATATGCTAATGGTGCATCTGTCGAAGATTTGCGGTCGGCGGATACCTTTACAAATAATCAGATTTCGCGTGCGGTCGGCTTGGCTGTGCTGTTCGGCCCCGCATCATCCGGCAATTATAAATTTAATGCCAGCAGTGTGCTGACGGCCAAGCACGGTTCAACGCTCACCGGGACAGCAAACGCCCGCTGGGTGGTGGTGGCCAATGGCACGAACTGGCTTTCTGAATCGGGCTTTAACCCCGGCGGGAGCTCCACCGCGACCCTCGATAATCCCGATGAGATCAGCTGGGCCGCCTGGACCCCCGGAGCCGATATGACCTTCGGCTCGTTGTCCTACAACACGTTGGGAAGTGCCCTGACGAATATCACCTTGGCCGGGCTGGCGGTTAATTACAGTGCGGCCGCCAGTGATGGTTTGGGACGGTATATTCTTCAAGGATTCACGGCGGATCTGGATGACGGTACCGATCCGAATCTGAAGAAGGTGCTGCTGCTCGGCGATGCGGTCATGCAGGCCTATCAGCCGGAAGTCGTCCGGATTCTGGACGGCAAGGCCGTCTGCACGTTTGTCACCATGCCGGAAACCGGCAGCCCGGACTGGGATGCGTTTTGCACCGCCCATGTGGATCCCGGAACCTGGGATGTGATTCATTTTTCCTACGGGCGCGAACTGATGGTTCATACAAACGGGTTGCCGCGTGCCGCCGCCTCAGAGGTGACCGGAATTTATTCCGGACTCGTGACGCGGCTTCAGGGAGCGGCTCCGGCCCTGATCGGATGCACGATCACACCGGTGTACGGAACGATGCCGGCGTATGTGAGTGCGGTGGATGCCGATTACGCCGCGAAGTTTAAGCAGGTTATTACGAATGCCGGCCTGCGGATCAACGATCTGGCCGACTTTACGCAGACACGTATTGAGGAGATGGTTCAGCCGAATTCCAATCTGCCGACGGAGCTGGGTGTTCAGCTGATGGGTGAGGTGGTGGGAAGCCGCATTGTGGAGGCATTGAACGACGCCGATCCGGCCCGGACGGCCCAGGTGCTGGTCGCCGGGGATTCAGTCGCCAATGCATATTCCACCCTCTTGTCTGACTTTCTCGCTGGGCAGGCAATCGTCAATTTTCTCGGGACAGCGTATAACGGTCCCAATCCGGATTGGGGGCGACTTGTCGACAGCTATATTACGGCCGGCGGATCAAACGGATGGGACGTGATCCAGTTCAACTGGGGGTTGCATGCCGTTAAATACGTGGATGAAAATTACATAACCTGCCTGCCGAGTGCTCCGGGCGCCCATATTCAGTTTACAGTGGAGGAGTACGCCCGACAGATGGAACTCTGGGTCAAGGAGCTGAAGCGCACTGGTGCGAAGTTGGTGTTTGCGACGACCACTCCGGTTCCGGAGGGAGCCGGCGGATCGATCCCGTACATTGATGTCACGCCCTACAATGACGCTGCAAAAGCGATCATGGCGACGAACGGGATTGCGGTGAATGACCTGTATGCTTTCGCTTATCCTCGCCTGACCGAGTTGCAGATCGCAAACAATGTGCATTTCACAGCATACGGGTCGAGCGAGCTGGCGCGTCAGACTCACTCGGTGATTTCGCCGATGCTGAAAAAGGGCGGGTTTTTCTTTTCTCTGATCGGCTCACATCAATAAAGGAATGTTTCTATGATGAAAAAGCACTGGGTTATGGCGTTGGCGGCGGTTTTTTACGGCACCGGTTTCGGGGCGGAATTTTATACGCCGGAGCAGGACAAGGATGGAATGAAGGCCTTGACCAATGTGCAGGCCTCATTGCCCAATGTTTTGATCATCGGGGACTCTATTTCAATCGGCTATACCCCCGCGGTTCGAAAAGATCTGGAGGGGAGGGCCAATGTATTCCGTCCGGATGCCAATTGCGGGGATACACTCAACGGATTGCGGCAGATCGATAAATGGCTGGGCGATAAAAAATGGGACGTGATTCATTTTAACTGGGGACTGCACGATCTCTGTTACCGCCATCCGGAATCCAAAGATCCCGGCAGGCGGGACAAGGTGCGGGGAACGCAGTCGGTTCCCCTTGAGCAGTACAAAGAGAATCTTGAAAAACTGGTGATCCGGCTGAAACAGACGGGGGCCGAGCTGATCTGGGCGGCAACCACGGTGGTTCAGGACAAAGAAATCGGCCGCTTCACCGGTGATGAAATCAAATACAACGCGGTGGCGGCGGAGATCATGCAGCGGCACGGCGTGCCGATCAATGATCTGCATGCGCTGACGTCCGGGTTCCCTCCCGAGTTCTTTGCCGGATACGGCAGCGGGATCGGCAATGTCCATTTTTCGAGAGATCAGGGTACGCCGCGCATCGCAGAACAGGTGTCTGCCTGTATTGAAGCGGCGTTGATCCGGAAACAGAAAAAACCGTAAGTTAAGCTGCGTAAAGGTCTTTAACCGGAAGGTGAAATGATGACTAAAAACGCGTTAGCCTGGATCGCGGCGGCCTGCGGAGCTCATTCGCTTGCGGCTGTTCCGCCGGCTTTGCAGTCCCCGAATGTAATTCTTGTCATGACAGACGATCAGGGGTACGGCGATCTTTCTTGTCACGGAAATCCGATTCTTAAAACTCCGGCGCTGGATCAGTTGTGGTCCCAAAGTGTCCGACTGACCGATTTTCACGCGGCTCCGCTTTGCACCCCTGCGCGGGCCTCGCTGATGACCGGTCGCGATTGTCTTCGTACCGGCGCATGGGCCACCACCCGGGGCCGGTCCCTGCTGCGTAAAAATGAAACCACTATGGCGGATGTTTTTTTAGCGGGCGGATATCGCACCGGCCTGTTCGGCAAGTGGCATCTTGGTGACAACTACCCGTTTCGTCCGCAGGATCGCGGGTTCCAGGAGGTGCTGTGGCATCTGGGCGGAGGATTGGAGCAAACCCCGGATTATTGGGGGAACGACTATTTTGATGATACCTATTGGCATAATGGGAAACTGACTCGGTTCACCGGCTATTGCACTGATGTCTGGTTTGACGGAGCGATGTCATTCATTGAGGAAAACGTGAAGCAAGGGAAACCGTTTTTTGCCTACATTGCGCCGAACGCACCGCATGATCCGTACCGTGTCGCTGAAAAGTACAGTGCGCCCTATAAAAAGGCCGGCGTGGATGAAAAGCGGGCGAATTTTTACGGGATGATTGCCAATTTCGATGAGAACATGGCTCGGCTGGAAGGGCTGATCGAGCGCCTCGGCATTCGCGAAAATACCATTCTGATTTTCCTGACGGACAATGGCACGTCGGCCGGAGCGTCACGGAATCTCAAAACCGAGGCCGTTGAGTCAGGGTATAATGCCGGAATGCGGGGAATCAAAACCAGTTACTATGACGGCGGTCACCGGGTCCCGTGTTTTGTCCGCTGGCCGACGCGGGGGGTTCAGGGGGGACGCGATCTCGGCGAGCTGACTTCGATCAACGACCTGCTGCCGACGCTGATTGATCTGTGCGGGTTTAAAAACCCCGAGGGGGTCGCCTTTGACGGCACGAGCCTGGCCCCTCTGTTATTGGGGCAAGTTTCCGAGATTCCGGGGCGCTCGCTGTTCGTCCACATCGGAACCGGGGAGGGGCCTCACGGGGAATGGCGCGGAACGGTGATGCGCCGCACGTGGCGTCTGGTTGGCGGTAAAGAGCTGTACGATATTTCAGCCGATCCGGGACAGCAGAACGATATCGCCGCGCAGAATCCCGAAGTGGTTCAATCCTTGCGGGCGGATTATGCCGCCTGGTGGAAGGGGATTACTTCCGGATCACTGGATCCCTGCCAGATCATCATCGGCTCGGATCAGGAAAATCCTGCCTGCCTGACCTGTTTCGACTGGTATGGTGTGAAAGGGGCCACGCCCTGGGGACAATTTACAATTCGGGCCGCGCAGAACGTCAATGGCTGGTGGAATATCGCGGTGGAGCGCGACGGAACCTATGAGTTTTCACTGCGCCGCTGGCCGGAGGAAATCAACACACCGATCAACGGGGTGCCGGCGGGCGCGGGAAACAAAAAAATAGCGGTGACAACAGCACGTTTGGCAGTTGGAGATATCGTTAAGGAACAGCCCGTTTCTGCAGATGCGGTTGCAGTCGTTTTTACCGTTCCGCTGAAGGCGGGTGAAACAAAATTGCAAACCTGGTTTTTAAATGAACAGACCGACGAGTCACAACGCGGAGCCTATTACGTTTATGTCAAGCGGCTCTAAACGTGGAATTGAATAGAAAGGAAGATGAGGATGAAGAAAAGAACCGTTTTGAGTCGCGGAGTACGGAAAGTGTCTGCGGTCCTGTTTTCGGCGATATGCTGCACGGCCGTTTTTGCGGCGAAACCCACTTCAACCACAGACCAATTTGCTGCGGATGATTTGTTGGAAATTGCCAATGCGCGGACCTATACGGCAGCACTGGAAGGGAAGATGGTTACAGAAGGGGAGCGCACATCGCATCCGGATGCGCAGTGGTTTCCTCATGCGGGATTGGGGCTGTTTATTTCCTGGGGACCGGAGGCGGCACAGGGCTCCGGCGAGCCGTGGCTGTGCATGGTGAATCCCGATAAAAAACTCGGCTCGGTTGCCAAACACGGCTATACCCCGCCTTCCGATTGGTTCGAGCTTTTCAAGACCTGGAATCCCGACCGGTATGATCCCGACAAATGGATGAAGGCGGCCAAAGAAGCCGGTTTCACGTATGTGGTTTTTATCACAAAACACCATCTCGGCTATGCGCTCTGGCCCAGCGATGCCGGGGAAATGGGGGTAAAACAATATCTTGGCGGACGTGATCTGCTGCAGCCGTTTGTCGATGCCTGCCGCAAATACGGATTAAAGGTGGGAATCTATTATTCAGGCATGGATTGGTATTTTGACCGCGAATACCGCAATTTTTATCTCGGCAAAGATAAGAAGCTGAACTGGAAGCATGAAGAGGTGGAAGCTCTGCCTGCCAAACCGGCCGACCTTTGGTCCAAATTTGTCGAGTTTGATGAGGCACAGGGCCGCGAGTTGCTGACCCGCTACGGAAAGATCGACCTCTGGTGGCCGGACGGCGGAACGCCCTTCACCATCGAGCAGATCCGTGCGATGCAGCCGGGGATTGTCATCAATAATCGAACCAAGGGCCGGCTCGGTGACTATGCCACGCCGGAGGGAAGTTTTTTTGCCTACATCGAGAAAGCCGCTCCGATTATGAATGAATTTGTGCGGCGCGGCTACTGGTGGGAAAACTGCAATATTTACACCAAGGGATCCTGGCATTACGGGGATAAAGATTCAGAAACGGTCCTTGAGGCGGGGCGTTTTCTCTGGGATCTGGCCTGGTCCCGGTCGTTCGGCGGCAATCTGCTGTGTGATATCGGTCCGCGTCCGAACGGGGAGATGCCCGATCAATACTATGAACGCTGCGCGCAACTGGCCGCCTGGATGAACCACAGCCGCGAGTCGGTTTTCGGGATCAACGGCGGCGGTGTTTATCCGGAGAAAAGCAACTGCCCGGTGACCCTCACCGATGACACCTGGTATCTCTTCTCTCCGCCGAAGCACTGGAAACCCGGCTGGGGATACAGCATTGAGATCAAATCGCTGGAGCTGAAAGGTGTACCTGCCCCGAAGAAGGTCCGGTTGCTCCGCACCGGCGAGGCGGTTCCCTATCAGTACAACGAAGGCAAGTTGAGCATCACCCTGCCGCCGGAACTGCGCACGGAAACGCCGGATGTCGTCGCGGTGGAATTCGATAAGGAAACCGGCAAGCCGTACCGCTTCACCCATTGGGAGTAAATGGAAGGCAGATGATGATAGATCGACAAGTTCAGAGAAGCGGAGTCACCGCCGCAATGATGGTTTTGGGTTTATGCTGCACCGGTGTTTTTGCCGCGCAACCGAATCCAGCCTCAGATCAATTTGCCGCGGATGATCTGCTGGAAATTGCCAATGTGCGGACCTATACGGCAGAGCTGGAAGGGAAGATGCTGATCGAAGGGGAGCGCACGTCGCATCCGGATGCGCAGTGGTTCCCCCATGCGGGATTGGGGTTGTTCATTCATTGGGGACCGGAGGCGGCGCATGGCACCGGCGAGCCGTGGCTCTGCATGGTGAATCCCGATAAAAAACTCGGCTCGGTTGCGAAACACGGCTACAGTCCGGCCTCTGAGTTTTTTGAGATTTTCAAGACTTGGAATCCCGACCGCTATGATCCGGACAAATGGATGAAAGCGGCCAAAGAGGCCGGGTTCTCGTATGTGGTTTTAACGGTTAAACACCATCTTGGATATGCGCTCTGGCCCAGCGATGTCGGGGAGATGGGGGTTAAGCAATATCTGGGCGGCCGCGATCTGCTGCAGCTCTATATAGATGCCTGCCGCAAATACGGCTTGAAGGTGGGCATCTACTATTCCGGCATCGATTGGTATTTCGATCGCGAATACCGCAATTTTTATCTGGGCAAAGATAAAAAGCTGAACTGGAAGCATGAAGAGGTGGAGTCTCTGCCAGCCATGCCGGCCGGTTTTTATTCGAAATTTATTGCGTTTGACAAGGCGCAGGGCCGCGAGCTGCTGACCCGCTACGGAAAAATCGACCTCTGGTGGCCGGATGGCGGAATGCCCTTCACGGTCGAGCAGATTCGCACCATGCAACCGGGGATTGTCATCAACAACCGGACCCAGGGGCGGCTCGGTGATTATGCCTCGCCGGAGGGCGCTTTTTTCTACTATTTTAAAGCCCGCGATGGAGCCGGTGGCGTGGAGAAGTCCGCTCCGATTATGCACGAATTCGTGCGGCGCGGCTACTGGTGGGAAAACTGCAGTATTTACACCAAGGGATCCTGGCATTATGGGGATAAGGATTCAGAGATTGTTCATGAGGCGGCGCGTTTTCTCTGGGATCTGGCCTGGGCCCGCTCCTTCGGCGGCAATCTGCTGGCCAATATTTCTCCGCGTCCGAACGGGGAGATGCCCGATCAATACTACGAACGCTGTGCTCAGCTGGCGGCCTGGATGAAACACAGCCGCGAGGCGCTCTTCGGGATCAACGGCGGTGCTCTTTATCCCGAAAAAAGCAACTGCCCTGCGACCATCAAAGATGACACCTGGTACCTGTTCTCTCCGCCGAAGCACTGGACAACCAAAGAAATATTCGGCTACGGATCCAGCAGCGAAATCAAAGCACTGGAGCTCAAAGGGGTGCCTGCTCCGAAGAAGGTCCGGTTGCTCCGCACCGGCGAGACGATTCCCTATCAGTACAGCGAGGGCCGGCTGAGCATCACGCTGCCGCCGGAACTGCGCACGGAAACGCCGGATGTCGTCGCGGTGGAGTTCGATCCGGAAACCGGCAAGCCGTACCGCTTCAAGCGTGGGAATCCATCCGGTACGGCGGGATCAATCGACTGAGACGTCCTGGCGGATGCGGGGGTTTCACCGGCAGTCCGGTCCGTGGCGTAACGATTGAAACAAGGCAAGAGCAGCATAAACGAGTAATTATGAGTGAAAAAAAGAGTGTAATCCCGCCGGGAGTTATTCTTCCGTTTGTCCTAGTCACATCGCTGTTTGCGCTGTGGGGCTTCGCCAACGACATCACCAACCCGATGGTGGCGGCGTTTAAGAACATTCTACTGATCAGCAACTTCGAGAGCTCTCTGGTTCAGTTTGCCTTTTACGGAGGCTATTGCGTGATGGCCTTTCCCGCCGCTCTGTTTATCAAGCGCTTCAGCTACAAGTCGGGCATTCTGCTCGGGTTGCTGCTCTACGCGCTGGGGTGTCTGCTGTTTATCCCTTCCGGCCGGATGGTCTCCTTCGAAGCATTTTTAATTTCCTATTTCATCATGACCTGCGGGCTCTCCTTCCTGGAAACCAGCTCAAACCCGTACATTCTCTCGATGGGCCCAGAGGAAACCTCGACCCGCCGTCTGAATTTTGCACAGTCATTTAATCCCATCGGTTCGTTAATCGGCATGCTGACAGCCAGGAACCTGATCCTTCAGCGGTTGAATCCGGCCACTGAGGCGGCCCGGCAGACGCTGGCACAAACGGATCCGTCCGCTTTGGCGGCCATACGGGATCAGGACTTGTCGGTGATTATCGGCCCGTACGCCTGGCTTGGGGCCGTGGTGCTGGCTTTTTTCATTCTGTTTGTTGTCGTGCGTCTGCCAAAGGCGAAGGAAGAAGAAGACAGCACAGGACTGGATCTCGGCGGGACGTTCCGCCGTTTGTGGCACAATAAAAAATATATAGAAGGGGTTGTCGCCCAGACCTTTTATGTCGGCGCCCAGATCATGTGCTGGACCTTTATTATTCAGTATGCCGGTGACGCACTCGGAATGTCGAAAGCCGAGGCGCAGAAATACAACATGATCGCCATGGGCATCTTCGTCAGCAGCCGTTTTGTCTGCACTCATTTGCTCAAATTTTTCAGTCCGGGCGGACTGCTGCTGGCGCTCGCCTCCGGTGGCTTTGCGTTTATTCTCGGCACGATCTTGATTCAAGGTCTGACCGGCCTCTGGTGTTTGGTCGGCGTATCCGCCTGCATGTCCCTGATGTTCCCGACGATTTACGGGATCGCACTGAAAGGCCTCGGCGACGATGCAAAACTCGGTTCTGCCGGATTGATTATGGCCATCGGTGGCGGCTGCCTGATGCCGCCGATGCAGGCGGCCATTATGGATATGGACGCCTTCAACCTCGGCTTCATGACACTTTCGAGCGTGCGGGCATCCTTTGTGCTCCCGCTGATCTGTTTCGTCGTCATCGCTGTGTACGGGTTTCGCACATCCAATGTACATAAGCATGTTGGCTGAATGCAGTCAGATCGGAGTGAACGTAAAATTTGTTCTTATAAGGCGTGAAAGCATCGAATAAAGGAAAAGAGACGATGATAAAAAAACGAAAAGCGATGATGATCAAAAAAGGGACAATGACTGCGGCAGTCCTTGCGCCGTTGGCTGCGCTTCATGCGGTCGGCGCAACGAAGCAGCAACCCAACATCATTTTTATCCTCGCGGATGATCAGCGGTACGACGAACTCGGCTGTATGGGTCATCCCCTCATGAAGACGCCGAACATTGACCGCCTGGCGGGCGAGGGCGTGCTTTTCAAGAACTCGTTCTGCTCGTCCGCTTCGTGTCAGCCGAACCGCACCAGCCTGCTGACCGGACAATGGGAACGCCGGCATACGATCGGGTGGAATAACGCGGCCGCGCTCTCACGCGAGCAGTGGGACAAGACCTTTCCGATGGTGCTTAAGCAGAACGGTTATGTGACCGCGTATGTCGGAAAGAACCATACGCCCGGCCTGCGCAGCTGGGATTTCGATTACTACTACGCGACCTATGAATCACACACCGGCTTTTACCCGAAGGACGACTATCCGATCTTCCGCAACGCCACCCTCGACACGCAGCCGGAAATCCTCGGAGAGGGCGCGGCGAATTTTCTGGAAACCGAGCCGCGTTTCGTTGAACGCGCCGGGGAGCCTGCCGGGGTGTTCCTGCGCGAGCGGGCGAAGGACAAACCGTTCTTCCTCTACGTCTGCTTCAATGTGCCACA
>JBILEA010000342.1:0-2833 GCA_044352355.1 Pontiellaceae bacterium | reverse complement strand
AAAATCGGCATTGATCGGGGGGAGATCTTGCGCTAAGTCAAAGGTGCGTTGGATTTTATCGCCTAGCAGGATTTGAAGCAGTACGTCGGTATCTTGAATAATGGAATTGATGTCAATCTGCTTTTTATCAACAGGTTGCTTGCGGCTGAAGGTTAGCAGTTGACGAGTAATATCCGTTGCCCGGCTGGTAGCTTTTTTGATTTCAGCTACATTCCGGTATTCGGATGTTTCCGGTTTCAGCGTACTCAACAGCAGTTCGCTGAACCCGAGAATGGCTTGCAAAATGTTATTGAAGTCGTGGGCGACGCCGCCCGCCAGCTGGCCCACGGTTTCCATTTTTTGTGCCTGTCGGTATTCCTCTTCTTTGTTGAGCTCAACCGTAACATCCCGTTTCACGGCAACATAGTTTGTGATGCTCCCCGTTGAGTCCCGCATGGGCGAAATGGTGGCATCTTCGGTGTAAAGCGAACCGTTTTTGCGTTTATTAATGAACCGTCCGGTCCAGGTTTGACCGGATGAAATCGTATTCCAAAGATCGCGGTAGAAGGCATCCTCTTGCCTGCCGCTTTTGAGAATGCGCGGATTTTGTCCGATGATATCATTTTTCAGATAACCGGTGATGGTTTCGAAAGCCGGATTGACATATTGAATAATGCCTTGTGCATCAGTGATTATCACGGCTTCTATGGTCTGATTAATAGCCGTTGACAGCAGCAGGAGATTTTCTTCCGCTTTCTGCCGGTCGGCAATGACGCGGGCCTGCTGGATGTTCTGGTAGGCAGTGGTGGAGAGCTGGTTTGCCAGAGTAAAAAGAGCCTGGGCGACTTTTTTAAAGCGTTCCAGCGACATAACCGGAACGTTATAAAAGGCCTCCATAAACTGCTGTTCATCGGCACCGATTTCCCGCGCGTAAATCCGCATCGCCTCATCGGTTTGTGTTTCATCGCGCACCTGACCGATCAGCCAATTGGCAATATGCCGGTCGCCAACCGTGATGCTCACGCCGGCGTCCCATAATCCGCCGCTGAGGCATGGCTGCACCACGGGGCCGTTCGGATGGTGCCGGCCCAGTGCGGCATCGGATTTAAAGCAGTTTGAGCAGCCTTTTTCGGTTTTGCGAATGATGTCATTACACAGGCGGGTGAAATTGCTGGCCCTGGTGATCGGGGTGCCGTCCGGCAGGGTGATGATGGAAGCGACCCCGGTTGCAGCGGAAAATTCATCTTGAATGCGTTGAAACTCATCAAGATCAAATAATTCATCGAAGACGATCGTGGGATCCTGATCCAGCGGACGGGTGAGGGTGACGATTCGTTTTTCAATTGCCGCCTGCATTCGCTTGCGCTCGCTGATGTCGTGAATGAAGGCGCAGATAAACGTCCGGGATTCAAATTCGATCAGGCTGTTGTGAATTTCAACCGGAATGATTCGTCCGTCCTTGGAGGTCAATACGGATTCTACATCCAGAGTTTTCTGCTGTGTGAGCGTCGTGAAGACTTCTGCCATTTTTTCCACGGGATAGTTTCTGTCGATTTCAGGTACAGACAGCTTCAGCAGTTCGCTTCTGGTGTAACCCAGCAGCCGGCAGGCGGACTCATTGGCATATGAAAATGCAGCATCGCGTTCGACCCATAGAACCGCATCGGCGGAGCGGTCAAGCGCGTGCTGGGTGATTTCCAGACGGTGTTTGGCCAGCACAGCATCTTCCAGGATGCTGAGGGCGGCATGGCGGGCCTGTTCTGCTTCGGTGAGCAATTGCTTGCGTTCGGTCACATCATAAACAATCGAATAAAGAAGTTTTTGTTCGCCCATTCTGACGGGGCCGCTCAACACCTCCACATCGCGGATGGATCCATCGGCCAGTCTATGCTGAAAATTAAAGCTGTTCTTCCGTCCGGCTTTCGCTTTTTCAAATTCAGTCTGCATTTTGCCCGGAGGGAGCGCGCCGATCTGGTATATCTTCATCCGGCGGAGTTCTTCGCCGGTCCATCCATAGAAGTGGCTGGCGGCGGGGTTTGCATCGACGATCGCACCGGTTTCCGGATCAATCAGCAGCATAACGACATGATTGTTCTGGAAAAGTTTGCGATAGGTTGTTTCGCTTTCTGCAAGCGCTTCGGAGGTTTGCTGGCGGCGGAGCTGTCCGGCCAGCAGAAGGCCCAGAGCAACGGTGGCCAGCGGGTATATGAGTAGCACCGGCCCGCTGATTTGGGACAGGACGTGCCGTGCTGTTTCAAGCGGCAGCATCAGCATCAAGGCCAGCATGACGATATGATTGACGATGCCGAAAATATACAGTTCGTCGGCTGAAATCTGCCCCAGCGGTTTTTTGCGCAGGCGTTGCCAGATCAAGCCGATACTGCCGGTAGCGATAATGACTGCCGTGCCGGCATACGCCGCCGCACCGCCCTGCGAGAGGCGGAAAACCGCAGTCATTGCCATCGCAATAATCGTCGGAGTCGGGCCGAAGAACAGACCGGATATCGACAGAAGTACGGAACGTGTATCGAAAACAATTCCCGGAACGAGGCGAACACAAGCCAGCATCAGTCCAATGCCGAGAAATCCCAGCGCGATACCGCTTGCGATCTTCCCTAATATACTGCGTTTCCGGCTCTGACCATTGACTGTTAAAAGATTATAGACCGTTGCCAGTGCCAGCAACAGAACCGCATTATTTAACAGAGAGATGAGGATATCGTTTTTCATAGGCGGGGTGGGACGGGGGCGTCCTTTTGTAAACTGTCGGCTGTTTCTGAATAGCGCGGCGGCTCGCCCATGCGTTTCAGAAGTTCATTGATTTCTTTTTTCAGTTCCAGAATCCGCATTTCGC
>JBILEA010000341.1:0-2842 GCA_044352355.1 Pontiellaceae bacterium | reverse complement strand
GAGCAGGGATTGCGAACAATTATTACCGACCGGTAGTATTCCGGTTATCATCGGCCTGAAACTCACGAATCATACCGATCGGTAATATTTGCGTGCATTCATGACGGATTATGCCAATCCTAAACGCTGGGCTCTGGAGCTGATCAACTCCTTATAGCGCTCTTTCATGTCATCTGCACACAGTCCTCTCCCGAGCAATTCGAGCGCCGCATCTAAATTTGAGGAAAAGCGTGAGAACGTATTCATTGCCTGCTTTTCGGTTAGTCGCAGGGATTCGGCCAGCTTCATAAAATCGTTTCGGCCTAAACGGCTTTTACGGCCATTCAGAGTGAGTGCGGTGTCCTCCGTATCTTCGGGCAGCAGCAGTTGGGTTGGAAGCAGATCGTAGGCGGGAGACAAGGCGATAGAACCGTCCGGCAGATGAAGCAACGAAAAGTTCTTCAGATGCATGTCGGAATTGCCGGTAAGAAAACAGTAGAGGGTCAACTCAAAGAAGCGCAGGGCATCAAAGAGTGCATTATCGCAATGGAGAATGATCGCTTTGCCGACTTGCTCCAGAGAACCCCTGTATTTTTGTTCGGTCAAGCGGTCGGTCAGCTGGCACATGTCCTCCATATGCAGCTTAGAGTTCTCTTGCCGGTCCATGCGCTTCGTGATGAAGGCCGGTTGTCCGTCTTCCAATGGAATCAATCCGCATTCAGCTGTCGTAATGGCGAAGCATCCGGCCATGCGCATCGTCACATGCTCGAGTTCCGGCATTTCGGGATACTGAGAAACCGGAGCCTTGAGAATATATCCTCCCTCCAATCCAACGAGCGTCAACCTTGAATCCTGCCGGCTTCCATCCCGCTCAAGGTGCATCGAAAGCTTTGGCTGGACGCCGGGAACAGCAATGTGCCGGCGAACAACATTTTGTGCCAATGCATTGAGATCATTCCATGCATAGGGCAAAGCCGGAGGAATACCGGATCCGAACAGCTTTTTGCAGCAGGATTCATGATACAGCTTTTGTGTATCGTCCAAGGGCTGGAGACAGATGTGGCAAGTTTTCTTATTCATCATCACCCTCCAGTGGAACGACAGAGACCGCACCGATGCAGTCGCGGCAGCAGGCCATCAGTAAGCCCATCCGGTCGCGCGGATTAAGCTTCCATGTTTGTTCGGCAATATCCAGCAGCCAGCCTTCAGGGATTAATCCGTCGAAAAACGGAAACAGCCGCTTGTCTTCGTAAGCTTCTGCACGTAGCGGAAGCGTCAAGCTGACAGCTGCCGCATCCGCCCGATCAAGATATTCAGGCGAATATAAAAACACATAGCGGTTGCTGTGCTCTTCGAGTGTGCCGGCAAAACGGCCATCCATAAAGATACTAGCTTTTCTCATGTTCAGCCTCCATGCGATAGGCATTGGGTTCCAGGCGATGACCAAACAGCGCCAGTACCTGATTGACCTTGTCCATGCGTAACGAGTCCTTGCCTTGCTCCAGTTCACGGACGAAGCGCAGGCCGACTCCCGCACGATCTGCCAGGTCCTTTTGGGTTAATCCCATTGAGCGCCGCCGACTCTTAACAAATTTAATCAATGGATCGTTCATATTATCCCCTTTCGGGTATACATAGTTCTGATTAATTTATAATAACCCCTTTCGGGTATAGCAAGGCTATTTTTTATAATAATTGCCCCTATCGGGTATAGATCACGTGCCATCCATTCAAGCTTCCCACTGATTCAGGGCAATCTTTTAAAAAGTACGGATAATGATACTCCTATGGAATTAAAACAAAAATCCAAACGGAAGAAAGGAACGAAGGTTTCCCACAACAAAGCCGAAAGCGATCTGTCCGGCCATCTGACCGACATCCAGCTAAAACTGGACCACATCATTGACCGCATCAAGGATTCGCTCTACCAGCGGAATATCCGTGACCATGAGGAGGATGGACAATGAACAATATCCAGCTCTGCGGCACTGTCGCCGGCAGACCCGCCCCGATTTATGACGGGACAGCGATCCGGTTCTATTTGAGAGCCAGATATCCTCCCGCTGCTCCCGACTTTCCGTCCGGCATCGTCGAGGTTCCCTGCCGTGTATTCGATGTCTCCCCAGAACAACGGGAAATCCTGCTGGGAAGAAAGCGTCGAAACGTCCGTGTCGAGGCAGCCGGTCGATTAGAGCGGATTGTCTCCGAAGGCGGCGACAGATGGAAGAATGGGCGCAACAATAGGCAGCAGGACAGCAGCCTTGAAATGATCGTCAACCAGCAGGGATTGCTGCTGGAGCGGGGGAGATAGATGTACTCGCCCAGAATCTACGAGAACCAGATTCCCAGCCTCTATCATGCTGCGCAGAATCTGGACGTGCCGATGACTCAATTGGCGAATTCCTTTGTCTATTACGGGCTGGCTGCCGGGGATTACGGAACGGTCGCTTCTAATCTTCTGCCGCCTCCCAACAAGGTGCTGCCGGAAGGCATACTGCCGAAGATGCCCATTTTCAGCCACCACTATGATTCCGTGCGGGACTTTCTAATGGAGCCGCGATTTACTGCTCCGAAAAACGCGACCTTTGAGCAGCTCATCAATCTGACCCTGCAGGACATCCTTCATCGGAACCATCGCCGTGAAAAGGGTAAACAGGCATGAGCAAGTACGGAATCCGGTTCAAATAGATCATGTAAAAAAAATATACATGCTTGAAAGTTGTATTTAATACAACTATCTTGTTTATAAATGAAGATAAATAAGGCCAGTTTAAATCCCGTTGTCGATACTCTTCAGCTGAAGGACTTGCTGGGAAATACGAGCGATAAGCGCGGAAAAATTGCCCGGATGATTCGTTTCGGC
>JBILEA010000088.1:0-10057 GCA_044352355.1 Pontiellaceae bacterium | reverse complement strand
ACGGAGATGTCGCAGCAGTTTTTCGCCACGGTGCAGAACAAGATGCACTGGGCGGCTCATGGTCAGACCGCAGCGGAAGTGATCCATGCGCGGGTAGATGCCGCCCTGCCGTTCATGGGCCTGAAGACGACACGGCCCGGCGGCATCATTCGTAAAGAGGATGTGGCCATCGCCAAGAATTACCTCGACGCGGAGGAACTCGGCACACTAAACCGAATCGTGAGCGCCTACATCGAGTTCGCCGAGTTGAGAGCCTTGCAACGCAAGGTGATGACGATGCAGGATTGGATCACGAAGCTGGATGAGTTCTTAAAGCTCTCCGAGCACGACTTGCTGAACCATGCAGGAAGAATTTCAGCCGAGCAGGCGAAGATGAAGGCAGAACTGGAGTATGATAGCTACCGCAAGTTAGCGGATGCGCAGCCCCGCCCGGTGGATGCCGATTTCGATATGGCCGTGAAGCAACTGCCGAAGCCAACGCCGAAACCTCGAAAAAAGAAACAGCCATAATAATGTCCGCCCCACGGGCATTGTCTGCTTAAACTGACAGAATCGGATTGCGCTGGCGGCGGGGCAACGCCTACAGTCTCCGCTCTATTTTTTTTACCCCGGATGACTGCTATGAGTTTTGAACAGGAAATTGCCAAGCGCCGTACGATTGCGATTATTTCGCATCCGGACGCCGGTAAAACAACACTGACAGAAAAGCTGCTGCTTTACGGCGGCGCGCTCCAGCTGGCCGGCTCGGTGACGGCACGCAAGAATCAGCGCTCCACGACGTCTGACTGGATGGAGCTGGAGAAGCAGCGTGGCATTTCCGTCACATCCACTGTGCTTCAGTTTGAATATCGCGGGTGCTGTGTGAATCTGCTGGATACGCCGGGGCACCGCGATTTCTCCGAAGATACCTATCGCGTGCTGATGGCGGTGGATTCGGTGGTGATGGTGATTGACGCGGCAAAGGGTATTGAAAGCCAAACGCGCAAGCTGTTTGAAATCTGCCGGATGCGCGGCATCCCGATTTTTACGTTTATGAACAAGCTCGACCGTCCGTCGCGCAATGCGCTGACGCTGATGGATGAACTTGAGCAGACCCTGCAGCTGCGGGTTTGCGCGATGAACTGGCCGCTGGGCAATGGTCCCGATTTTCAGGGCGTTTATGATCGGCAGACGAAGCAGGCTCATTTTTTCGAACGTACCGCGCATGGCTCGTATCGCGCGCCGGTGGCATTGCATTCGGTAACTGATTCGCAGGTGCGCGACCGGATGTCTGCTGAAGTTTATAATGAGTTAACGAATGAACTGGAGATGCTTGACACGGCTGGCGAGGTATTCAGCCTGCCGGAAGTGCAGGCTGGTGAGCTTAGTCCGGTGTTTTTCGGCAGCGCCATTAATAATTTCGGGGTTCAGCTGATGCTGGATGCGATTGTCGATTATGCACCTGCTCCGCAACCGCGTTCCTCCGGTACGGAAAAAATCCTGCCGGAGAATCCGAAGTTTTCCGGTTTTATTTTTAAGATTCAGTCAAACATGGATCCGAATCATCGTGACCAGATTGCTTTTCTACGAATTTGTTCAGGCTGTTTCACCCGTGATATGCGTGTAACTCATTCACGTACCGGCGAACTGGTGCGGCTTTCCAGCTCCCACCGGGTTTTTGCCCGGGAACGCGAAACGGTGGATATCGCGTATCCCGGCGATGTGATCGGACTGGTTGGACATGCCGGCTTCGGCATCGGTGATACGCTGACAGAAGATTCATCGATTTTGTATCACGAAATGCCGCAGTTTGCGCCGGAATGCTTTGCGATGCTCTACAATCCGGTTCCCGCGCAATACAAACGCTTTCAGGCGGGGGTGAAGCATCTGCTGCAAGAGGGTGCTTTGCAGTCGTTCCGATTCTCCGATCCGGCGCAGAATGTACCGTTGCTTGGCGCGGTTGGTGTGCTGCAATTTGAAGTGTTTAAATACCGGCTGGAGCATGAATACGGTGCGGTTGCACGGCTTGAACCGGCTCCGTATAAGTTTTTCCGCTGGGTGGATGAATCAGCCGGAGCGGCTTCGGTGGTAACGGAATCCATGTTGCCGCCTAGCTGTAAGCTGGCTTTTGATTCTTTTAACCGCAAAGTGGTGCTGTTTGATTCCGAATGGATTCTGAAATTCTTCTGCGAACGCAACCCGGAAGTGCGTTTGATCAGTCTGCCTGTTTCCTTGCACCTTACGTAACAATTCTGTTCATCTGCCGAAAATGCTGAAACGTGAATATTCGCATGGTTTCGGCTTGACCGGTTTTGTTTAAACGCGCAATTATGAAGCACTTAATGAGATTTTTACCTTTTGAACCAAAACAGGAAATGACGCTATGTTAAACCGTCTGATGGGTCTTTTCTCCAGCGATATTGGCATTGACCTTGGTACCGCTAATACACTGGTTTATGTCCGCGACCGCGGAATTGTCCTTCGCGAACCCTCCGTGGTGGCTGTACAGGCCGGTACCAATCGTGTTCTTGCTGTCGGTGACGAAGCTAAACGTATGTTGGGCCGCACGCCGGGAAGCATTACCGCCATTCGTCCGATGAAGGGCGGTGTAATTGCCGATTTTGAAATTACTGAAGCGATGCTGAGGTATTTTATACAGAAAGTGCATAATCGTCGCCGTATGGTGCGTCCACGCGTGGTCGTGGCCGTTCCAAGCGGTATTACAGAAGTTGAAAAACGCGCTGTCAAGGATTCCGCAGTCCATGCCGGTGCGAGGGATGTGTTTTTAATTGAAGAACCGATGGCTGCTGCGATCGGTGTGGGACTGCCGGTTCAGGAACCGGCCGGCAATATGATTGTCGATATCGGTGGTGGCACAACAGAAGTTGCGCTGATCTCATTGGCCGGTATTGTCTTCAGTCGCAGCGTGCGCATTGGGGGGGACGATATGGATGAGGCGATCATCCAGTATCTGAAACGGGAATATAATCTGCTTATTGGTGAACGAACCGCAGAAGACATCAAGATTTCAATCGGTTCAGCTATGCTGATAGGCGAAGAGACGACTATGGAAGTGAAAGGCCGCGATCAAGTTGCCGGCCTGCCGAAAACGCTGGTTATCAGTTCAGAAGAAGTCCGTGGCGCTCTCAAGGATCCAGTTTCTGGTATCGTTGAGGCCGTACGTGTAACACTAGATCGCTGCCCGCCAGAACTATCTGCCGACTTGGTTGACCGTGGAATGGTCCTGGCCGGCGGTGGCGCATTGTTGCGCGGGCTCGACAAACTGATTGCTGATAACACGGGCCTGCCGGTACACATTGCCGATGACCCGCTCAGCGCAGTGGCTGAGGGTACCGGTGTGGTACTGCACGAAATCAACTTCTTGCGTAAACTCTCTGAAGCCCGCGCACGATAAGTGCGTGAGTTCCTGTTTTTTCGTCCCTCCGTGTTCTGCTAAGGATTCGGAACGGGTATATGTTTGTACAGAGAAGCTTTTTTAAATGGGTTGTGGCAGTAATAGTACTGGTACTTCTCTTCAATCTGCCGGGCGGTTGCACCGCCCGCTTCAAGGGTATTTTTAAAGACACCATCACCCCGATACAGAAGCTTGTTCTAAAAACAATCCAAAGCCTTAAAGAGGGCGCCGATACCGTGCGTGGTTTCGGCGGAATGATGGCTGAGAACCGCCGTCTTTCTGAAGAACTGATTTATTTGCAGGCTCGGCTGGTTCAATTGGAAAATCTTGAGCAGGAAAATCGCCATCTGCAGGATCAACTCGATTTCTATGGTCGTCAAAAGCATGCGCTTATTCCCTGTCAGGTGATTGCGCGCACGATTAATGGATGGTGGCAAAGCGTACGGCTCGATAAGGGCAGGGCTCAAGGCCTTGAGGCAAACCGAGCCGTCATTTCGCCTGATGGATTGGTTGGTCGGACCGATGAGGTTTCTGCCAATACGGCCGAAGTGCTACTGCTTTCGGATCCGGCCTGTAAGGTTTCCGTTCGTGTGCGTCGAACCGGTTCATTTGGTCTAGTTTCAGGACGAGGGGTTAACGCACAGGGGTATCCTGTTGCCCGCATGCAATTCATTCACAAAGATGCTCCGGTACGCGCTGGCGACACCGTTGTAACGTCTGGGTTAGGTGGTGTCTTCCCAAAAGACATTTTAATTGGCTATATTGAAAGTGTCGGCATGGAAGAAGCCGGCCTCTATCAATATGCAGATATTATTCCGAAAGCAGTAACCGAGCTGATGGATGTGGTTTTTGTAACCGACGCTGAGGAAAATGCGGAGGCAGAGGAATGAGCAAGCGCTCGATTACCTTGTTGCTCATAGTCGGTGCAATGCTGCAAACTATGCTCCCGTCTTGGACGGCATTCGGTTCGCTGGAAGCACCATTAATAACCGGTCTGATTGTTTTTATCGCCCTGCACACAAACCGTTCACGAATGATGTATGCGGCGGTACTGGCCGGACTTCTGCACGATGCGTTTTGTCCTGCTCCGCTGGGGTTGTCCATCCCGTTCTTCACCATACTGGCTATTGGGATTAATTGGATTCGCGATGAAGTATTCGGCGATATGCCAGCCACCTATGCCGTACTCGGTGCCATGGCTGTTATTCTAGAAACACTTTATTATGCACTGATTTTTAAATTAAGCGGCGTTCGTCCAGTACCTGGCGGGTTACTCATGTTGCGACTGGCGGGCGGCTTGATGGCTGGAGTGGTCGTCGTTCCGCTACTATCGCTGATCGTTCTGCAATTACCGGCATTTACAGGACGCAACCGGAGTCGTTTTATATGATACGCCTTCGGCAAACCGACCGTTTTTTTACACCGCGCATCTATCTGCTTGCGGGTGCAATGATTATTGCATTTCTGGTGCTCGGCGTTTTTCTTTGGCGATTGCAGGTGGCCAAGGTGTTGCAATTTGAGAATCGCCAGCAGATTCAAAGTTTACGCCGCGTACGCTTACCGGGTATTCGTGGAAAAATTTATGATCGCAACGGGCTTTGCATGGCCGATAACCGTCCCCTTTATGCTATTGCACTGTTTCTGGAAGATGTACGACGCGCCGGACCGTGGTCGCGAACGATCGACCGTGCAATGGAAACGGTCGATCGAGTGTCTAAAGTAACAGGATTAACGCCGGTAATTAACCGCGACAGCGTCTGGAAGCATATTCGGTTGCGGCTGCCCTTGCCGCTGGTTCTTTGGAATGATGTGGGTCCGGTGCAGATTGCGCGGCTGGCGGAACGAGGCTATGACATTCCAGGTGTTGATATTTATACGCAAGCCACGCGCAGTTATCCTTATAGTCCATATACATCGCACTTGCTTGGTTATGTCGGACGGGCCGATGCCGACGCGATGAAGGGAGAAGAAAACTATTCCTATTACCTGCCGGAAATGATGGGCCGGGCGGGTCTTGAAAAACTTTTTGACCCCTTTCTTCGCGGCGAAGCAGGCGGCATGCTGGTGCAGATTGACGTCACCGGGTATCGGCACGGTGAACTGGCACATCGAGCACCAAAAGCAGGTGGTGATCTGCGGCTGACGCTCGATATGGAGGTTCAGCTTTTAGCTCATAAAGCACTCGGCACGCATCGTGGTGCAGTCGTTGTTCTCGATCCAAATAATGGCGATGTGCTAGCCATGCTTAGTGCACCCAGCTTTGACACCAACGGATTTGTGCCTTATATCAACATGGCGGACTGGAAAGCACTGAGTGAGGATCGAAATAAGCCACTATTAAACCGTGCCGTGGCAGGAGTTTATCCGCCAGGTAGTATTTTTAAGCCATTAGTTGGACTCGCGGCGACTACGGTCAATCCGAATGCCACGCATACCGTCTATGACAGTCCTTCCGTATTTCATATTGGTAGCCGTACCGTGCATACCATGGGTCATGGTGAGGTGGATATGAGGGATGCCTTGAAGTTTTCCGCCAATGTTTATTTTTTCAAAACCGCACTGGCCTGCGGTCCGGAGCCGGTTATTCAACAGGCTTTGGCGGCAGGGCTCGGCCAGAAAACCGGCGTAGAAGTTGAATTTGAACGGGGTGGTACCATCCCAGATAAAAAATGGCAGGAGGATAATAAAACGGGATGGTCCGATGGTGACACGTGTAATCTCGCCATAGGACAGGGGTATGTAGCCGTTACGCCGATACAAATGGCAATGGTCACAGCAACCATCGCCAACGGCGGGTATTTATACCGCCCCAGGATGGTTCAGGCTTATCGTGCGCCGGGGACAATAGATTATATTTTAAATCCTGTTCAACGCATTGGGAAAATGGATTGGTCGGAAGCCGCACTGGCGGTTGTGCATAATGGAATGCATGATGTTATTATGGCAAAGGACGGCACGGGTCGCCGTGCGGCTGTGGAAGGATTTAATTTCGCGGGAAAAACCGGCACAGCTGAATATGGCATCAAGAGCGAAGGCAGCAAGCACACGTGGATGATTGCTTTCGCACCGTTTGATAATCCTCAATATGCCGTAGCCATGCTTGTTGAAGATGGTGACTCCGGCGGTCAAACCGTTGGACCTTGCATGAAAATACTCATGGAAGGTCTTTATGAAAAAATGAAACGGGAAGGGGGCCTCTCATGACTCGTCGCCTTCGCCGTTTTGACTGGATGATGTTCATTGCAATCGTAGCGCTACTTGTGCTGAGTTGTTTGTTTATTTACAGTGCGGATAATCGCGATGCCGATCATATGCTGGGTGGACTCGCTAACCGCCAGATGATATGGGCTTTGATTGGGTTAGGTTGTTATGGCGGCGCAGCTATCTTTGATTATCGTAAACTGAACAGCTTGCACTGGTGGATTTATCTGGCGGCGATGACTTCGTTAGTGCTCGTGCTCTTTATCGGCATGTCGGTTTACGGAGCACACCGATGGTTCAGCTTCGGCAGTATTACAGTTCAGCCATCAGAATTTGCAAAACTGGCTGTTATTTTTACACTGGCCGCCCGACTGAGCAATCCTGCGACCGATGTCGAAGGCTTCAAAACATTTATCATGATGTTTGTGCTGACAGGTATTCCGTTTCTGCTGATTGCCATCGAACCGGATCTCGGCAGTGCGATGATGCTGGTTCCGATTGTTGTCCTATTACTTTTTTGCGCAGGAATTCCGTTGCGGCCGCTTTTACTCCTTATGGGCGTGGGTGTGACGCTACTGCTCATTCTAGTCGCCTGGCTGCTTTTTTTTCCTGAAAGTTGCCCCCTCGAGGATTATCAGAAAAGTCGCATTTTAGTTTATCTTAACATCAATCAGGATCCGCTGGGTGCGGGGTGGAATAAATTGCAGTCACAGATTGCAGTGGGTTCAGGTGGCTGGTTTGGGAAAGGTTATTTGAAAGGAACACAGAATATTCTCGGCTTCTTGCCGCAAACTGTTGCACCAACTGATTTTATTTATTCAGTGGTAGCTGAAGAAACAGGGTTTGCCGGCAGTTCGCTGTTGTTGGTGTTGTACACGATCGTGGTAGCACGCTGTATGCATGCAGCCGTAATCGCCCGTGATTTATTTGGGCGCTTACTGGCGGCAGGTATCAGTGTGTTGGTTTTTTCACATGTTTTTATAAATATAGCGATGACGATAGGCCTTATGCCGATTACCGGTGTTCCGCTTCCGCTGATGAGTTATGGTGGAACTTTCATGGTGAGTACCATGACAGCGCTCGGACTGGTACAAAGCGTTTTCCTGCGGCGTCGTATTTAAAATGAAAGAAAGGAGCATTCATGCTCAGTATAAGTGCAATTAAAGAAAAGTTGAAAATCGGAAGCCGTAAGAAGAAAGAGATTCTTATCAATATAGAACCTCTCGAAACGCGCGTAGTTGTTCTTGATGAACGAAAACTTGATAATTTTCATATCGAACGGGCAGGAGAAAGCCGGCTGGTCGGTAGTATTTTTAAAGGGAAAATACAAAACCTCGAAGATGGGCTACAGGCTGCTTTCGTCGATATCGGAATGCAAAAAAACGCATTCATCCATTATTGGGATATGATTCCAGAGGATGCCGCACGGTTGGAAGAGCAGGAAGGCAGTCGCAATAACATTCGTAGACGTCGCAAATTCGCCCCTGGTGAAATGAGTAAAAAATTCCCGATTGGATCGGAAATTGTCGTCCAAGTAACCAAAGATGCCATCGGCACCAAAGGGCCGCGTGTTACAGCTAATCTGAGTGTCCCCGGTCGCTATTTAGTGATGATGCCAGGTACAGGACTCAAAGGCATCTCGAAAAAAATCGGTGATAGCAAGGAGCGCATCCGGCTCAAGAAGATACTGGCCCGACTGCCGATCCCAGACACCATCGGTATCATTGTGCGTACTGCTGGTTCAGGCACTCGCAAAACCAGCTTTGCCCGCGATGCTCGTACGCTGATTGAAATCTGGAAAGAAATCGACAGCGGTATGCGAGAAAAACAGGCTCCATGTGTGCTGTATCAGGAACCCAATTTGGCTGAACGCGTTGTGCGTGACTATCTCACCGAAGACATCGATCGCGTCTATGTGGACGATCGTGAGGCTTACGAAATGATCCGGAAAATGATCGCGAAGTATTCTCGCCGCGCACGCAACTGGGTTCAGCTCTATGCAGGCGAAGAACCAATTTTTGATTACTTTGAAGTCGAAAAACAGATCGAATCGGTTTTCCGCCGTAAAGTGTGGCTCAAATCCGGGGCCTACTTGATCTTCGACGAAACCGAAGCGCTCGTTGCGGTCGATGTCAATACCGGACGCCACAAAGGCGGGAAAAGTGCCGAGGAGTCGATTCTAGCGGTTAACACTGAGGCCGCTGAAGAAGTGGCCCGTCAACTACGTCTGCGAAATGTCGGCGGGTTAGTGGTGATCGACTTCATCGATATGAAAAGCAAGCGCGATCAGAATATAGTCTACAAGACCATCAAGGATGCCTTACGTGAAGATCGCGCTCGCACAAACGTCTTACCCATCTCGCAACTTGGATTGCTTGAGATGACCCGCCAACGTTACGAAGAAAGTATTTACACAACCACCTACGTCGAGTGCGATTATTGCGCTGGCCGTGGTCGTGTAAAATCCGCACTCACCATGAGCGTAGAACTTCAGCGACGACTTTCTGCCGCGTTGCGTAAAGATCGGAAGGGGATTCATTCCATGAAAATAACGGTCAATCCGACGGTACTTAATCGTTTGCGTCACGAGGACGAGCAAACCCTGATTGACATGGAGAAAAAATTCCAAGGTCATCTCACTTTTGTTTCTGATCCGCATATGCACATGGAAGCGTTTACCATCACCAACGAACAGACACATCAACTGGTCTATTCCAGTATTGAAAGTGAAAAATAAAACCGTCCGCTCTCGGAACGGTTCGCTAAGAAAGGGCGCCCCGTTGGGTGCCCTTTTTTATTGGTATGAAGGAGCTTTATGTCCATTGAAGAAAAACAAAATAATCCGCTACATGGGTTAAGTGCAGAGGCGATGGTGACCGAACTCGTAGAGTTTTACGGGTGGGACATTTTATACGCCGCGCTGGGCCTCAACTGTTTTAACATGAATCCGTCCATCCCCAGTTCCGTGAAATTTTTGAGAAAGACGGAGTGGGCCCAGCACAAGGTCGAGAATTTTTATTTGTATCGTTTCAAACGGATGCCGAAAGCCCGTGGGACGGAATTCGATTTAGATCCTCGAGATCGCGGCTTCGCGAACGGAGTGGTTCCGAAAGAGCCTATGCCGTTGACCGTTGAGCTGATTGCAGAGATGAAGGCGGAAGCGGAAGAGAAATATCAGAACCGTCGCCCGCCTTCCCGTTACTGAACCGAGCCTGGTAGACGCGCCCGGGCTCGAACCGGGGACCCGCTGATTAAGAGTCAGCTGCTCTACCAACTGAGCTACGCGTCCATTGAAAAGAAGGCGCAAAATGTACGTTGCTCGGTGTGGCAACGCAACAAAAAAGCTTGTGATTACTACAATTACTACAGTTCACTGCTTTTGGTTCAACAGACTCGGCAAACCTGTGGTATAAGCGTCGCCTCGCAAAAGGAATTTTAATGACAGGAACCTATCATATCTGG
>JBILEA010000087.1:0-10063 GCA_044352355.1 Pontiellaceae bacterium | reverse complement strand
GATCGGGCTTGCTGATATGGGTGTCGTCGGCCGTGACGATGGTGTCGAAGGTCTTTTCGATCCCGAGTTTTCCAAGGATTGGAAGAATATCGGCGCGGAGCGCGCCGGAACAGATGGCAATCGGGATTTTCCCGGATAAATGTTTAATCAATGCTACCGAGCCGGGTAGGGCGGCGGCTCCATCGGCTTCCAGCAGTTTTTGAAACGCGGCGGCTTTTTTTGTGATTAAGGTTTGGAGTTGGCTGGTTCCGATAGTTGGAATAGCGTGGCGAAACGCATCGCGATCATCGAACCCGATAAAGGTTTCCACATACTCGGGCCATGAAATGGTTTTTCCGAGTGGAGTAAGCACCTCGCAGAATGCCGCCCAGTGGTGCCGTTCGGAGTCCACGATAATGCCGTCGAAATCAAAAATTACTGCCTTAATCATGGGGCAGAATGTACGATAAATTATAAGTGATAAGCGATGAACTATTTTCGACTTTTGACGGTTTTGACCGATGCTGTAAGCATGGCATTCAGTTCCCGGGTGTCATCCCGTAAGCCGGATAGCTTGTCGGGATCGGCAACGCCGCTTTCGCCGAGAAGTTCCAGCCAGTAACCAGTTTCTTCTAGTTCCTGCAGGCCGCCTTCCAGTTTGCTGATGAACTCGGCATTGGAACGGGCACGGACGGCTTCGCGATAATGTGCTCCAACCGATGTCCCGCTACGCAGAATCTGTTTCCCTAGCACTTGGGCTTCGGTTGATTTCGGCAATGCGCAGTACATTCGGATGATTCTCAACGCAAAATCCTTCGTCCTCTGTTTCAAATCTCCCGGTTTATCATTCATCACTTATCGCTCATCATTATTTTAGTCGCCTCCGGCGATTGATTCTTCAGGTAGAAGTAGCGCCCGGCCAGACCGACCCAGCAGGTGACCAGAATCATCAAAATCCACGTTTTTTCTTCATTGGTCAGCGTGAACCGTCCGTTCAGCCAAATCAGAAGTTCATCCAAAATGAGCGGTCTCTTTTTCATCAGGCCGCCGAGCCTAGTGATTTCGAATAAGAAAAGACAATACTTAATCAGCTTTTGACATCATGGCGGAGAAAACTGTTGCTGCCATGAGACGAGCGCCTTCGGCGTTCGGATGCACTGTATCCGGAAAAAGTTCCGGCCTGCTGCTCAGCGGGCCGTACAGATCAAGTATCTTGGCTCCGGTCTGCCGCGCGATCTCGTTGATCATCGGAATGATTTCGTTCACGACAATTGGATCCGTGAAATCATACGGGCCGGGATAGGTCGGCGCCGGATAGCAGATCCAGACGGTCGCACAACCGTTCGCCTGAAAGCTCCGGATCAGTTCGGTGTAGTCCCGTACAAATTCGTATTTATAAATCCAGTTGTAAACCGCGGCATCGTTGGCGCCGAGATTGATGATCGCTACATTTGGCTTGAAGTTCTGCGCCGCCTTGAAAGCGCGTGTCTGCCAATACGGAATATCGCCGTGCTTCAAAAGCGTTGCGCCGTTCACGCCGAAATTTCTTACCGCATAATTGGTTCCGAGCATAACGCCGAGCTGTGTTGGATAGCACTTCGCCTCGCGGTTTAAAATCCGCGCTCCGTACGTAATGCTGTCGCCGACACATGCCACGCGAATTGCCGAAGCGGATGTCGCCGGTTCGCCGGCGTGAAGCCTCCGGACAGCAAACAGCAGAATCGTCGCGGCGAGCAGAATGAATAAAAGCGGTCTCATGATCGGAACTTCATAGTTTGAATACCGAACCGGTGTCAACACCGGCCATCGTCGAACATTTGATTGGCGGCGATTTTAAAATCTGATAAAGAATTTTCATGGCAGGGAAATTTGATCCAGAATTGCACCACCGGCGATCCATCCGATTGAAAGGGCATGATTATGCCGGCGGCGGTTTATATTTCGTCACGTTGTGCGCCCACCAGGATGCGGGAAATATTTTCGCACCGAAATTATTATTAAATGATCGTCCGTACGCCCGAAGCCGCCGAAAACATCCGGCGATATATCCGCATGAATCCGTGGAAGTGCATTCAGAACTTCGGCAACGGGCTGCGCAGCATGGGCAACCCGGCGCTCTGGAATGCGGAGAAGACGGGCGTTCTTTGTTCGAGAAACGGTTTTCCAAACCTTGGAAAAATCCCGGCGGCGGAAGTTTATCTGGGCGGATTCCATTCCCCGCCGGAACAGAAAATTCTGGAAGAGCTGCTCAACCGCCGCGCCAAAATTATCTATTGTCCGGCATGGGGATTGGAAAATGTACGGGCGGAATTTATCCCGCCTCTCGAAGAAAACCGCATGTTGATTCTTGAGATGAAAGATCTCGCAGGTGATCTTGCAGCAGCCGAGCAGCGCAACCGCTTCATCATTCAGAACGCGGATAAACTTTGGATTCCGTATGTCTCAAAAGGCGGCATGCTCGACCGATTGCTAAAGGAAATGAATGCGGCCTAATGCGCCTCAAGCCAGTTGTTGCCGGTACCGCAGTCGACGATGACGGGGACGGATAACGGCAGGGCGTTGCTCATGAGTTCGCGGATGTCTTCGATCAAATCGTGTTCGTCTTTGTGGAGTTCAAAGACGAGTTCGTCATGAACCTGCAAAAGCAATTTGGTTTTTGCCTGTTTCCGCTGAAGCATTTCGTGGATGCGGATCATGGCGATTTTAATCATGTCGGCGGCAGAGCCCTGGATCGGCGCGTTGATGGCGTAGCGCTCGGCGGCGGCGCGAACGGTGCCGTTGGCGGTGTTGATGTCGCGGATGTGGCGGCGGCGTCCGGCGATGGTTTCGACGTAGCCTTTATTGCGTGCGGTTTCGATGATGCCGTCCATGCAGGCTTTAACCGCCGGATATTGTTTGAAGTAGCTCTCGATAATTTCCGCCGCTTCTTTGCGCGGAATGCGCAGCCGCTGGGCAAGTCCGAAGGATGAGATGCCGTAGATGATGCCGAAGTTGACCATCTTGGCTTTGCGGCGCATGTCGGACGTAACGTCGGCCAGCGCGACGCCGAAGACGCGCGCGGCGGTGGCGGTGTGAATGTCTTCGCCGCTTTCAAAGGCGGCTTTCATGTGCTGGTCGCCGCTGAGGTGCGCCATGATGCGCAGTTCGATTTGCGAATAGTCGGCGGCGAGCAAAGTGAACTCTTTTGATCCGGCGACGAAGGCGCGGCGGATTTCCTGTCCCTGTTCGGTGCGGACGGGAATGTTCTGAATGTTCGGGTCGCTCGACGCCAGCCGTCCGGTGGTGGTGACGGCCTGACTGAATGAGGTATGGATGCGTCCGGTCTTTTTGGAGAGGTATTCCGGCAGCGCATCGACGTAGGTGCTTTTGAGTTTGGTGGCTTCGCGATAGTCGAGAATGACGCGGGCGATTTCATGTTCAGTTGCCAGCTGATCGAGCACTTCCTCGTTGGTGGTGTACTGTCCGGTTTTGGTTTTCTTCGGCTTGTCGGCCAGCTTCAGTTCGTCGAAGAGCACTTCGCCGAGCTGTTTGGGTGAGTTGAGGTTAAACTCGCGTCCCGCGAGTTTAAATATTTGTTTCTGATAGGTATCGATTTGGCCGTCCAGTTTTTTAGAAATTTCCAGAAGAGCATTCGTATCCAGTGAAATCCCATTCGCCTCCATTTCAACTAAAACAGGAATGAGCGGACATTCGATGGTGTCGAATACGTTAGTGAGTTTCCGTTTCTCAAGTTGCGGTTCGAGAATCTGGCGGAGCTGAATGGTGACGTCGGCATCTTCGCAGGCGTAGTCGCTTAGCTTATCGATCAGTACATCGGCCATAGAGAGCTGTTCGCTTTTCTTTTCGCCGATCAGAGCGGTGATCGGAACCGGCGCGTAGCCGAGGTGCGTTCCGGCCAGCTTGTCGAGTCCGTGCCGCTGGTCGGGGTCGAGCAGGTAATGTGCGAGCATCGTGTCGAAAAGTTTTCCGCGCACTTCGATTCCGGCGGCGCGCAGCATGGCGATATCGAACTTTAGATTGTGCCCGGTCTTTTCAATGGACCCGTTTTCGAAGAGTGGTCTGAAAATCTCCAGCGCTTTGGCTGATTCCTTTTCGTCCGGCGGCAACGTTACAAACCACGCTTCGTGCGGTTGAACGGAAAATGACATTCCGACCAGTTTGTCCGCACGCGGATCAAGTCCGGTGGTTTCTGTATCAAATGTGAATTTTGAGTGTTTTCCAAGTTCGGCGGCCAGCGCTTTGCGTTCTTCCAAGGTTTGGACAAGGCGGTACGTATGTTTGACATCGTCGATGGTTTTATAAACCGGCGCGGTTTCTTCCGCTGGTGCGGTAGACACTTTTTCTGCGGCAAAAGCGAAAAGATCGCCTTGGCCGGAGAAAGAAGGCGTGGAGGGCGACATGTATGTCGCCCGTACAACGGGCGCAGGCGCTTTGCCGAAGAGTCGCTTGGAGAAGGAGGAGAACTCAAATTCAGAAAAGAGGGCGGCGAGTTTTTCCTCGTCGAGTTTGCCGCGGATCAGTCCGTCCGGATCATATTCGAGCGGCGAGTCGGTTTTGATGGTGACGAGCCATTTGCAGAGCCGGGCGCGTTCCTTGTTGGCTTCGAGGTTTTCCTTGAGCTTGCCTTTGAGCTCGCCGGTGTGTTCGAGCAGGTTTTCGATCGAGCCGTACTGTGCGATCAGTTTTTGCGCAGTCTTCGGTCCAACGCCGGGGACGCCGGGAATATTGTCGGCGGCGTCGCCCGCGAGGCCGAGAATGTCGGTGACCTGTTCGACCCGCTCGATCTCCCAGTATTTGAGCACTTCGGGAACGCCCATGATTTCGGGCGGCAGTCCGCTCTTGGCGGGTTTGTAAACGAAGGTGTGCGCATCGACGAGCTGGGTGAAATCTTTGTCGGGCGTGACCATGTAGGTGTCGAAGCCTTCTTTTTCGGCAAGCCGGACGAGCGTGCCGATCAGGTCGTCGGCTTCAAAGCCCTGCGCGGTGACAATTGGAATATTGAAGGCTTTCAGGAATTCCTGAATGACCGGAACGGCTGCGCGGATTTCCTCAGGAGTTTCTTCGCGCTGCGCTTTGTATTCGGGAAACTTGTCGTGGCGGAAGGTCGGCCCGTGAACATCGAAGGCGACGGCGATGTGCGTCGGGCTTTGCTTTTCGAGCAGTTCGAGCAGGGTGTTGAGAAAGCCGAAAACGGCGGAAACGTTGCGGCCCTTCGAATTGATCATCGGGTTGCGCATGAAGGCGAAGTAGGACCGGTAAACCAGCGCCATGCCGTCGAGAAGAAAAAGTTTTTTGCTCATGTGCGGCACCCTACAGGATTTATTTTGGCCGCGAAAGAACGCAAAGAACACAAAAATACGGCTTCAAAGGTTGAAGAATTTTATTGGATTCGTCAGAACTCGATCTGCATGCCCATTTCGACGACGCGGTTGGCGGGCAGGCCGAAGAAGGCGGTGGCCGACTGGGCGTTGCGGGACATGAGCACAAAGAGGCGCTTTCTCCATAGGGCCATTCCTTTGGCCGAGGTGGTTACCAGCGTTTCGCGGCTGAGCACAAACGTGCAGGCGTTCGGAGATAGATCGAGGCCGAGCTCACGGCAGCCGGTCAGAATTTCTCCGATGGCGGCTTTTTCCATAAAGCCGTAGCGGGCGATGACCCGGTGGAATCCGCTGGTCAGCGTTTCCACCTGCACTCGCGCGGCGGAATTTACAAAGGGATCCTCGGTGGCGAGGATGGTGAGCAGAATCACACGTTCATGCACGGAGCGGTTGAGTTTAAAGTTATGGAGCAGAGCCAGTGGTGTGCCGATGAGATTGCCGGACATATAGATGGCTGTGCCGGGAACCCTCACCGCATGACCAAAAATCAGATCGTCGAGGAAGGTTTCCAGTGGCAGCAGACCTTCTTTCATATGCCGGCCGAGCAGGTGACGACCTGTTCGCCAAGTGGTCATCACGGCCAGAAAGCCGGCGGCAACCACCAGTGGAAGCCAGCCGCCGTGCTGGATTTTTAGCGCATTCGCGGAAAAGAAAAGAGATTCTACCGTGAACAGACCGGCGCATAACGCACCGGCACCCAGGATATGCCAGCCCCAGCGTTTACGCGCCACAATGAAGAACAGAACGGTGTCTGCAATCATGGTGAGTGTAACGCCAACGCCGTAGGCGGACGCCAGATTGCTGGAGGAGCGAAAACCGAGCACCAGCGCAAGACAGCAGACAAGCAGAAAGCCACTGATGAATGGAATATAAATCTGTCCGCGCTGTTCGGACGACGTGTGGCGGATTTCCATGCGGGGCAGATAGCCCATCTGGATGGCTTGCATGGTTAGAGAAAATGCGCCGGAGATGAGCGCCTGTGAAGCGATGATCGAAGCGGCGGTGGCGAGCGCGACGAGCGGGTAGAGGGCCCAGTCGGGAGCGAGCATGTAGAAGGGATTGGCCAGAGCTTCTGGATGTTTCAGGACCAGCGCGCCCTGCCCGAAGTAATTCAGGAGCAACGCCGGAAACGCGATAAAAAACCATGCCCGGCGGATGGGGCGGGGGCCGAAGTGGCCAAGATCGGTATAAAGTGCTTCCGCACCGGTTACCGTCAGAAATACCGCCCCCATAACGATGAATCCGATTTTGCCGCTGTGCAGGAGGAAGTCGACACCGTACAAAGGCGAAAGCGCGGCCAGCACTTCGGGAGCCATTGCGATGCCGCGCAACCCAAGCAGGGCAAGAACGGCAAACCAGACCAGCATGACCGGTCCGAATACACCGCCGACTTTGCCGGTACCTTTATGCTGGAAGGCAAAGAGGGCAATCAGAATGCCCAAGCTCAAGGGAACAACCCACGGTTCAAAAAATGGCGTGGCGACAGTAAGACCTTCCACCGCGCCCAGTATGGTGATGCAGGGGGTGATCATGCCGTCGCCGTAAAGCAAGCTGGCTCCCAGGAGAGCGAGCATAACCAGAATGGCGCGCCGTTTTCCGCTTTTGGCCTCGTCGGCGCGGGTTAGGGCGAACAGTGCCAGAATGCCACCTTCGCCGTGGTTGTCGGCCCGCAGAACGAAGGTTACATATTTCAGGCAGACGATCAGGATCAGAGTCCAGATGATCAGCGATAGGATGCCCAGCACATGAGGCATTGTGGGGGCCAATCCGTGGGCTCCTTGGAAACATTCGCGTAAAGCATACAACGGACTGGTGCCGATGTCCCCGAACACTACACCCAGTGCGCACACGATCAGACCGGCGTTTTTCCGGCGGCTCATTTCGACTGTTTGCATGGTTTTACTTTTCTGAATAGTGGATAAAAGGAGACCTGTGTATCAAAAGACGATATGCAAAGGAATGTAATTTTTATAGCGGCGCTGTGAGGTTTATTGAAACAGAGAGCCGATCAGTCCCGCCCTCATGAGATCGAGGCTCTTCATATTTTTCGAGGCTTCGAGCAGGTCGGAGAGTGAAAGCAGCTCTTCATAGATCATCAGGCGGGCGATGTGCTGTTGGTCTGCAGGGACGCTGACGCTGATTTGTCCGCCCGTCTGCGACATGGTGAAGGAAATTTCATCCTTACGGATCTGATAGGTCCCTGCTTCCATTTGCAGGCGGTTGACAAAAAACTCTTCGCGCTGAAAGGCGCGCACCAGCCGTTGCATCAGGAATTCCGCAATATCGGGCGACGGGAAATCGAGCGAGAAAATTTCTTCTTTTTCCTCAATTGCCTGTTCGGTGTGTTTTAGTCCGGATGTTTGGTTGCGGAAGGATCGAACCAGCAATGGCGGAGCGAGCAGGGTGGTGACCATGGTCATTAAAATCGCTACGCCAAAAAGATCCTGACCAATACATCCGGCAGAGAGACCGATGCCAGCAACAATCAGAGCCACTTCGCCGCGCGGCAGCATTCCAAGTCCGATACGCAGTGCACCGCGAAAGTTGAATTTGGTCAGATAGGCCGGGATGCCGCACCCGATGATTTTGGCAGCGATGGCGAGCAGCGAATAGGCCAACCCGAACAGCAGGGCGTGGCGCATGGACGAGAAGTCTACCATCATGCCCATCACGCAGAAGAAAATCGGCACGAGCATATCATAAACGCCTTGGAGGCTGTTTTGCAGTTCCTGCACGACGTCAGTTCGCGAGAGCGACAGGCCCATGATGTATGCGCCGATAATCATAGCCAGTCCGGCCATTTCGGAAAGTCCAGCCAGCATCAGCGCCAGTCCAAGCGATATGGAGACAATCACTTCCGGCGACCCGAACCGTTTCAGCACGCCGGTTAACTGCCTCGCCAGCAATAGTCCGAGTGCAGTGCAGATAATCCAGAAGCCGATGGCTTTTAGCGCAACAAGTCCTACATGGCCCCAATCCATCGTTCCGCCCGCGTTGATCACTTTGGTCATCCCGACCACGATGGCTAGCACCACGATGCCAAGTACATCGTCTATGACGGCGCCGGCCAGAATGGTGACCCCTTCCGGCGAAGACATTTTATGTTTTTCGGTCAGGATGCGTGCGGTGATGCCGACGGAAGTTGCAGTGGAAATGGTGCCGAGGAACAGGGCAGCCGGGTCCATGAAGGAAGGCGCCATGCCAAACAGTACGGCACACAGGTCTCCTAATATGAAGGAAACGATCAGGCCGCCGAGTCCTACGATAGAGCCGACCACCGAGTAACGCACAAAAACGCGCAGATCGGTTGCCAGTCCGGAGAGGAAAAGGAGAATAATGGAGGCAATCGTGGCAATAGCGTATAGCTCAGAGGAGACCGGCAGGCCGATGGTTTGTGTTTCAAAGAGCGGACCGATACCCGGCAGCGGAATTTTTGACCCCAGGGCATAGGGGCCGATGACCATACCTGCGACCAGCTCCCCCAGCACGCTGGGCAGTTTTAGAAAGCGCTGGAAAAGAAAGCCGCCCATGCGGGCCGCAATGATAATCAGCGCAAGTTGCATCACTAACAGAGTCATCACCTCGGCGGGTGAATGAGCTTGAACGATCTGTTGCACCGCTTGAACGACAGAGACTGTGGTTTCAGCATCGGCGGCAGGAAGCATAGTGGCTCCTTAAGCAGTGAGCAGATTCAGAATTTCGTCTGGGGTGTTTGCCTTCAGTAGTTTTTCGCGCAGTTCCGGACGGCTCAGTACTTTGCTGATTTCTGCGAGGAATTGAATGTGCGGCCCTGCGCGGTTTTCGGGAGAGAGTGTTATGATGAAAATATGAGAGGGCTTGCCGTCCATGGCGGCGAAATCGACACCCGCACGATGAATGGCCACAGCGGCAACCAGCTGCTCTACGGCATCGGTCTTACCATGTGGAATGGCGATGCCGTTCTGCATACCGGTAGACATTTTCTCTTCACGGGCCAGCAAGGCTTGCACAGCCGCCGCTCGATTCGTGAATTGACCGGCGGATACCATGGCGGCAGCCATTTCTTCGATGACACCCCGTTTGGTATCGGCCTTCAGTTCAGGCAGAATTGAATCTTTTGTGAGAATCTTTTTTAGATTCATATTTTAAAGCCCCCGATGTGAAAAGACGCGGGTTCATTTTGCCCTTCATGGGCGGGTGGTCAATGAAAAATCGGGAGAAAAAAAAGAAACCAATTGACGTGAAATGGGCCTTGGTATAAATCGAACGTGGTTTTTTATTTTTTGGAGGCGAAAATACCGGTTATCTACTAAGTATTTGTTTTGAAGAAGATGCTTCTCCGGAAGGATGGCCATGGCGAATGAGATTTTAAAGAGCGGATTGGATCTCGCCTGCATCAGAGTGGAACTAAATTCCTCTGGGCGGGACGAGGCTATTCGTGAGCTGGTCGGCTTGATTCACGCCAAACATCGTTTACGCAATGTCGAAGAGGCCGTGAGCGTAGTGATGGAACGCGAGCAGAAGATGAGCACCAGTCTGGAAAACGGTATTGCAGTGCCGCACGGGAAGGTCGCTTCGGTGGACCGGCTTCTGGTGGCGGTCGGGCTGAAGCAGAAGGGCATTGATTTTAAAAGTGCCGACGGACAGCCTTCGAAAATCATCATATTGATCCTTTCTTCCGCAACACAAAGCGGCCCGCACGTCCGTTGTCTGGCCGAAATCGGACG
>JBILEA010000086.1:0-10079 GCA_044352355.1 Pontiellaceae bacterium | reverse complement strand
ACTGGAAAGCCCTTCCGGCAACCCGCCGCATCTATAAAAACGGAGAATGCGCGAAAACGTAGTGCCTGCGGCTTCGCAAATCGTTGCGGGATAATAACTTATTTTTTAGGCCGCGGAAGTTGGGTTAACGGTTGATCATTCAACAGTTGAAAACCACGCCTTCTCTGGAGGTGTGGTTTTTTTATAGCAACATTCATCCATTTAATGGGCGGCAAACTGGATTTTTAGGACATTTTTCGGCAAGATCGTCATATTTATTGAGCAGATGCCACTATTTCGAAAAGCTTTCGCTCTATATCATAAACGCCTTTTGCGAGGGTGTAAGGGGTTGGTGTTACGAATTTTATATATATAACACGAACGGTTCTGACCCTCCAAATTAAATGAATACGCTGACCGGTAAACTTATAAAAGGGGACTCAATGGCTAAGCAGAAAATTGTTGATGCAGTGAAAAGCGGCAAAGTGCTGATCTCGGACGGTGCATGGGGAACGTTTCTCCAGAAAAAAGGGCTGAAGCCCGGTGAGTGCCCCGAGTTGTGGGCGGTTGATCGTCCGGCCGATGTGAAAGAAATTGCGCAGGCTTATTTTGCTGCGGGTGCTGATATGGTCGAGAGCGATACGTTCGGCGGCACTTGCTTTAAACTGGAACATTTCGGACTGCAAAATCGCGTAGCGGAAATCAATCAGGCCGCGGCCAGACTTTCTGCTGAAGCGGCCGCTGAAGCCGGCGGCAATAAATGGGTGATCGCCTCTGTCGGTCCGACCGGCAAGATGCTGGTCATGGAAGAAGTAACCGAAGAAGAGCTTTACAATTGTTTCAAGGAACAAGTGGTTGCTTTGGCCAAGGGCGGCGCAGATGCCATTTGTATTGAAACGATGAGCGACATCGAAGAGGCCGCACTGGCTGTCAAAGCGGTGAAAGAAAACACCTCGTGTGAAGCGATTGCCACGTTTACTTTTGCACTCACCGTTAACGGTGACTATCGCACGATGATGGGCGTTTCGCCCGAGCAGGCGGCGGAAGCGATGATGGAAGCGGGCGCGGATATTATCGGCACAAACTGCGGCAATGGGATCGAGCGCATGATTGAAATTGTCAAAGCGATGCGCACGGTAGCACCCAAAATTCCGATTCTGGTTCATGCCAACGCCGGTCTTCCGAAAAATGTAAACGGCGTAGACACGTTCCCGGAAACTCCGGAAATGATGGCGGCGCAGGTTCACGGCTTAGTCATGGCAGGTGCAAATATTATCGGCGGGTGTTGCGGAACTACTCCGGCACACATCAAAGCAATGAAAGAAGCGGTTCAATAAAACAATTATGAATGATGAAAGATGAACTATGAAAATGGAACTCAAACGGCGTTGGCCTTTTTCTATAAGGCTGTCACAGACCCGCTTTCATCTTTCATAATTCATAGTTCATCTTTTGTTTAACTATTAAGGAGATCAATTATGGCTATTAAAACAAAGTTTCTTGGTTCGGCAATCGGCTCCATGCCGTTTTCAAATGTAGAGCATGCTATTGATGTGTCGTTGAGCAAACTGGATTGCCCAATCTGGCCGCAGCTGTCTTTCTTTGGTTTGAAAGAACAGATGGAAATCCAGTACTCGGAAGGTATTCCGCGTGCGGTGATTGACGAAGTCAAAGGCCGCATGTCATTTGACACGACCGGTGACTATTCCGATGAGTTCGCTGTCTTTTATGATGCGTACATGACGGCAATGGATCCGGACAGCGGAACAGGCGACTGCTCGTCGATGGCAATCTCAGAAGAGTTTTCGCACGGCATTTACGCGCTGGAAAAACGACTCAAAGCAAACGGTAAAAAACTGCCTTGGCTGAAAGTGCAAACGACCGGCCCGATTAGCTTTGCGCTGACACTCGTGGACGAAAACAAGCGGGCACTTTGGTATAATGACGAATTCCGCGATGTGATTATCAAGTCGATGGCGATGAAGTGCCGTTGGCAGATTCAGAAGTTTAGACCGTATGCTGAAAACATTATCTGCTTTATCGACGAGCCGATTCTCTCGGCCTTCGGCAGCTCGACCTATGTTTCCGTCAGCCGCGACGAAGTGGTCGCCGCATTGAACGAAGTAGTTGAAGCCGTTCATATGGACGGCGGATTAGCCGGTACCCATTGCTGCGGTAACACGGAATGGAGCATTCTGGTTGATGCTGGCGTAGACATCGTCAACTTTGACGCCTTCGAATTCGGCGAAACGGTAGCAATGTATGCTGATTCAATGAAAGAGCACCTCGGCCGCGGCGGTCTGCTGGCATGGGGCGTTGTACCGACTTCGCCTGCAGTTCGCGAACAAACCTGCGAAAGTCTCTGTGCACAGCTTGAGAAGGTAATGGACCACCTGTCCACCACAGCAGGTATCAGCAAGCAAACCATTATTGAGCAGGCGATTATTACGCCGTCTTGCGGAACGGGTTCCATGGCTGAAGCGGATGCTGAAAAAGTATTCGAAATGGTCAAGCAGGTTTCCACAGCCATGAAGAAGAAATATAACTTCTGAATGAAACTGGCGATTACAGGAAAAGGCGGGGTGGGAAAGTCCACGCTCGCCGCCATGCTGACACTTTTGCTGACACGCAAGGGTGTGAAGGTGCTGGCGCTGGATGCCGACCCGGATGCTAATCTTGCGGGGTCGCTCGGTATTTCGCCTGAAGAGCAAAAGACCATTATTCCGATTGCCGAACAGACGCGTTTAATTGAAGAGCGGACCGGCGCACAGGTTCGGCGGTACGGACAGATGTTTAAACTTAATCCGACCGTAGACGATATTGCGGACAGCTACGGTTTCAATAAAAACGGTTATTCATTGCTGGTGCTGGGTGCGGTGGATCAAGGTGGCGGCGGATGCGGCTGTCCTGAAGGCGTGCTGATCCGGGCGCTGGTTTCCGACATGGTGCTCCACAAGAGCGAAGCGTTGATTATGGATATGGAAGCCGGTGTTGAGCATCTGGGCCGTGCCACGGCCCGCGGCGTCGATTGCATGCTGATTGTGGTGGAACCGGGTCAGCGTTCCGTGGATTGCGCAAAACGGATTATTCGCATGGCCCACGAAATCGGTCTTCGTAACTTGCAGATGGTGGCCAATAAAGTGGCTTCGGCGGACGAAGAGGCGTTTATTCGTCAGGCACTTCCTGAACTGCCGCTGCTGGGTGTGATTCCTTTTGATGAGTCTTTTGGCGAAGCCGACCGTAAAGGCTGTGCACCGCTGGATCTGCTGTCTCCAAAGCTGGAGTCCGCCTTTTCCTCTATCCTGAACTGTTTGGAAGAAGGAGTGAAATCATGAGCGACATTCAACGCGAAAAATTTGCCAGAGTGATGCGCGAAGTCGATGAGCTGGAAGAACAGGTGGATAAGATGGACGCCTCCGGCGTCGATCCGGCGAAATATAAAACGTTGCTCGAAGAGTTGGCCGAAGCGCGCAAAAAACTTACGCGACTAAGTGACGGTTGCGGCCCGGGCAAGACACCTGGCGCTTAATTTAAAACGGAACGATATGAGTTATTTGATCGGCATAAGTGGTAAAGGCGGAGTTGGTAAAACAACTCTTTCGGCGTTGATTGTCCGCAGGCTGATTGCCCGGGGTAAAAAACCGGTGCTGGCGGTGGATGCTGATCCGAATACTTGTTTGGATAGTAATTTGGGCGTTAAGGCCGAACGGACAATCGGGCGGGTTCGTGAGGATGCCCGGCAGGAAGCTTCAAAAGGTCTGGGCGCAGGAATTTCTAAACAGCAGTTACTGGAAATGAAGATTTCTGAAAGTCTGGTTGAGGCTTCCGATTTTGATTTGATTGCAATGGGTCGCTCAGAAGGTCCCGGCTGTTACTGCTATGCAAATAACGTACTCAAGCAGGCGATCAAAACGATTTCAGATGAATACCCGTATGTCGTGCTGGATAACGAAGCCGGGATGGAAAACCTTTCGCGCCGGATTGTACAGCGGGTTGATTTGCTGGTGATGGTGGCTGATCCGTCGCGGCGCGGACTGGATACGCTGAAGCGGCTGCATGAAGTAACGGGTGAGATGGAAATCAAGTACGGCAAGCTGGCGCTCGTTGTCAACCGGATGCGGCGCGATGAGCTGCCCGACTATGCGTTGACGCTGAAGCAGGAGACTGGTGCGGATTTTCTGATTGGGATTCCGGACAATCCGGAACTGGCTGAATTTGGTGAAGGCGGAAAAAATCTGGAGGATGTGCCGTCGGGGAATCCAGTCGTACAGTGCATTGACGAACTGTTGGATGCTGCAGGACTTTAATTTTGATGGGATCTTAAATAATTAACAATGGATGGGCAGGAGAAAATTATGACAAAAACACCTGAAAATCCTCATCAGCGCGTGGCCGACAAGGCATCGCATGAGGTAATTGCAAAAGCGATGGCGGAAGGCGTGGATACCTGTTTCACCCGCTTTGATCAGCAGGGCAAGCAGTGTAAATTCGGCGTCGAAGGAATCTGCTGTAAAATCTGTCACATGGGTCCGTGTAAAATCACGCCTCGTTCGCCGCTCGGCGTTTGCGGCGCGAATGCAGATACGATTGTCGCACGCAACTTTCTCCGTGAAGTGGTGGGCGGCGCGGCGGCTCACTCAGACCATGCGCGTCATCTGGTGTTGCGCCTGAAAGCGATCGGCGAAGGCAAGGGCGGTGATTATAAAGTCACCGACGAGAAAGCCCTTAAACGTTCTTGCATCGAACATGAAATTCCGACTGAGGGCCGGACAACGCAGGAACTCGCGCTGGACCTGGCAATGCTGTTTCTGGGAGAATTTACTTCGCAGGAAGAAACGCTGAAGAGTCTTAAGCTGGCACCGCAGAAACAGCAGGCCGCCTGGGAAAAAACCGGCGTTGCCCCGAAGGGAATTGACCGCATGTGCGTAGAGTCAATGCATCGCACCCATATGGGTGTGGATCATGATTATCGCAACTTGCTTAAACAGGCATTTCGCACGGCACTGGCTGACGGCTGGGGTGGTTCGCGCATCGGCACGATGGTGTCCGACATTCTGTTCGGTACGCCGACGCCGATTCGCAGTCAGGCCAATCTCGGGGTACTCTCTGCTAAAAAGGTAAACGTGATTGTTCATGGTCACGAACCGGCGCTGTCCGATATGCTGGCGGCGGCGGCCAATGATCCGGAAATCGTCGCCTATGCCAAGGCCGCCGGCGCGGAAGGCGTTCAACTGGCCGGGCTCTGCTGTACCGCGAATGAAATTCTGATGCGCCGCGGTGTGCCGGTGGCAGGCAACTTCCATCAGCAGGAGCTGGCGATTATCACTGGTGCTGTTGAAATGATGGTGGTGGATGTACAGTGCGTGATGCCCAGCTTGCCGACGGTGGCGAGCCATTATCACACGGAAATCATTTCGACGACCAATATTGCCAAAACCATCGGCGCGACGCATATGCCGTTTGAGGCTGATAAAGCCTACGAATCCGCAAAAATAATGCTTAAACGTGCAGTGGATCTGTTCAAAAAACGTGATCCAGCCAAAGTGGCGATTCCGACGGATAAGAGTCCGCTGGTGGCCGGGTTCAGTGTTGAGGCCATCAAGTACATGTTGGGCGGTTCCTTTCGTCCTTCGTTCCGTCCGTTGAATGACGCGATCATTTCAGGTCGTATCCGCGGGGTTTGCGGTATTGTGGGTTGTAACAATCCCAAGACCGACGCCGACTCCTATATCAACGCGCTGAGTAAAGAGCTGATCAAGCGCAATGTGCTGCTGCTCCAGACCGGTTGCGCTGCGCAGGCCTCCGCCAAGAACGGATGTATGACCCCCGAAACGGCGCTGGAACAGGCGGGCGCCGGTCTTCGCGAAGTTTGCGAAACTGTGGGTATTCCGCCAATCCTGCACATGGGAAGTTGTGTAGACAACGGGCGCATTCTGGAGGCGGCCACCGAAATCTGTTTCGAAGGAGGACTCGGTGACGATTTGAGCAAATTGCCGGCCGTCGGCGTAGCACCGGAATGGATGAGCGAGAAGGCGATCACAATCGGTTGTTACTTCGTGGCCTCCGGTTGCGACGTTATCCTGGGGCTGCCATTTCATACATCCGGTTCCGCCAATGTAACGAAGTTCCTTCAGGAAGAATCGAAGGAACTTTTTGGCGCGGCCTTCTATGAAATTTCAGACCCGATGGTTGCCGCGGATAAGGTTTGTGAATTGATTGAAGAGGCCCGCGAAAATCTTGGGATTAACAAAAAAGCTGAACGTAAACTTCTGGATATGAAAGATCGGAGAGCACTCAATGTCTAAATTCATTTGCTGTAGCGCTATTGACGGGGCGATCGAATGGGTCGCCAAAGCGGAAACCAAACTGGATGAGGCGATTAAGGCTAAGGGGATCGATTTCCCGGTTGCCCTGCCGGACACCGCGTATTATCTGCCGGTGATTTATTCATTCACGGGTGAAAAAGTGGAAACACTGGCCGATATGCGCCGGGTGCTTAATCTGGCTAAAAAATATCTGCCGGCGCGCCCGACTGATAAAGTTTGGCTGCCGTATCTCGGTGCGACGCTGGATGCCGGTGCGGCTACGTTGTTTGCCTGTGAAATCATTGAAGCCTGCAAATACATCATTGGCCCGAATCCGGTAGACGGAATTTATCTAGGTGCGGCTAACGATGTCATCATGCGTGAACGCGGCGTTGAATTCGTGGACGGCAGTGCGCCCGGCTTTGCAGCGATCACCGGTCTGGCTCCGACCAACGCCATTGCGGTTAAAATTGCCAAGGATCTTCAGCAGAAGAATATTTATGTCTTTATGGGTGGCGGTGTGGGTGGAAAAACGTTCGCCGATCAGCTGGCTGAGGAAGGCGTTCAGCTCGGCTGGGAAACCCGTCTGGTTCCGTTCGGTAAAGATGTCTCATCGCTGATCTACGCGTTGGGTTTTGCCAACCGCGCAGCGCTGGCGTTCGGCGGTGTTAAGCCGGGTGATTTTGCCGCTAACCTGCGCTACAACAAGGACCGTATATTTGCATTCGTATTAGCGTTTGGTGAAGTGACCAGTGACAAATACGCAGCCGCCGCCGGAGCCATTAACTACGGCTTCCCGGTTATTGCAGATACCGATATTCCTGAAATTCTGCCGACCGGTGTTTGTACCTACGAACACGTGGTAGCCAACGTTAAACCGGAAGATATGGTTGAGCGTGCGCTCGAAATTCGTGGTTGCAAAATTAAGATCACCCACGTGCCGGTTCCGGTAGCGTACGGCCCTGCATTCGAAGGTGAACGAATCCGCAAGCAGGATGTTCACGCTGAATTCGGTGGTAACCTGACGACTGCGTTTGAATTCGTGACGTCTGTCGAAATGGATCAGATCAACGACGGTGAAATTGAAATCATCGGTCCGGATATAGATACCGTTCCAGCCGGAACGGCTATGCCGCTGGCCATCTGGGTCGAAGTGGCCGGACGCAAGATGCAATCCGATTTCGAGCCGATTCTTGAGCGCCAGATTCACCATCTGGTGAACGGTGCTGAAGGCATCTGGCATATGGGGCAGCGCGATATCGTTTGGACCCGTGTTTCAAAAGAAGGGTTTAAAAAGGGTCTGCGCCTGAAACATTATGGCGAAATTCTGCATGCCAAACTGCTCTCGGAATATCCGGCGATTGTGGACAAAGTAAAAGTTACGATGGTCACCGATCCTGACGAAGTCGAACGCCGCGTTAAAGTGGCTCGGAAAGTTTATGACGAGCGTAACCGTCGTCTTGAGGCGATGACTGATGAGTCCGTCGAAACCTTCTACTCCTGTCTGCTCTGCCAGTCCTTTGCGCCGGATCACGTGTGTATTATCACGCCTGAGCGTCTTGGTCTCTGCGGTGCCTACAACTGGCTGGATGGTAAAGCGGCTTATGAAATTGATGAAACCGGCCCGAACCAGCCCGTCAAGAAGGGTGAATGCCTTGATCCAGTGCGTGGTATCTGGGCGGGTATTAATGACTATGTCTACTCAACCAGCCATAAAAACATCGAATCGTTCTGTGCGTACTCGATCATGGACCGACCGATGACCAGTTGTGGCTGTTTCGAAGCAATCTGCGCGTATGTTCCTGAGTTGAACGGTGTAATGGTTGTTAACCGTGAGTTTCAGGGCGAAACTCCGGTCGGTATGACCTTCTCGACGCTTGCCGGTAACGTGGGTGGTGGTCAGCAGACTCCTGGATTCATGGGTTGCGGCAAGGTCTTCCTGACATCCCGTAAATTTCTCGGTGCGGAAGGCGGCTTTAAACGTCTCGTCTGGATGCCGAAGGAACTCAAAGAGCTGTTGAAGGACGACCTTGCAAAACGCTTTACCGAGCAGGGGGCCCCAAATCTGATGGATCAGATTGCGGATGAAACCATTGCCACAGAGTCTAGTGCGATTCGTGCACACATGGAAAAGGTCGGTCATCCGGCATTGTCGATGGATGATATGGCTAACTACGCTCAGTCGGCTGAAACTGAAGTTAAACAGGAAAAAGCAGCGGTTGTTGCTCCAGCGGCGAAAGCTCCTGTAGCGGCACCGGTTAGTGGTGCGATGTTGGATGCCTCGGCAATCGAAGCGCTTAAGAAATCGATTCTGTCCGAAGTTCGTGCAGGTTTGACTCAAGATATCGTGCGCGACATTATCGGAACGCTGAGTTCAAAATTCCTTGGTGAAACTCCGGTAGCGGTTGCGGCAAAAACATCTGTTGAAACCTCTGCAGTTACCGTTTCAGCGGCGGAACGTCTGAGCAAGGTGTCGTCTTTCCAAATTCGGAAAGAAAAAGCCGATGCGCCGCTTTGGGAAGTTAAGCTCGGTGCGACGAAGGCCGAAGGCGGAACCCGTACGGTGACCCATAAGATCGGCGGGGCGTCGGCTATGCCGTTCCACTTCTGGGAAGGTGCGATGCCGAACCGCCCGCTGGTAGCGATGGAAGTCTATGATTTGGTCAGCGCCAAATATCCGGCCATACTGCGTAATATCTACGGCAGTCTGCTCGATAATCCGGCGGAAATGGCCAAAGTGCTGGTTGATAAATACGGCGCTGATGTCATCAGTGTCCGCCTTGAAGGAACCCATCCTGAAAAAGGTAACCGGAGCGTTGAAGATTCAGTTAAGCTGGTCAAACAGGTGCTGAGTGCCGTCGGCGTTCCGCTGATTATCACCGGACACAGTCACTTCGAGAAAAACAACGAAGTGCTTAAAGCCGTTGCTCAGGCCTGCGCAGGTGAAAACCTGTTGCTAAACTGGGTCGAGCAGGACAACTATCGGACAATTGCTGGCGCGGCGATGGCGTATGGTCACACATTGGTCGCTCAAAGTCCGATCGACGTGAATATCGGTAAGCAGCTGAATATTCTGCTGACCAACATGGATCTGAAGAAAGAACAGATCGTGATGGATCCGATGACCGGTGCTATCGGTTACGGTATCGAATACACCTACTCCGTGATGGAACGAATCCGTCAGACGGCACTCGGCGGCGATAAGCTGTTGTGCGCGCCGATGATTGTTTCGCCCGGCCAGGAGTGTATCAAGATTAAGGAATACAAGGCGACGGAGAAGGACTTCCCGCTTTGGGGTGAGCTCGCCAAACGGGCGGCGGCTTGGGAGCTGAATACAGCGATCAACCTGCTGTATGCCGGTGCGGATGTGATGATTATGTACAATCCGGAAGCGGCTATGGCGGCAAAACGTACCATTTACAAACTGATGGAAAATTAAACCGCTAATTAACGCGAATGAGCGCTAATTATCAGAAGAAAACAAACAGACAGGTAATGAAAGTTTTTCCCGTTCGCAAACATTAGCGATTATTCGCGGTTGAAAATATTCAAGGAGAATTCCCATGGCTAAATTAACAGGGTTACAAATACAGAAACTGCTTCCGAAGACGAACTGCAAAGAGTGCGGATCAAATACGTGTCTTGCATTCGCAATGAAACTGGCTGCGCAAAAGGCGGAGCTCTCAGAATGTCCGTACGCTTCCGATGAAGCGAAACAGATTCTGGGCGCCGCCAGCGAGCCGCCGGTTAAGAAGATTCAGATCGGCACGGACAAGGCCTTTTCGCTGGGCGATG
>JBILEA010000339.1:0-2873 GCA_044352355.1 Pontiellaceae bacterium | reverse complement strand
CTGGCTGAGAAAATGAACGCGCCGGTCACCACGACACTGCTGGGTAAGGGCGCGTTTCCGGAAACGCATAAACTGTCGCTCGGTTGGCTGGGGATGCACGGTACGGCCTATGCCAATAAAGCCATGTGCGAGTGCGACCTGTTGCTGAACATCGGCTCGCGGTTTGACGATCGGATCATCGGCGACCCGAAATTCTTCTGCAAAGAAGCTGTCGTCATTCATGTTGATATTGATCCGGCGGAAATCGGTAAAATGATTAATCCCCAATACCATTGCATTGCGGATGCGAAACTCTTCATTGAAGAGCTCAGCAAGCACGTCGGCAAACTCAACACCGGCGAGTGGCTGAAAACGCTCGATGGCTGGAAGCAGAAATATCCGCTCAAATTCAAGCGGCAGGGAAACCTGAAAATGCAGCATGTCATTGACGAGTTTTATCAACTTTCCAACGGCAAAGCCGTTGTCGTAACCGACGTCGGCCAGCACCAGATGTGGGCCGCGCAGTTCTACAAAACGGATGCACCGAACAACTTTCTCAGCTCCGGCGGCGCAGGCACCATGGGCTTCGGCGTTCCGGGCGCCATCGGTGCGCAGTTCGGACGTCCGAAAGACACCGTTATCGCATTTTGCGGCGACGGCGGCTTCCAAATGACTGAATTCGAACTGGCAACCGCCGCGCTTCACAAACTGCCGATCAAGTTTGTTGTTCTCAACAACCACTACCTCGGCATGGTTCGTCAATGGCAGGAACTCTTCTACGAAGACCGCACCAGCGGCGTGGATTTGGAAGGCAACCCTGACTTTGTTAAGCTGGCCGACGCCTACGGCATCAAAGGCTTCAACCTGCGCCGCCCCGGCGATGTCAAACGCATCGTCAAAGCCGCGCTGGCCTACAACAAAGGGCCGTGCCTCATCAACTGCGAAGTCGAAAAGACCGACAACGTTTTCCCGATGATTCCCGCCGGAAAGCGCATCGAAGCCATGATTATTGAAGCGCCTAAAGCGGGCGGCAAGAAACTCGAAAAACCGACCGGTTCAACGTAATCGGTCAAAGGTCGGAAGGTCAAAGGTCCAAAGTCTTTGGCTCCCGACATTCAGACTTTCGACTTTTAGACTTTAGACAAAACGGAGTTACAAAATGATCAATACAAAACCGATCCACACCTTGAGTGTTTACGTCACCAACAAGCCCGGCGTTCTGGCCCGTATCGCGCAGACCTTCTCGCGGCGCGGCTATAACATCGAATCGCTCGTCGTTTCACCTGCCATGGACGGCCACTTTTCGCGCATGACCATTGGTGTCAGCGGCGAGGCCGACGGCCTCGACCAGATCATCCGGCAGGTCAGCAAGCTCATCGACGTTCTGCGTTGCACCGATCACACCTTTGACGATGCCGTCGTTAAAGAAATGGGACTGATCAAAATTTCCGTTGGCGCGGAAGAGCGCGGCGAAGCGTTGCAGATTGCTGAACACTTCGGTTGCAAAACCGTCGACCTCACCGAAACCTCGATGATTCTGCAGGCCGTCGGCGATCCGTCGAAAATCGACGCGCTCGTTGAGATGATTGAAAAATTCAAGATCATCGAACTCGTTCGCACCGGCAAAGTCCTGCTCGCCCGCGGTGCGCAGACGACTTGAAAGTAGAACGAGCGTCCCGCTCGTTCTCTGTTCATTACTGCATCAGCAACAGACTTAAAGCCATCACCAGCATACCAGCCACGAGTCCGTACAGACTGTCGTGGCCTTTTCCGTAAGCCCTGCTCGTCGGAAGTAATTCGTCCAAGCTGATGTACACCATGATGCCCGCCACGCCCCCGAAAAGGATGCCCATGATCTCTGATGGAATCACCCCGGTGCTGCCGCCAAAGAAGAGCCGGAGCACAAGGTATCCAATTCCGGCCCCGACCGGTTCAGCCATGCCGCTGAGCACAGAATAAAGAAAAGCTTTCCTCCGGCTTCCGGTGGCGTAGAAGATAGGGACGGATACGCTGATCCCTTCGGGGATGTTGTGAAGCGCAATTGCCACGGCAATCGCCACACCCAGGCTCGGGTTCTCCAAGGCGGCCAGGAAGGTGGCTAATCCTTCCGGAAAGTTGTGAATTCCTATGGCCAGTGCAGTGAACAACCCCATCCGCATAAGCTTGCGGTGATCTCGTCCGTGATCATGAAGGCCTTCGCCCTTCACGGGCATGGTTGTTGCGGATCTGAAGTCTGGAATGGGCGCGGACGGATCGTGAAGTGGTTGGGTTTCCGTTTCCGAGTGAATTTCGTGGGGGTTCTCTGCGGACGGAATCAGATTGTCGATGAGTCCAATCAGCAGCATTCCGCCAAAGAAGGAGGCAACATTGATCCAATTTCCTGCATAATCCCCGTAACGGTTTGAGAGAGCTTCGGTGCCCTTGAAGAAAATCTCCACAAATGAAACATAGAGCATCACGCCAGCCGAGAATCCCGTCGCAATCGAGAGAAACCGGTAATTTGTTCTCTTCGCGGTGAACGCGATGATACTTCCGATCCCGGTTGCCATTCCCGCAAACACGGTCAGGCCAAATGCAAACCATACGTTATTCATAATACATCCTTGGCGGGCCACGGTTGAAACAACCCTCGTGGCTTGTGCTTCAACTTAATTGCCGAGCGTTCATTACGCAGAGTCACTTGAGGGGTAAATTTTTATGGATGGTAATGTTTTTTTGACAGAATTACAGGATTAAGAGGATTGTAATTTTCCATCCAGTCGATCCGGTAATCCTGGTGCGCCAAGAAAGACGAGTGAAGCTAGCAAACTGGAAGGTGTTTGTCATGTGAAGTGTTTGTCGAACATGTAGAGAAACAGACGGCGGTGGAGGTAACGAAACCGTCGGAGCTCTGT
>JBILEA010000338.1:0-2874 GCA_044352355.1 Pontiellaceae bacterium | reverse complement strand
GGACGGAATAGCGAGTTGGACGTGTGCGATACACTCGATGAGCTGGCACAGTTGACTGAAAGTGCAGGCGCTGAAGTGCTTGGGCGCATGCTTTGCAAACAGTCTAAAGTTCATGCTGCCCATTTTATCGGAAAAGGAAAAGCGGAAGAGCTGGCACAGTTGGCAAAAGAGACTGGCGCTAATCTGGTGATTTTTGACGAAGACCTTTCTCCGGCGCAGGGCCGTAACTTAGAAGAGGTTTTGACTGTGCGTGTGCTCGATCGTACTCAGCTGATTCTTGATATTTTCGCCAAGCGGGCGCGAACGAAAGAAGGATGTCTACAGGTTCAGCTGGCGCAGCACCGCTATTTGCTTCCCCGTTTACGCCGGATGTGGACGCATCTGGAGCGTCAAGCCGGTGGGATCGGGCTTAAAGGGCCGGGCGAAACGCAGATCGAAATGGATCGCCGCAGTATTCAGAGTTTGATTCGTACGCTGACGCATGAACTCGAATTAGTACGAACACGCCGCGCGGAACAGCGGCGCGGACGTCAGCGTCACGGATGGGCACTGGTTTCGATTGTTGGTTACACCAATGCGGGTAAATCCACACTGCTTAATCATCTGGCTGGTGCCGACATTTATGCTGAAAATCAGCTTTTTGCAACGCTTGACCCAACGACGCGGCAGGTGGAGCTACCCAATGGTGAGCCCTGTCTGATGACCGATACCGTCGGCTTTATCCGTAAATTGCCGCATCATCTGGTGGATTCGTTTAAGGCGACATTGGAAGAGGTGGTTGAGGCCGATTTGATTCTGCATGTGATTGATTGTTCTCATCCGCAGGTGGAACAGCAGATTGTGGCGGTGAATACGGTGTTGCAGGAGATTGGTGCGGAAAACAAACCGATCCTTTGTGTGCTGAACAAAATTGACCAGGATGCCGGACGAAATGTTGCACGACAAATGGCTCACACACTAGGGCGTTCAGCCTCGGTGTCAGCTCTCACGGGTGAAGGGTTTGAGAGCCTGTTGAATGAATTAGCTGCTAGTTTAAAAGGCGATAAACAGCTGATGCGGTTGGCGATTCCTATGAGTGAAGGGCGGCTGTTGGCGCAGTTGAAACAGTCGGCCACCGTGCTGGAGGAAAAGTATGAAGGCGAATTTGCCGAACTCCTCGTCCGAGTTCCCGCCCCGCTCATTCCTCGCTACGAATCGTATCTCGCGAAGAAGAGTTGAATTTCGTTTCAACCTATCCGATAGTAACATCTTTAAAACTCAGGGAGAAAACAATGGCATATGATTTAACAGGCAAGGTTAAAGTTGTTAAGGAAGCTCAAACCTTTGGAACAAAGGGCTTTACGAAGCGTGAGTTCGTGGTGACCGTCGAAGACGGAAAGTATCCGCAGGATATCGCGCTGGAATGCGTTCAGGATAAAGTGACTCTGCTTGATAGTCTGAAAGAGGGTCAAACGGTCACGGTGACGTTTGATATTCGCGGCCGCGAATACAACGGGCGCTATTTCAATAACCTGCAAGCCTGGCGGATTAAAGCCGAAGACGGCAGTGCGCCTGCCGCTGATGATCGCCCGCCGGTTCCGGCCGATGCTGAAGTGCCCGGCGAGTTTGACGATGATATTCCGTTCTAGGGAATGGAATGGTGGAATACTGGAACGTTGGAATGTTGAAAATGGGAATGTTAGATTGATGGAGACTCAATAATCCATTATTCCTGCATTCCATTATTCCGAGTGAGTTAGGAAAGGATTTATTATGAAAGTTGTATTGGCTTATTCAGGCGGGTTGGACACCACGGTGCTTTTGACCTGGCTCCAGGAACAGTTTAACGCGCAAGTAATCTGCTACTGCTCAAATGTCGGGCAGGAAGAAGAACTTGACGGGCTGGAAGCGAAAGCACTCAAGCACGGCGCGGTCAAGTGTATCGTGGATGATGTTTGCGAAGAGTTTGCTAAGGACTTTGTGTTCCCGATGATGCAGGCCAACGCCATCTATGAAGGCACCTATCTGCTCGGCACGTCGATCGCTCGTCCGCTGATCGCCAAGCGCATGATGGATATCGCTATCGCCGAGGGCGCGGAAGCCATCTGTCACGGTGCAACCGGCAAGGGTAACGATCAGGTTCGCTTTGAGCTGACCGCTTATTCGATGAAGCCTGATATCAAGATCATCGCCCCGTGGCGCATGCCGGAAGTCTTCAAATTTAAAGGCCGTCCGGACATGATCAAATATCTCGAAGAACGCGGCATTCCGTGTCAGGTGTCGGCTAAAAAGCCGTACAGCACTGACCGCAATTTGCTGCATATCAGTTTTGAGGGCGGCATTCTGGAAGATCCGTGGAATGAAGCGGATGAAACCATGTGGATGATGACCAAGCCGCTGAGTCAGGCCGCTGACAAGCCGGAATACGTTGAAATCAGTTTTGAAAAAGGAATTCCGGTTGCCGTTAATGGTGCGAAGCTTTCGCCCGCTGCGCTGATCCGTAAATTAAACGCTATCGGTTGCGAACATTCTATCGGACGAATCGACATCGTTGAAAACCGGTTCACTGGCATGAAAGATCGCGGCATTTATGAAACGCCCGGCGGAACGATTTTGCATCACGCGCATCGCGCCATGGAGTCGATTACGATGGACCGTGAAGTGATGCACCTGCGCGATTCGCTTATTCCAAAGTACGCCACGCTGGTTTACAACGGGTTCTGGTTTGCACCGGAGCGTGAAATGCTTCAGGCGGCCATTCTGGAAAGTCAGAAAATGGTTACCGGCGATGTCCGCGTTAAACTTTTCAAGGGCGGAGTTCATGTGTGCGGACGCCGTTCGCCGTACTCGCTTTATGATTCGAAAGTGGTCAGCTTTGACGAGGCGGGTGGTTAT
>JBILEA010000337.1:0-2880 GCA_044352355.1 Pontiellaceae bacterium | reverse complement strand
CTGCGTTGCAACGGATGTTGCGGCTGGAAAGTTCTTTAGCCACCGTTTTGGTAAAAGCAATGACTGCGCCCTTGGAGGCCGCATAGTTGGCCTGTCCGGGGTTGCCGATGAGGCCGATGATGGAGGCGATATTGACGATGCTGCCGGAACGCTGTTTCATCATGCCGCGCATCGCGGCTTTGGTGAACAGGAACACCCCCTTGAGATTAACATTCAGCACGGCATCCCAGTCTTCTTCGCTCATGCGCATCAGCAGGCCGTCTTTGGTAATGCCCGCATTGTTGACCAGTACATCGACCGCTTTGCCAAAATCCGCTTCGATCTTCTTAACGGCTTCTTCGACCCCTTTGGCGTTGCTGACATCGACGCTGTAACACTCGACGCGGCGTCCGAAGGCCTTCACTTTTTCAGCGGTTTCCTCGAGCCATTCCGCTTTAAGATCGCAAAGCGCAAGATCAGCGCCGTTGGCGGCAAGCTTCAGCGCAATCGCCTGACCGATGCCACGGGCCGCGCCGGTTATCAATGCAACTTTTCCATCAAACTGTCCCATGAAATCCCCTATGATTATTCGTTTTCGTTTTTCTTACGATTAGCCGTTCAGATCGGAAATGACGCTTATGTTAGAGACCGAAACGTTCTTGTCAATACGCTTCATCAGTCCGGCCAGCACCTTGCCGGGGCCGCATTCCACCGCTTCGGTCACGCCTTGAGCAGCAAGCCACTGCATCGATTCAACCCAGCGCACCGAGCCGGTAATCTGCGCAATCATACCGGTGCGGATCGCCTCAACACTCGCGTGCGGGACTCCGGTGACATTCGAAAGTACCGGAATACGCGGCGCAACCAGCGGAATCGTCTGGAGAAACGCGGCCATTTTTTCAGCAGCGGGAGCCATCAGCGGAGAGTGAAACGCCCCGGCGACCGGCAGCGGCAGCGCCCGTTTGGCGCCAGCGGCTTTGCAAAGCGCTTCGGCTTTTGCAATCCCCTCGGCCGTACCGGAAAGAACAATCTGATCGGGCGAATTGATGTTAGCCAGGGTAACGTCCGCTTCATCTGCAATTTTTTCGAGTACGGCACGGTCGAGATTGATCACCGCCAGCATGGCGCCGGGATTGGCGATACAGGCGGCCTGAATAAATTCACCGCGTGCTTTGAGAACCCGCAAGGTATCTTCAAAGGAAATCGCGCCAGCGGCATAAAGCGCACCCCATTCGCCCAGACTGTGTCCGGCGGCATAGTCAAAAGTCATCGGCTTCTTCAGCTTCATCGCCTCAAAAGCGGCGGCACTGACGGTAAAAATCGCCGGCTGGGTGTTGTGCGATTTTTTCAGTTCGTCTTCGGGACCGTTGAAGCAGATGTCGGCGATGTTATAACCGAGCACCTCGTTGGCTTTTTCGAAAAGCGCTTTGCACTCAGGAATCGCTTCGTAAAAATCATGGCCCATACCGACCGACTGTGAACCCTGTCCGGGAAAAAGGATTGCTCGCTTCATTTCGTTTCTCTCCATTTCGCTTGAACCGCAGAATATCGAATCAAGAATGTCGAATTTCGAAGGGCAAGATTCTTTGCCCAAGGTTTTTCCAACTTCAACATTCGGTGTTCCTTGTTCATTATTCGCTATTCAAGCGGCTATGCCGCGCCCTTCGTCCACTCCACGATACTGGCACCCCACGTGAACCCGCCGCCGAAAGCCACCAATAGCATGAGATCGCCTTGATGGACCTGTCCGGATTTGACTGCCTCATGAATAGCAATCGGCAGTGCGGCCGCTGAGGTATTGGCGTATTTTTCAACATTCAGGAACGTCCGGTCTTCAACACCCAGACGCGAGCTGATGGCATTAATGATGCGGGCGTTGGCCTGATGCGGAATAAAACATTTAATATCCTCTGCACTGAGCCCATTTACGGCGAGCACATCCTGCACCGACTGGGTCATCTGGGTAACCGCGTGTTTATATACATCGCGACCGTTCATCTTGAGATACTGTTCGTTTCGATCGAGCATTTCGTGCGTCATGGGATTACGCGAGCCGCCGCCGGGAGTCCAGAGCAACGAGGCCAGCGAACCATCCGAACCGAAAGCGCCCTTCATGACGCCTCGCTTGGCGTCCGTTGCACGCAAAACCATTGCGCCGGCGCCGTCACCGAATAACACGCAGGTATTGCGATCCTTCCAGTCAATAAAGGTGCTCATTTTCTCGGCACCGATCACCAGCGCCGTATGGACGGCCCCGCAGGCAATCTGGTTTTTGGCGGTCTCGAGAGCGTAAAGTGAACCGGAACAGGCCGCACCGAGATCATAACAATAGGCATTTTTTGCACCGATCTTGTCTTGTACGAAACAGGCGGTGCTGGGGAAAAACATATCCGGAGAAAGGGTGGCGACAATAAGCAGATCAACCTCTTCTGCGCTGACACCGGCATCGGCCAGTGCCGCTTTAGCGGCTTCAGCAGCCAGATCGGAAGAAGCCTGATCGTCGCGGGCAATACGACGTTCGCGCATGCCGGTTCGCGAGTAGATCCATTCGTCGGTCGTGTCCACGACTTTTTCCAGATCACGGTTGGTGACGGTTTTTTCCGGAAGATAAGCGCCGGTTCCAATGATCGAAACCGTACGCAGGCTATTGGATGATTTACTCACAATCCTTGAAGACCTCGTTGATTTTCTCTTCGATCAAGAGATTAACCTTCTGTTCAATCGCCGTTCCTGCGACACGGATGGCATTATAAACCGCGAAAGAGGAAGAGGATCCGTGACCGATAATACAAATCCCTTTAACCCCCAGCAGCGGAGCGCCGCCATAGGCTTCTGCGTCCGTTTTCTTCTTCAAGTCGGCAAACGCGCCGGAGGCCTTCAGAATACCGGCACCGATTTTAC
>JBILEA010000336.1:0-2881 GCA_044352355.1 Pontiellaceae bacterium | reverse complement strand
CATCCGGCTGCTTGGACGCGGTCGTTTCATTGGTCGCAGTTGCTGGGGTATCGGGGGAAAGAAAATATCGGTTGCGCATTTTGTGGCTTCCAGTCTCGAGCCAAGCCCTTTGATTATGATTTTTTATGGCACCTCGCTCGATCGTTTTCTGCAACTGCTCAGTGTACTCAGCGGTAAAATGTGGCTTTGCGGCCAGGTTCCTAAACTGGCTAACGGCGACGTGTTAAAGGATCCCCAGCACTATTTTCCTGCCGTTTTCAGTTATTCTGATGCCTTTGTTGAGATTGATAAGCAGATGGACGCGTTGTATTACGCTCACACCCGCTCAACGACTGCAGACCTGTGCATTCTGCACCACGCACTTCTGCACCGCCTCATCGAAGTGGAGTCGATCTCTGGCGCAGTCATTCGGTCTGTCTGATTGCAGTATGGAATACTGGAATACCGGATGGCTGGATTTGATGTTTCTATGGCATTATTCGGCTTCTTGTTTACCGCGCAGAATCCGGGTCATTCTCCGTCCAGACTGTTTGATTCTGTTGGGCGGAGTTTTCTGTAACTTCTTTGCAAAGACGTGCATCTCGATTACGAGATCATCCAGCCATCCAGCCATCCATCGTTCCGATCTTATCTCAGTTTATATAATGTTTTGCTGTCAATGACTTCGCGAGCGAGACCTTCTTCGCGGGCTACGCGTTCCACTTCGTCGGCCACGGCATCGCCAACACGCCGGTCAAAGACGGACGGAATAATGAATTCTTCACAAAGCTGATCGTCTGCAACGAGACGGGCAATTGCGCGTGCCGCCGCCAGTTTCATCCCTTCGCTGATGGCACTAGCGCGGCAACGCAGTGCGCCTTTGAAAATGCCGGGGAAGCAAAGTACGTTGTTGATTTGGTTTGGATAGTCGGAACGGCCCGTTGCCATGATTCGCACATAGGGCTTGGCAATTTCCGGCATAATTTCCGGAATGGGGTTGGCCATGGCGAAGACAATCGGGTCTTTTGCCATATTTTTCAGGTCTTCGGCGGTGATACAACCCGGTGCGGAAACGCCGAGGAATAGATCGGCCCCTTTCATGGCGTCGTGCAGCGAACCTTGTTCGTTTTCGGGGTTGGTGTTCTGGGAAAACCATTCTTTAACCGAATTCATGCCGTCTTTGCGACCGCGATAGATGGCGCCGGTGCGGTCAAAACCGATCAGATTTTTCACACCAGCTGCCAGCAGAATCTTCGAGCAGGCCACACCCGCCGCGCCGATACCGTTTACGATCACCTTCAGATTTTCCATTTTTTTGCCGGTGATTTTGAGTGCGTTATAGAGGGCAGCCAGCGAAACAACCGCCGTGCCGTGCTGGTCGTCGTGGAAAACCGGGATATCCATTTCTGCTTTCAGCCGTTCCTCAATCTCAAAACAGCGCGGAGCCGAGATGTCTTCCAGATTGATGCCGCCGAACGTTGGGGCGAGCAGTTTTACGGTACGGATAATTTCTTCGGTATCTTTGGTGGCCAGACAGATTGGGAAGGCATCTACATCGCCGAACTCCTTGAACAGCATGGCTTTACCTTCCATCACCGGCATGCCGGCTTCGGGACCGATATCGCCGAGGCCGAGTACCGCCGTGCCGTCTGAGACGACCGCCACCATATTCTTTTTAACCGTCAGTGCATCGGCACGAGCAACATCCTCATGGATCGACATACAGACGCGCCCGACGCCTGGCGTGTAGGCGATAGCCAGCGCGCCTTTAGCGGAGAGATCCAGTTTGCTCGTTACCGCGATTTTTCCGCCGATATGCGAGCGGAACGTCACCTCATCAGCGGAGAGAACACGGGTGCCTTCTGCGGAATCCAAAGCTTGGAGAATTTCCTGCTGATGGGCGCTGTCACGTGCATTAACCACAAAATGGAAAAGTACGGCAATGCCTTCGGACAGGGCAGGAACCCCTTCGGCGTCTGTGATGATTTTTTCGAGCGCCGGGCGGTCGAGGCTGGATTCAACCGATAGATCAATGCTGTAACTGGGGGACGGATTTAATTTCATAGTCAGCTCCTTAAAATAGTCGCCCATCGTACCGATCTGCCCGCTTCGGACAAGTCGAAAGTCTAAAAGCCGAAAGTCTGAAAGCCGGAGCGGGGGAGTGAGGTGCACTTTTGACCTTTGATATGGAGATTTTCGACTTTCTTATGCGGCTTTCGCCTTGAGCTTGGTTGGCTTTGCGGTAAAGTCTGCGGCACTAAAAAGGCGTTAGGCTTTGGGCTGTAGACCTTAGGGCGGGGAACTCGAATTTTTTCCTAAAGCCTCAAGTCTAAGGTCTCAGGCCTGTCCGAAGGACAATTTATGAAAGAGATTAAAATCGGAATTCTGGGATTCGGCACGGTCGGCGCTGGCGTGGTTGAGGCGATCCTCAAAAACGGCGAGCTGATGGCGCAGCGTACCGGTATTTTTCCAACCATTGGAAAAATCGCTGATCTCGATATCAAAACCGATCGTGGTGTCAAAGTGGATAAAGCCCTTTTGACGACCGATGCGCTTTCGGTGATCGACGATCCGGAAATCGATGTGATTGTCGAGCTGATCGGCGGGGTCAAGTTTGCGAAGGATTTTGTTCTGCGTGCATTGAAAAATGGCAAGCCGGTCGTAACGGCCAATAAGGCGCTTCTGGCCGAAGCGGGCCGCGAGCTGTTCGAAGCGTCTGCAAAGAGCGGTGCCGGACTCTATTTTGAAGCCAGCGTCGGTGGCGGCATTCCGGTGCTGCGCGCTCTGCGCGACGGCTTGGTCGGTAATCAGATTAAGAGCATGTACGGTATTCTGAATGGAACCTGCAATTACATCCTGACCCGCATGGAGCGTGAAGGACTCGACTTTGACGTGGTATTGG
>JBILEA010000085.1:0-10150 GCA_044352355.1 Pontiellaceae bacterium | reverse complement strand
CCTTTATCAAAGGGCTGCGGAAACTCTGCGACGAAAAGGATCTCCTGCTGTTTTTCGATGAAGTGCAGGCGGGTGTCGGACGGACCGGTAAATGGTTCGGGTTTCAGAATTACGACGTTCAGCCGGAGGCTTTTTCTTTAGCCAAGGGACTGGGCAACGGATTCCCGATCGGTGCGGTCGTCGCCTCGCCGAAAGTTTCCGATGTGTTCCAGCCGGGCAATCATGCAACGACTTTCGGCGGTACGCCGCTGGCCTGCGCCGCCGCGCTGGCTGTCATCGAAACGATTGAAAAAGAGCATCTGCTCGAAAATGCCAGCAAGATGGGCGCGCTGTTCCTTAAAAAACTTCAGGCGATTGCCGCGAAGTATCCGTGGATTGAATGCGCCAGAGGTTGCGGCCTGATGATTGGTCTGGTGCTGAAAGACAACGCCGGACCGCTGCAGAAAATTTTACAAGACAAGGGGCTGCTGAGTCTCGCTACGGCGGTGAGAGTATTGCGGATGCTCCCGCCGCTTAATGTCACCGTGGAAGAAGTTGAAAAAGCCGCTATGCTCATCGATGAAGCCTGCGCAGAAATGGATAAAACTCAATGAGTCGTGCAACATTTCAGGTTAAACCGAACGAAGAAGGGTTGCCGCTGGTAGACGTTCTTTCCGACCGTTTGCGCTGCTCTAAAAAGCAGGCGCGGGTATTACTCGATGCGCGTCAGGTTTTTGTGAACGGCAAACGGGTCTGGATGGCCAAACATACGCTCAAGCTCAAAGATGTAATCGAAACGGTACGCCCTGAGGCGAAATCGCATAAAATTGAAATTCTGAAACGGGCGGGCGACCTGATTGTTGTCAATAAGCCGTCCGGCATCGTGACGAACGGCAGCGCGCGCAGTTTGGAAGTGCGTTTGCAGCATGAATTGGATAACCCTCAGCTTTGCGCCGTGCATCGTCTCGATCGCGACACGTCGGGGTGCGTGTTGTTTGCCGCCAATGCGGAGGCCAAGGAAAAAATGATTCCGCTCTTCAAAGCGGAGAAGCTTGTAAAAATTTATCGCGCTATCGCTATCGGCCGCGTTTCAGAGACGCTCAAAACCATCATGCGCGATATTGATGGCGAGTCGGCGACCACGCTGGTGAACGTGCTGGACAGCAACCGGGATGCAAGTTATCTGGAACTGCGCATTCACACGGGTCGCACGCATCAGATTCGTAAGCATTTGGCTGCCGTGCGCCATCCTGTGCTGGGCGATAAAGAATACGCCGGCGAGCAACGAGGCAACCCTGTTTTTCGTTCCGTGCCGCGCCAAATGCTACATGCCTGCCGGCTGATTCTTCCTGATCCCCAGGGCGGAACGGCGGCGGTGCGAGTCACCGCGCCGGTGCCGGAAGATTTTCAAACAATCCTTGATACGTTGAAGCTGAAATAAATGTTGTTTTGTTTTATTAAACAGGCTGAAGGTGAATGGATGAACTTTTTGAATAGTTTGAACTTTTTAGTGCTGTGCGCCGGTCTTCTGATTTTTTCCGGTTGCGGAAAGGCGTCTTTTGATGGCGCGAAGGCGATGGCTGAGACGGAGTCGCTGGTTAAGATTGGCCCGCGTGAAGCGGGTGGAGGCGGTGCACGTCGGGCAGCGGTGTTATTAGAGAGTAAGTTGAAAGCGCTTGGGCTGAAAACGACGATTGATACGTTTTCCGAAGATACGCCGAACGGGAAAATGCATTTTAATAATGTGCTGGGCCGGATTCCGGGTAAAACGAACCGATTGATTGTGCTGGCGTCGCATTTCGATACAAAAAGCGGGATATCCAAAGATTTTCAGGGCGCAAATGATTCAGGCTCCAGTTCCGGCGTGCTGTTAGAGCTGGCGCGGGTGCTAAAAAAGCGCGGACCGTTCGAAACAGAATTTCTGATCGCTTTTTTTGATGGCGAGGAATGCCGCAAGGAATACGGTCCGCATGACGGACTGCACGGCAGTCGTCGTCTGGCACAGCAGATTTATGAAGCGGGCGGGGCGAGGCTGGTTGAAGCAGTGATCGTGCTGGATATGATCGGCGACAAAAATTTGAATATTTCAATTCCTCGCAACAGTTCCCGTGAACTGGTTAAGGAGCTGTTTTTCGCGGCCCACGAACTGGGGGTCCGTCCGCAGTTCAGTCTCGGACCTGGTTCAATTCTGGATGACCATGTTCCATTTCTGCTGGCCGGAATGCCGGCGGTCGATGTGATTGATTTTGAATATGGCTCCGCTCCGGGTCTTAATGACTATTGGCACACCACAAACGATACGCTCGATAAGTTGTCCGTTAAAAGTCTGCAGACGGTTGGTGATGTTGTTTTGAAGATGGTGGAGAATATGAGTAATTCACGGTGAAAGGGTCGGTCTGCCTAGAGCATTTTTTGCAAATGTGTAGCTTAAAACGGCCAGACTTTTACAAAAAATGAACTGGGATTTAATCAGGAATTGGGCGGCGATATTGCTGTTGCTGGATGCGGCGTTCGGGCTATGGAATCATGAACGGGTTAAAGTACTGGCTCCAAAGATCGACATTGCCCGTATGGCGCTGATTGAGGCTTGTGCTGCGCTGATTCTGGTCCTGCTTGGCTTATGGCTGTGATTGCCTTTGTACGGCATCTTGCTTATATCTCTGGCCTGTAGGGCTACGCTTTTTCTTCAGTTGGTGCTGCACGGAGTAACTTATATGGTGAAATCCACGGTTTTAAGGGTTCTTCTCCTGAGTTTTTTGATTTTTCCGCTGGCAGGGCGTGCCGCAGAGGATGTGCGGGAGTGGCCTCCTTTGACAGGTATTGAGCTTACACGCGGTCCTTTTGATCTTCGTCTTTACGCTACGGCTGGCAGCGACCCGCGGGCCTTAGTGGTTTTTGGGTCGGGAGACGGCGGCTGGAGCGATTGGGAACATACCGTTTGCACTTGGTTGCAGGAGGCTAATCTGGCGGTGGTTGGTTTCGATTTCGAAAAATATGCCGCAACAGATTTTGATCAATCGACGCTTGCGAAAGATATGGCTGCTGCGGCCGCGTTTGCGGCTGAACGGTTGAATGCAAAAGAGCTGCCCGTTCTCTATGCGGGCTGGAGTATTGGTGCGGTGCAGGCGGTTGCGGCGGCCGGTGGAACGAATCGATCGCCAGCGCTGGCCGGATTACTACTGTTGAGTTTGGACAGTCGCGGGCGGTACGGGATCCGCGCTCCGGATATGGTCGGGATCACACCGACCGGGCCGGGAACCTTTGATTTGCACGAGTTCAATCGGGCAATGGAAAGATTGCGGGTGGTCCAGTATCACGGAACCGCTGATTTTATGGCCAAGACGACCTGGATCCGATTGCTTAAATCTCCCCATCAAGTGTATCTGTTGCAAGGGATGAATCATGGATTTGACGGTCCGGTTCCCGAGTTTGCTCCGGTATTACTGCAAGGTGTGGCGTGGGCATTAGGCGATGATTTGGCGGCGGCATCATCTGAAGAAGAAAAAAACACATTTTCCGGTGAGATGTTTATATATGGCACGTTGCTGGTTTTACTTTTTGTCGCTTTGATTTCCCGCCGGGCCGCCCTGATTTTTCTGCCCGCCTCGGTGGCTCTTTGCGGAATCGCCGGTATGCTGGCAACCGTTTTTCCTGGAGCTCCTTCCTTTATTGCAGAAATGGAGGAGTGGGTCCCGTTGGAAGTCAGTCAGCACGGCCGTTTTCTTCTGTTTCTTTCGGGAGCGCTTCTGCTGGTGCTGGCCCGGGGATTATATCGGCATAAGAGGGTCGCTTGGTACATGACTGCGATTGTTTTAACGATATCCGCGATTTTAAATTTCACACAGACGTTCAATTGGAACCGTTCGGCGGTTGCCGTTGTCCTGCTGGTCGCATTGATTCGGCACCGCAAAATATTCTCCGCCCGATCCGATACGCATTCGTTTTGGGCCGGAACCGGACTTGCAGTCGGAACACTGGTGTTAATTATCGGCTATGGCGCGGTATCCCTCTATGTGGTCGGCGAGCGCGGACTGTTTGGCAATCCTTTGTCATGGATGGAGGCTTTTCGCGGCGCGGCTCTGACGGTGTTGCAGGTCAAGACCGACCTGGATGAACTGGCCGGACGGGAAGCTGCGCATTTGCTGCATACGATCCGGTTGCAAGGAATGATAGCAGGGCTCGCCGCTTTGATCATGGCGTTGCGCCCAGTAATTTTACGTCGTCATGCACACAGTCCGGAAGATTTTGAGAATGTAAAACGGCTGGTGGGAGACTACTCCGATGATCCGATGGCGGTATTCGCCCTGCTTCCGGATAAGCATTATTATTTTGAGGAAGGCGTGGAGGGGGTTGTGGCCTATGCGCTGTGGTGGAACGTTGCGGTGGTGCTGGCAGATCCTATTTGTCGTCCGGATTGCCGGGAAAAGCTTGTACATGGATTTATCCAGCATTGCCGCACTTGTGACTGGAAGCCGGTTTTCTACTGCTCGCATTGTAGCCATCGAGAGATTTACGACCGCGCAGGCTTTCAGCTCGTTCGGATTGCGGAAGAGGCTCGGGTTAAGCTGGCTGAATTTAAGCTAGATGGCGCACGGTTCCAGAATTTACGGACGGCCCGGAACAAAGCCCGGAAAAACGGATTGGTCTTTGGGTGGTATGGCGGCGACGGGATAGTGCATGACGAGCATCTTGAGCAACAGCTTTTAGATTTATCTAAGGAATGGTTGGCACGTAAGCGCGGCGGGGAAATGAGCTTCGATCTCAGTTCGTTTAACAAACAAACCATTCGTGAAAAAGGCGTGGCGGTTGTCAGGGCTCCGGACGGACGGCTGGAATCTTTCGCCACTTGGCATTCGTATGCCCATGGGAAGGGCCGATGTCTTGATCTCATGCGGAGTCATGTTCAGGCCCGAGATGTGATGGACTTCCTGATTTTGGAAGCGATGCAGTTTTTCCTGGATCAAGGAGTCGAAGAAGTCTGTTTTGGCAGCGCGCCTCTTGCGAATACTGCAGATCCGAGCGAGCACAACGTATATGATCGGTCCATCCGGTTTGTCTTCGAAAATCTCGAACGGTTTTACGGCTACAAGCGGCTGTTTTTCTTTAAGCAGAAGTATTATCCCTGCTGGGAGCCGCGCTATCTCGCTTATCCATGCGGCACTTCGCTGCTGCTGGTGGGGTTGGCAATCGCCGGGGTTCATTTAACGAGCGGATTCCGAAGCCTTTTCCGCCGTTCCGGCCGAGAGTAAACGTTCGCTCAGGTTTTACAGATAGAGCGCGGTCGTCGGCTTGCTTTCCAGAATGTTGTATTGCCGCAGTGCGGTTTTCCACCACGGGGCGAGCTTTTCAAGCGGGAGCAACCAGATCTGTTCGTGCAGCCAGGCCATGCATTCGGGATTTAACAGCAAAGCCATTTGCTCGCGGCGGCCGAGGACATCGGGGCCCTCGGTGACGACACGATTCTGCAGCTGTGTGAAATAGGCACTGTCGAGGCGGCGGTGTTTGTTGCGTCGTCGCAGGAGGGAGATGTGAATGGCGTTGACGTAAGGATCGATGACAACCTGCATGAACCCGTAGTTTTTCCGCAGTAGTTCGAGCGGGGGTACGTGCTGTTTGCAGGCATCTAGACTAACCTGCAGTTCAGCCAGCTCGACGGGCGGATGGCTTTCCTGCGGAGTTACAAAAAGACCCATTTGGCGGAACCAGGTTCCCAGTGATGTTTTGCTGGATAGCACGGAAAGTGGAATGGAGCAGACCAGTCCGATGAAAATGGGGCTCATCCACCAGAAAAAGGCGGGATTAATCCACCAGGCCAGTGCACCCCAAACCGCACCGATGAGTGAGTGTCCCCAGTGCGCTTCGATAGCTTCTGCCCACACAATACCGTCATCGCCACCGCGCCGCTGGGATCCCCAGCCGACTTCCTGTCCAGCCATTACACCGAGTACGAAACGGGAGTGAAACAGCATAAGGATCGGGGTGATCAGCATGGAAAAGAAGTGTTCAATCAGTACGCTGGCGGTGGCGCGCAAACGTCCGCCGAACGGCTTGGCGTCCTGCTTTCTAAATAGAATGAGAAGCAGTCCGAGCAGTTTAGGCAGGAAGAGCAGGGAGATGGTCGTGCTGAAAAGAATGATAGCCAGTCGGTTCCCGCCGATATCCAAAAAAGAGGATAATCCAACGTCGTAGTCGAAGGTTCGTTGCGTAAAGCGGGACGCAAATACGAACTGCATGGTTCCTAAAAGCATAAAGAAGAACCAGAGTGGCGACGAAAGATAGCTCATAACACCGAGCATCAGGTGCAGGCGGTTGATTGGACGAACGTGGGGCGAGAGCATAAGCCAACTGTGCTGGAAGTTTCCCCGGCACCAGCGCCGGTCGCGTTTGGCCATGTCAGTAAGCGTCGGCGGGCCGCCTTCATAGCTACCGCCCAGTCCATAAGCCAGCCAGACTTCGTACCCGGCACGGCGCATGAGGGCTGCTTCGACATAGTCGTGGCTCATGTATTTTGCGCGAGGTGTTTTGCTGGCGGGCAGGTCGGGCAGCGCACAGTGTTCGATGAATGGTGCCAGGCGGATAATCGCATTATGACCCCAGTAGTTGCCTTCGTCGGCCTGCCAGAAATTAAGACCGGCCTGAAAGATCGGACCGTACAACGTGCCGGCAAATTGCATACACCGGCCAAAGAGACTTTCGCTCATGGACTGAACAGGCGCGGCCTGAATAATGCCGGACTGCGGATGTAATTCCATGAGTTGCGCGAGTTTAACGAGGCAATCGCCACTCATTACGCTATCGGCATCCAGAATGACCATATAGCGGTACTTGCTACCCCAGCGGCGGCAGAAGTCGCTGATGTTTCCGCTTTTGCGATTCAGTGATATTTTGCGTTTACGATAGAAGATGCGTCCGAAGCCGTGTACCTGCTTGCAGAGTTCAGCCCACGCCATTTCCTCTTCGATCCATTTGTTCGGATCATTGGAATCGCTGAGAATGAAGAAGTCGAAGCGCGAGAGGTTTCCGGTTTTTTCAACGGAACGGTAAATAGCTCGCAAGCCTTCATAAACGCGACTGACGTCTTCATTGAAAATCGGCAGGACCACTGCGGTAACGGGAAGTTCTACAGCCACGTCCTTTTTTTCGAGTAGCGCAAGCAGGCGGGCTGAGTCGCGACGGTGCCAAAGGATAAGGAATCCGGTCAGCGCCTGAACAATACCAAACGAAACCGGCGTAAACAGTACAGCAAACAGCACCAGAATGGCAATTTCGCAACTGTTCATGCCTCCGCGCCAGAGAATGTCGGCCATGACCCAGGTGGCTAGAGTTGTGAGTAGCAACACCAGCGAGAAGAAGAGAATCCGCCGGCGCACTTTCTGTGCGCCTGATAGAAGTTTTACAGCCGTCATCGTGTCATCCAGAAAAGATAAGTTAAAATAGTCAGGAAAATAAGCCAGCCAATGAAAGCCTTGATAACCGGCATGCGGTTCAGGGTATCCATGGCATCGTCGGCGAAGGCGGGGAGCATTCCCAGATCGATCGGGCGGGGAACCATGTTGCTGATTTGCAGTTCAGGTCCGGCACGCATCAGACTGCTGCGCATAGCGGTTTTTAAGTCGTCGGGAATCTGCTGGGTGGCCATAAAGGCGTAGGGCCAGCGAAAAGGGCCGTCGCAGAGAAATAGCGCGACACGTCCGTCGGCCGCAGTGAAATTGGTATCCGTTCCGGCGGGAAGATCCATGATGCGGGTGAACCATTCATTAAGCAGCCGGTTGGTTTCTTCAATCACAAGCGTTGCCAGAGGCTCCGGCGGGGTCTGACCTTGCCAGCGGTGGCTGACGCGGCGCAAAATCATGGTAATAAGGTGTGCGCGGTGCAAATGACTATCCACCTCATGAGCTCGTAAGTAGCTCTCGAGTTTTTCGCAGGCACTGTTCCATTCTTCCGGGCTGCCCCAGGTGGGAACAAAGGGTTCTATGGGTTCCAAAAGTAAGTCCACGTTTCACTCCGCGGCAGTCCGCCCGATTGCAGGAAACAGCGCATTTCGACAGGTTTTGTTTTATCAATAGGTTCAACATCAAAGAAGACGCGCCATGCGTTGCCGGGGTCATTGCGCTGGAGATGTTTCCCTTTTAGATTGCCGTTGGTGACGGATACAATCGGTTTGACGCTGTCCGGATTGTTTCGGTCGAGTCCGGGGGTATTGTTGAAATCGAGTACAAATTTTTTGGCCCCTGGATACTCCGTGGCATTGCCGATGCGGGTGGCCAGCGTGCGGGCCAGTGGCGGCAGTGCGGGGTCGTCCTTGAACCAGTGCAAGCGGTACGAAAATTCAAGCGGTTTTTCAGGGGTGAGCGGCTCGGCTGGAGTCCAGAAGGCCACAATGTTGTCGAAATATTCTTCACCGTATGGCAATTCGCAAAGCCGGATTTCTCCGCGGCCCCAGTCTGAGCCTGGTTCAATCCAGGTGCTTGGGCGGTTATGATAGAAGGTTTCCAGATCTTCATAGCTGGAGAAGCTTCGATCGCGCTGAAGCAGTCCGAATCCGCGCGGGGTCGTATCGGCAAAGCAGGAAATTCGTACATCTTTTTCCTTGGCGAGTGGACGCCAGAGCCATTCGTCAGCACCGGTGTGAACAAGCAATCCGTCGGAATCATGCACTTCAGGCCGGAAATCTCCGTGACGGGAAGTAGAGTTTTCGCCAAACCAGAACATACTGGTCAGAGGGGCCAGGCCGAGTTCTTTGACCGTGGTGCGGGCGAACAGCGTCGCTTTGATTTCCATGATGGTGTCTGCGCCGGGGATGAGGAGCATTTCATAGGCTCCAGCCAGGCTCGGACTGTTCATTAGAATGAATATTTTTATGCGATCGGCCCGATTGCCCGGTTTTTCAATCCAGTATTCGACAAACTCCGGGAATTCTTCCGGGGTGTTTCCCGCTACATTAATGGCCAGTCCGCGGGCGGAAAGTCCGTAGTGTAACCCTTTGCCGGGGGCCCGGAAGTAGGAGGCACCCTGAAAAGCGACGATTTCGTCGAGATACTCCATCGAGTTGATTGGATAATGGATGCGGAAGCCGTTGAAGCCCAAGTCATCCGGAAGGCGGCCATTGATTTTCGCCTGTGAGTAATTGAAAAGATTTTTTGAAAATGGAATGGGTTCGACACGACCGTCTTCGACTGAATTGATGGTAATGCGTCCGGTTTGTGCTCCGCCGCGGTGAACAAACTGGAGCTGGAAGGGAAGGCGCTCCATGCGCCAGATGGAGGCCTTAGGATCAAAGCGGATATTACGCATCTCATCGTAATTTAAACGGCTTAGTTCCTGAGGAAGTGTTTTGTCAGGAGCCTGATAAGGCGCGGCCGCCAGATTCTGTGCGCGGTTTTTGAGCGCATTAAAATCAAAAGCCGAACCATCATTTTGTGCAACACCATGGAATGCCGCACAGGCGAGTACAACGAAGGCAAAAATTTGTTTATTCACGCGCGAAGCATAGTAAAAGCATATGTAAATGCACGAAAAAAAAGTTAGTGGACGTTTTTCACCCAAACCGGGCTGTTGCATACATCCGGTGACCCTATAGTCCTGCAAATGGATTGGCTGAAAATCCGCGCGGCGGCTGGCGCTGTTGAGGCTTATTTTGTTGGGGTCGCGGTGCGGCGCCCTTGGTTGGGCCTGTTTTGTTGTCGTTCTTGCGGGCAGTCAGCGAAATCCGTTTGCGCTCCAGATCCACTTCCAGCACTTTCACGGTGATGCGGTCGCCCGCCTGTACAACTTCTGCCGGATCGCTGATGTAGCGGTCGCATAGCTGGGAAATATGGACCAGTCCGTCCTGATGGACGCCGATGTCGACGAACGCGCCGAAAGCCGTCACGTTGGTGACAATCCCTTTCAGTTCCATGCCTTCTTTAAGATCGTTCATTGTCATCACATCGTCGCGGAAGCCGACGGCTTCGAACTGTTCGCGCGGATCACGGCCCGGCTTTTTCAGCTCGTCGACAATATCTTTCAGCGTCAACTCGCCGACGGCGTCGCTCTTGTACTTTTCAATTTTTATTTTGCTGACGATTTCGACGTTGCCGACCAGCTTCTGAAGCGGCTCACCGAGATCGGTGGCAATCTGTTCGACCAGCTTGTAGCGCTCCGGATGAACCGCCGAGGCATCGAGCGGATT
>JBILEA010000084.1:0-10151 GCA_044352355.1 Pontiellaceae bacterium | reverse complement strand
CGCTTATCGTCTGCCCGACCAGTCTGGTGGAAAACTGGGCCGAGGAAGCCGAAAAGTTTACATCTGGACTGCGCGTATTGAAAATGCACGGCGCTGAACGCCACGACCATTGGGAAAAAGTGGGCGAAAGCGATCTGGTCATCACCTCCTACGCCCTGTTGCGGCGCGATCTCGATGAGTATTTGAAGCACGAATTTTCCGTAGCGGTATTGGATGAGGCACAGCACATCAAAAACCGCACGACACAAAACGCCGTTGCCGCCAAAAAAATCCGCGCCATGCACAAACTGGTTCTCACCGGTACGCCGATCGAAAACAGCGTTGCCGACCTCTGGTCTATCATGGACTTTTTGATGCCCGGATACCTTAGCAATCACAAGGCCTTCCGTGAAAATTACGAACTGCCAATCAGCCGCGGCGGACCCGACGGCGAGCTGGCTCAAATCAAGCTGCGCCGCAAACTGCATCCGTTCCTGCTGCGCCGCCTCAAACGTGAAGTCGCCAAAGACCTGCCCGAAAAAATCCAGCGCGTTGCGCACAACACGCTCAGCAAAGACCAGTATCTGGTCTACAAAGAGCTGCTGGAAAGCTCCAAGCGCAAAATCAGCGACATGGTTGCCTCGCAGGGCTTCAACCGTTCGCGCATGCAGATTTTCAAAACACTGCTGCGCCTCCGCCAGACCTGCTGTCATCTCGACCTGCTCAAACTGCCGAACCTCAAGAGCGAGTTTCCGTCCGCCAAAATGGAGCTCTTCTTCGAACTGGTCGACGAAGCCATCGATGCGCGCCACCGCATTCTGGTCTTCAGCCAGTTCACCTCCATGCTCGCCATTTTGCGGCGCGAGCTCGAGGCGCGCGAACTCAAATACTGCTACCTTGACGGCGCCACGAAAAACCGGCAGGCGATGGTGAAAGAATTCAACACCGACCGCTCCATTCCGGTTTTTCTTATCAGCCTGAAAGCCGGCGGAAGCGGACTCAATCTCACCGGCGCCGACATGGTCATCCACTACGACCCGTGGTGGAACCCGGCGGTCGAAGATCAGGCGACCGACCGTGCGCACCGCATCGGACAGAAAAATACCGTGTACAGCGTCAAGCTCATCACCAAAGACACCGTCGAAGAAAAAGTTCTCCAGATGCAGCAGCGCAAACAGAGCGTTATTTCCGCCACACTCGAAAAAGAAGGCGAATTTATGCAGGCGCTCACCTGGAACGACGTTCAGGAACTGCTGTCGCTGTAGAAGTAGAGATATTCCCAGCGAAAAGATTCGTATTAAAATCACAGAATCTGGAATGAGTTAATGACCGCGAAGTCGCGAAGACGCTAATAAATAAGCCAGACGATCCAAAAAAGCCCCTCGCTGCATAAAAAATTCTCCGAAAAAATATCTGTCATGGACGCCTGGTGTCCTACCTGGCACGCTACATTTAAGCCGTCTTTAAATTTGAGATCGGCTCGCAAGTCGGTAGATTTTGACGGGAGGTGCGCGTGTACTGGGAAACAATAAACCCGAAGTTGCAGGGGGATAGGATTGTTATTCTGCTCGAAAGACCGTGGGATGTTCCGGTGGAGCATGATTCCACGCTGATGGCTTTTGCCGCCTCAAGGCGCTCGGCAATCCGAGCAGCGATCTCTCTCCGGCAACTGCCGCCTTCTTCTACACCAAAGCCAACCCGGTGTCCGGCGGTACCGGCCACACCTTCTGCGTCTGTCGACAGCATAACGTGCCGGTATTTCTGCAGCAGAGATTGGGGTGAAGCTGGCGATAAGATTTGACCGCGATCCGACCTTCTCACGACAAAAATAAATATTGGTTACGTCCGAAAAGCTCGCTAGAATAAAAAAGGTTTTTCGAACTGAATGAACGACAACCGGAATTTTCAAATCAACTCGTGCGATGGCTCTAGCACGCTTTGAAAACTATGGAGCTAAAAATGAAGGAGTATAAGTATGGCAATGCAGTACATGGTGTATCGGGTTGACAGTAATAGCACCGCCGCTAATCAATATGAAAAAATGGACGTTGGATCAGCCGGTTCGAGCGAGGCAAAGCGGCGTATTGAAGCAAAATACAAAGGCTGCAAAGTCAATTGGGTGGTTCAGCCAACGACCATCAGGCCATCAGTTTTCAAAGATTGATCTTGTTGCACAGAGTCGGGGCGCCTCGGCTCTGTTTTTACAAAAGTGTTTTAAGGCATCCCGACTCAAGCTGGCGGCAGAGCTTTCATCGAAGAAGGTTCATACTTACAAGCCAAGCCAAGGCATGTAGATATCAGACAAACTATCCGCATCTGCCAGCAACATAATGTGCTGGTTTTCTGCAGCAGGATCGGGGTTAGGATTGCGATAAGATTTTGCCGCGTCCGGACTTCTCAAAACGTAAAATAAACATTGGTTGTGCCAAAAAAGACCGCCAGAAAAAAAGGTTTTTCGAACTGCATGGGCGGTAAAGCAAATCAACTAGCAAGGGGAATGTGATGAGCGAAGTAGCGACCGCACAATTTTTTAATTTCTTTGAGTCCGAATATCCGGGCCTTAAGAGGGCGAAGAAGAAGTCGTATGCATTGATGACGCTGAAGCCGGAGTCCGAAATAGCTTTAGTTGTAAAAAAGAATAGCGTGAAGGTGGAGTTTAGTAGCCCCGGTCGTGAAAAATCGCTTTCTACAAAAACGCTCAAAAGTTGGGCTGAAGACAAAGGCATGCTCGAAACGCAGATCGCAGGGCGGCGCTTAGAACTAGCTGTCGGCGCAAAAAATAAAGACAAGCTCTCTGTCACAATCGAAATCCCGTTTGAATCCAAAGACCATCTTTATGGCGAAGCCCTTCAGGCAGACGTGAAAGCCGCCTTGGATCTGATCTGGAACAACCTGAGTGGCTTGGTCGCCGGGATCGGTTCGCAAACCAACTCGATAGTGAAAGGTTCGTTTGGTTCTGGGGGGGTGTTGAGTGGCAGCAGAATGCGGAAGGATCTCTACAAAAAACTTGAGAGCTTATGGAGAGAAAAGTTTAAGGACAGTGATGATGACTCCATTCTTTCACCGCTCGTCCCCGTTCAACCCGTTACCGAAGGCCTTCTATTTGTTGGCATGAATCCATCTTTTAGTGCCAAAGAGTTTCGTAAATGGTTTAAAGAAATTGGAGGGCAGGGGGATATTGAAACTTATTACTCCTGGCGGAATTGGTCATCATTCGATCCAGAGGTAGATATTGGGCTTCAAGATGAGCTTAGAAAAAAACATCGTTATTTTAAGCGATTCGACCCCTTATCCGAGGCCTTGGGTTTTTCTTGGGAGCATATTGATCTGTTTTTTGTTCGAGAAACCAACCAAAAGACATTTTCACAGAAAATTTCTCGTAAAAAAGACGACTCAATTGAGCTACTAGACTTTGGAGAGAAACAGTTCCAAATTGCGTGCGAACTTATCGAAGCCGCAAGACCTAAATGTATAGTAGTTGTAAACGCGCTGGCCAGTCGCATTTATCAGGAGTGTCACGCAAAATCTCTCACTTTCTGTAATGATCGTGGTTGCTACATTCAGCGTATAGCCGATCGTGAGACCCCTGTGTTTCTTTGCTCAATGTTAACTGGCCAAAGGGCGTTAGACAATTTTTCGTTCGAGCGGCTTCAGTGGCATTTGGCGAAAGTTCTTCAGGTCGAATACAGAGGGGGATGTCGGGTGAAGCCGGATATGTGTAGAAATTATTTGTAGGTCGGTTTGTGTAAGACATATCACGGGCTCAACGGTTGGTCCTAATGGATAAATAATTTTTGCCGATTTTTGTCGTTGCTCCGATGAGAGCCTCATTCCGGGCGATAGGTTTTGCCGAAATTATTTCCGGTTCCAATCCAGTTCCCCGAGCTGTCTTTTCTCCATCCGCTCCCGAAATTATCTCCGGTTCCCTGCAGGTTTCCAGAACTGTCTTTCCGCCAGCCGGATCCGAAATTGTCGCCGGTACCATTCCAGTTGCCGGAACTGTCCTGCCGCCATCCTGAACCAAAGTTTTCCCCCGTGCCCTGCAAATTTCCGGAGCTGTCTTTTCGCCAACCGCTTCCAAAATTATCCCCGGTTCCGATCCAGTTGCCCGCAGAATCTTTTCGCCATCCGTGGCGAAAAAGTTTACCCGAACCGGCCAGACCGTCGGCAGACGCTTCGACCGGCGGCATATCCTGTGCGCACACAGACACGACGAAAAGAGCGCAATAAAGGAGCAGTTTTTTGATGAGCTTCATGACGAAAAGAGTATTCCCATTCCTATATTTCGTCAATCTGCCGCCCGCTGCTTCGGTTCTCGGAACGGAAGACGGCGGAATGTACCATCGAGCTACGTATGAAATTTTTTGAATCGATCGGTGCCTCGGGCCGGATGTTCGCCTCGACGGAATAATGTTCGTCGAGCTAATATTTACAGCCGCTGCGGCATTGGATCGTAGTCATGCCGCTCCTTCGTTGAGCGAATCTTCTCTCACAAGTTTTTGAAGTGTGAACCCCAACGTATTTCGCGCAGAAATCGGGCGGTAACGATCGCCGGATTTTTTAATAAAACGACGTGCAGTCAGCTTGGATAGATGGTGCGACAGCGCGGGCGCGGAGATTCCGGTCTGCTTCTGCAGTTCGAGGGGTGTACAGGGAGTCACGCACAGCTTCGCAAAGATTTCTATTCGACGCGAGTGGGTGAACGCGGTGGCTTGCCGGATAAGCGTTTTAAAGGAATCGCCATTCTGATGGCAGGTGTGCAGTGCGGACAGAAGGGCTTCGGCACCGCGCACGGTCGGGTTTGCGAAGGGCCTGTAGAGTACCCGTTGTTTTTTACGAACGGCGGAGATCAGTCCGCGAGCCGCGAGGGCGCGCAACTGAATGCTGGCGTTCGGGTTAGAAATGCCAATCCGTTCTGCTAATTCGGCGACGCCCAGATTTTTATTTTCGAACAGAAGCCACAACAGGCGCAACCGGGTTTCACAGGCGATGACCCGGCAAGTTCTCCAGACGGTCGGACAAAGTGGATTCATACGGACAACTCATTTTATACATTTAAAAGTATGGAAAGATTACGCATTTAAAAAATCATAAAATACTTAATATAAGCAATATATAAAATAAACAATTCAGCACATTTAAATGTATGAAAAAAGAAGAATGAGGGGACAGAATATCAGGCATATGGAGAGATTATCCGAGCGCGACGTCGAGGATCATCATGATGGCGAAGCCGAGCATGGCGCCCATGGTGGCGATGTCGGTGTTTTTATTCGACTGCGATTCGGGGATCAGTTCTTCCACCACGACGAAAATCATCGCACCGGCGGCAAAGGAGAGGGCGTATGGCAGGATCGGGCGCATCAGCAGAACCGACGCCGCGCCGATGACCCCGGCGATCGGTTCAACCGCGCCGGAGAGCTGTCCGTACCAGAAGCATTTGCGGCGCGACATCCCTTCGCGGCGTAACGGCACGGACACCGCCGCGCCTTCGGGGAAATTCTGAATGCCGATACCGATGGCCAGCGCAATGGCGCCAGCGAGATTGGCGGACGGCAGGTTATACGCCACCGCGCCGAAAGCAACGCCGACCGCCAGCCCTTCCGGAATGTTGTGCAGCGTAATCGCCAGCACCAGCAGGACGCTGCGCCGCCAGGAGGTGGGAATCCCTTCCGCCTGACTCATGGAATCGCCCAGATGCAGATGCGGAAGAATCAGGTCGATGCCGCGCAGGAAGAGTCCGCCCAGCAGAAACCCGACTGCGGCGGGAACCCAGGGGGCGACATTACCGTCGGCCTCTGCCATTTCGATTGCCGGAGCGAGGAGGGACCAGAAACTGGCGGCGATCATTACACCGGCGGCGAACCCGAGCATCGCATCGAGAACTTTGCGGTCGATGGTTTTGAAAAAGAAGACCATCGCCGCGCCGAGCGCGGTGACGCCCCACGTGAAGAGTGTGGCCAGCAACGCCTGAATCACCGGATGCAGTCCGATAAACCATATGACCATGCTAAACCTCCATTAATTCGTAATAAAGAATTTCTCGTCTCCATTACGCATTACGTATTACTCGTTACGCCATACTCGTTACGTCTTTTGCCTCACGCCCCGCAGCACTTTTTATATTTTTTTCCGCTTCCGCAGGTACAGGGATCGTTGCGCCCGATTTCCGGTCCGGCATGGCGAATAGGTTGCGGCGCCGGCATGGAGTCGGGCGGTGCGCCGTGGCCGAGCTGCTGCTGTTTGGCGGCGGCCATCGCGGAGGCCTGTTGGGTGTCGCGGTTGATGACCATCCGTTTGTTGATGGATTGCCAGAAGCTCTGCAGCGCCTCCATGGAAGAGCCCGTACGGAAAATATTCTGCCCGATTTCGTTCTTGATCCGGTCCATCAGATCCCCGAAGAGGTTGAAGGCTTCACGCTTGTACTCAACGAGCGGGTCGCGCTGGCCATAGGCGCGCAGGCCGATGCCCTCGCGCAGGCTGTCCATGTTGCGCAGATATTCCTGCCAGTGTTCGTCCACCGATTGCAGAATAATCATTTGTTCCAGTCCTTTGACGCGCGCCGGATCCTCGTGTGTGATTTTCAGCTCATATGCCTCTTTGACTTTATCGAACACCAGTTCAGTTTTCGCATCTGCATCTGCGGCGGCGGCAATATCCTCGACGCGCAGGCCGATTGGAAATGTATTGTTAGCCCAGGCGACAAATTCTTCAGCAGGTGCCGGCGCGTTGTCGCTGATGATATCGTGAACGATATCGTAGAGCTGTTCGCGCGGGTCTTCGCTGCGCAGAACGGCCTGGCGGAAGCTGTAAATCACGGTGCGCTGCTGGTTCATCACGTCGTCGTAACGCAGCGTGTTTTTGCGGATGCCGAAGTTCATTTGCTCGACGCGCTGCTGTGCTTTCTCGATGGACTTGTTCAGCCACGGATGTTCGAGCACTTCGCCCTCTTCGATGCCGAGTTTTTCCATGATATTGGCAATGCGGTCGGAGCCGAACAGGCGCATCAGGTCGTCTTCAAGCGAGACATAGAAACGGGAAAGGCCGGGGTCGCCTTGGCGGGCGCAACGTCCGCGCAATTGGCGGTCAATGCGACGGGCTTCATGGCGTTCTGAGCCGATCACGTAGAGACCGCACGGTTTTTCCATGAGCAGTTTTTTCAGCGTGAGCGACTCGCCTTCGGGTTTGTCGGCGAGAGACATCTGCGAAATGATCTGCTCGCGTTTAACCCAGACCACTTCCGGGCCGAGCTTAATGTCGGTACCGCGACCGGCCATGTTGGTGGCGATGGTAATCGCGCCGGGCTGACCGGCCAGCGAGACAATCTCCGCTTCGCGGGCGTGGTTCTTGGCATTGAGTACGTTGTGCGGAATACCCTGACGGTCGAGCATACGGCTGATTACCTCAGACGTTTCAACCGTCGCTGTACCAACCAGTACCGGCTGTTTTTTGTTATGGCACTCTTTGATCTGCTCGATCACCGCGTGGTATTTTTCGCGCTTGGTTTTGTAAATCTGATCGTTGATATCTACGCGGCGTATCGGACGGTTCGTTGGAACAACCACGACATCGAGCTTGTAAATCTCATGGAACTCGCCCGCCTCGGTATCGGCGGTACCGGTCATACCGGCGAGTTTTTTGTACATACGGAAATAGTTTTGAATGGTAATCGTCGCCAGCGTCTGGGTTTCGCGCTCGATCTTTGCGCCCTCTTTGGCTTCGACGGCCTGATGCAAGCCGTCGCTCCAGCGGCGGCCTTCCATCAGACGACCGGTGAACGTATCCACGATGATTACCTGATTGTTCTGCACCACGTACTCCACATCCTTTTCATAGATGCAATAGGCGCGGATCAGCTGATTCACGGCATGAATGCGCTCGCTGCGGTGGGTAAACTCATCCTGAAGTTTCTGACGGATCACCAGTTTTTCCTGCGGAGCCAATCCGACCCGGCCTTCGAGTTCTGAAAGAGCCGTGGCGAGGTCGGGCATCAGGAAGCTTTCCGGATCTTCCGGGCTGAGCGTTTCGCACCCCTTATCGGTCAGGCCGGCGTCGTGCCCTTTTTCGTCGACCGTAAAGAAAAGCTCCTCGCGGAGTTCGCGCGCTTCCTCTTTATAGGAATCCGTAATCATCATATTGTTCACCTGCTCCAGCAGGCGGCGGTTGGCGGGCTCCTCGATCAGCTTGGAAAGCTGTTTGTTTTTAGGCATCCCCTGCCGCACCTGATAAAGCTTCCGCTGGGCCGCATCCTTATCGCCCTTTGCGAGCAGATCCTGCGCGTCGGTAATCAGGGTCGAGCAAAGCTCCTGCTGGCGGCGGACCAGCTTTTGCACGGTACCGTTCAGGGCGCGGTACTGTTCGTCCGCCGAGTAGGGGGCGGGACCGGAAATGATGAGCGGCGTGCGGGCTTCGTCGATCAGGATGGAGTCGATTTCGTCGACGATGGCGAATGCGTGACCGCGCTGCTGAACCATATCCTCGGGGCGCATCGCCATATTATCGCGCAGATAATCGAAACCGAATTCGCTGTTGGTGCCGTAGGTAATATCGCAATCGTACTGCGCGCGGCGGTCCGGCGGCGGCATCTGACCCTTCAGGCAGCCGACGGTCAGGCCGAGGTATTCGTAAACATAGCCCATCCAGGTTGAGTCACGACCGGCCAGAAAGTCGTTGGTTGTCACCACATGAACGCCGCGTCCGGCCAGTGCATTCAGATAAACCGGCAGCGTGGCCACCAGCGTTTTCCCTTCGCCGGTCGCCATTTCAGCGATTTTTCCATAGTGCAGCACCATTCCGCCCATCAGCTGCACATCGAACGGCACCATATCCCACACCAGATCGCGGCCGCAAACATGGACGGAGGTTCCCATCAACCGGCGGCAGGCATTTTTGACCGTCGCAAAGGCTTCGCAGAGAATGTCATCCAACGTTTCTCCCCCAGCCAGCCGCTCCTTGAACTCGGCGGTTTTTGCCGTCAACTGATCGTCGGAGAGCTTTTGATATTCAATCTCCAGCGCGTTAATCTTGGCGACCAGCGGCCACATCCTTTTAATATCACGTTCATTTTTGGATCCAAAAATTTGTTTTAAAACTGCATTGATCATAGCGTTACCGTTCTTATTTGTCGGTTAATTGGTTCAGAGCGGAGAGTAAACCATAAAGCCCGGTGGAATGTAAAACGTAGAAAGACAAATGTCCGACCCGGCAAGTTCTGCCTCATCGGCTCTCCCGCAGGGTACAGCGCACGCTTTTTAGATAAAAAAATACATATTAAACACTCTCAGCTTGGTATTTTATATTTAATGAATCGTGAAAGCGTACAGCTGAGCAAGGCCCCAGATGGGCGATCAAAAGCCGCGCATCGTCTGCAATCGGACGGGTTGGCCTTTGAATATTTTCAGAAATTCACCCAGCAAGCGCATGATTTCCATACGCACGACTTTGTGGAAATTCTTTTTGTGTTTAACGGCACCTTTCGGCACGTCACGGCAGATCGAACGTATGATGAGTCGGCCGGCGGGATCACCATTCTTAATTACAATCAGTTTCACACCATGAAAACGCCCGCCGGACCGGTTGAGCTGATGAATATATATTGGGATTTAAGAAAATATTTTTTACCCGATCTGCCGGAACCGCTTTCCTCCCGATTGCAGGACTTGATCCCGAATCACCCCATGCTCGGGCACCGTCTTAACCGTGTTTTCCATCTTCAGCTGGACAATCCGGAAAAGGCCGGGCAGTTGCTTCGTATGCTTTATAACGAACAACAGCACGAATCGGCGGGGCGTGCGGCCGCGATGGATGCGCTGTTCCGGATTTTTTTGATTGAGCTGTGCCGTGCCGCCACGGTGGACACGGGCGAGGCCGCGGAAAATTTTAATCCGCGCATGGAAACGATTCGGCACCATCTGGACGTTCACTATGCGGAACCGATACGGCTCGGACAACTCTGCACGCTTTCCGGATTACGAGAGGCAAACCTTTGCCGGCAGTTCAAAAAGTATACCGGACTTAGCACGGGAGACTATCTTAAGCAGCGCCGATTGGCTGCGGCCATGCAAAAGTTACGCGAAACCAACGAAAAAGTTCTTACCATCTGTCATGACTGCGGATTTTCCGACATCGCTAATTTTAATCGCACCTTTCGTGCGGCGTTGGGGAAAACCCCG
>JBILEA010000008.1:0-32189 GCA_044352355.1 Pontiellaceae bacterium | reverse complement strand
GTCAGGAAGCCCACGAAACACTCGCGATTGCCATGAACCGCATCGGCGGCAAGAGCAACTGCGGCGAAGGCGGCGAAGACGAAGATCGCTTTCTGCCGGATGAAAATGGCGATCTGCGCCGCTCGGCCATTAAACAGGTGGCGTCCGGACGTTTCGGAGTCACCAGTAACTATCTGACCAACGCCGACGAAATCCAGATCAAGATGGCGCAGGGTGCCAAGCCTGGTGAAGGCGGACAATTACCTGGTCACAAAGTCAAACCGTGGATCGCCAAAACGCGCTATTCAACGCCGTACGTGACGCTGATTTCCCCGCCGCCGCATCACGATATTTATTCCATTGAAGATCTCGCGCAGCTCATCTACGACCTGAAGAGCGCCAACCCGTCGGCCAAAGTCACGGTGAAACTGGTTTCTGAAGTCGGTGTCGGCACCGTTGCCGCCGGCGTGGCTAAAGGCAAAGCCGATCTTGTGCTCATCAGCGGTTACGATGGCGGAACCGGCGCTTCGCCGCAGTCCTCCATCAAGCACGCCGGTCTGCCGTGGGAACTCGGTCTGGCTGAGGCCCAGCAGACGCTGATTCTGAATAAACTGCGTAGCCGGATTCGCGTCGAATGCGACGGCAAGTTGCTAACCGGCCGCGACGTCGCCGTCGCCGCATTGCTCGGCGCCGAAGAATTTGGTTTCTCAACCGGCCCGCTCATAACGCTCGGCTGTATCATGATGCGCGTCTGCCACATGAATACCTGCCCCGTCGGTGTCGCGACACAGGATCCCGAACTGCGCAAAAAGTTCTGCGGCAAACCGGAATACGTTATCAACTTCTTCCGTTTCGTCGCCGAAGAGTTACGCCAGATCATGGCCGACCTCGGATTCCGAACTCTGGACGAAATGGTCGGCCACCGTGAACGGCTCGATGTCCGTGAGGCCGTTGAAAACTGGAAAGCCAAAGGGCTCGATTTCTCGAAAATCCTTTACCAGCCGCCAGTAGACGAGAAGACTCCGTTGCGTTGCACCGAAAAGCAAAGTGACGATCTGGCCGGCGCACTCGACCACGACCTGATCCGTCAGGCAAAACCGGCGCTGGAACGCGGCGAGCGGGTGGTCATTCATACGCAGATTCGCAATATCCACCGCACGGTCGGCGCCATGCTCAGCCATGAAATATCTAAACGCTACGGCGAGCGCGGTCTGCCCGACGACCGTATTACCATTCATGCGACCGGCTCGGCCGGACAAAGCTTCGGCGGATTCGGCGCGAAAGGAATCACCTTCCGCATCACCGGCGATGCCAACGATTATTTCGGTAAAGGCCTTTCCGGCGCGAAACTCATCATCCGCCCGCCGGAAGATGCCACCTTTATCGCAGAAGACAACATCCTGATCGGCAACGTCGCCTTCTACGGCGCGGTCAAAGGCGAAGCCTACATCCGCGGTCGTGCCGGCGAACGCTTCTGCGTCCGCAACAGCGGTGTGCACACTGTCGTCGAAGGTATCGGCGATCACGGCTGTGAATACATGACCGGCGGAAGCGTGGTCGTCCTCGGCCCGACCGGCCGCAATTTCGCTGCCGGTATGAGCGGCGGAATTGCCTTCGTTTTCGACGAAGCGGGCGACTTTATCGAAAACCGTTGCAATCCGGAAATGGTCGATTTCGATCCGCTCACTAACGACGACATCGCCAATCTGTGCGAGCGGCTCGAAAAACATCTGGAATATACCGGCAGCGCTGTGGCGCGACGGATTCTTCACAACTGGCAGAACTCCGTGAAGAAATTCATCAAAGTCATTCCGGTCGATTACAAACGCGCCTTGCAGCGCATCGCTGATGAAAAGCGAACCGGGGAATAAGGAACCGCGAATGAACGCGAATAGACGCAAATGGGTAGAGAAGAATTTTTGTGGCTGAACTTATTCGCGAACATTCGCGTGAATTAGCGGTTGGAAAATAAATGGAGCAGAACGATGGGAAAACCAACAGGATTCAAAGAATTCGAACGCAAGACACCGGCCGAGCGGCCGATTGTTGAACGGATCAAGGACTACAAAGAAGTCTACCGTCCGTTCCCGGAAGACAAACTTCAGGAACAGGCCGCGCGTTGCATGAACTGCGGCGTCCCCTTCTGCCATATCGGCTGCCCGCTCGGAAATATTATTCCCGAGTTCAACGATCTCACCTACAAAGGCCGCTGGAAAAAAGCGTGGGAAATGCTCTCCGCCACCAATAACTTCCCGGAATTCACCGGACGGCTTTGCCCCGCGCCGTGCGAAGAAGCGTGCGTACTCGGCATCAATGCTCCGCCGGTTACCATCGAGAATATCGAGAAGGAAATCATCGAACACGCCTTCCGCGAAGAATGGGTGATTCCGGTTGTACCCGAAACCCGCACCGGCAAAACCGTCGCGGTCATCGGCTCCGGACCGGCGGGTCTGGCCGCCGCGCAGCAGCTCAACCGCGCCGGACATACCGTTACTGTATTTGAACGCGCTGACCGCATCGGCGGTCTGCTCCGCTACGGCATTCCCGATTTCAAACTTGAAAAATCAGTCATTGATCGCCGCGTCGATGTGCTGAAAGCCGAAGGCATCGTTTTCAAAACCGGCGCGGCCGTCGGCACGGATATTTCCACCGATGAACTGAAAGCCTTCGACGCCGTCGTGCTCGCCATCGGCTCCACCATTGGACGCGACATGCCGGTCCTGGGACGCGACCTCAAGGGCATTCACTTCGCGATGGACTTTCTGCCGCTGCAAAATAAGACCTGCGCGAGCGATTTCGCCGAGCCGCAGATTTCCGCCCAGGGCAAAAATGTTGTCGTCATCGGCGGCGGCGATACCGGCTCTGACTGCGTCGGCACCTCCATCCGCCACGGCGCACGCAGTGTCGTCAATTTTGAACTCTTCCCCGAACCGCCGGGCAGCCGCCCGTCGCACCAGCCGTGGCCCTACTGGCCGATGAAGCTGCGTACCAGCTCCTCTCACCGCGAAGCGGGCGAAGATCCTCGCCGTTATTGCATGCTCACCAAGGAATTCAACGGCCACAACGGAAACGTCACCAGCGTACGTACCGTCAACGTTGAATTCACCCGCGAGCGCCAGACCGGAAAATCCAACATGGAAGAAATCCGCGGATCGCAAAAAGACTGGCCCGCCGACCTCGTCCTGCTGGCCCTCGGCTTCACCGGCCCGGAACGCGACAACGCCGTCAAAGCGCTGGGCGTTGAAATCGACCAAGCGGGTAACATCCAGACCGGCAAAAACTATCAGACTTCCGTGCCGAACGTCTTTGCCACCGGCGACTGCCGCCGCGGACAATCGCTCATCGTCTGGGCGATTTCTGAAGGACGCGAAACCGCGCGCTGCGTCGATGAATTCCTGATGGGTGGGTCCGAACTGCCGACTCGCGGACCAGCGGAACTTCCGCGCCGCTAGATAGGGATCAAGGTCGGAGCCCGAGAACTATACGATCAAGTCCGGCCAGGTCTTTTATCGTCTCAACCTGTTGAAAACCATGCTGTTCTAACAATTTTGAAACGGCTAGACCTTGATCATAACCGATTTCAAGAAACAATCCTCCGCCTGCTTTCAGAACCCGCGACGCCTGTTTAACCAGTGTACGAATCAGATCAAGGCCGTCCGCGCCGCCGTCCAGCGCCAGCTTCGGCTCAAAGTCGCGCACGCAGGGTTCCAGATTTTTCCAAACCTCGGAAAAAATGTACGGCGGATTGGAAACCACGATATCGAGCGTATGTTTTTCAAATCCATCGAGCAGATTATTTTCCAGAGCCTGGAACCGATCGAGCAAACCCAGCCGTCCGGCGTTTTCCCGCGCCAGCGCCAGCGCATCCGGCGAAATATCAATCGCAGTCACGACGGCGTTCGGCAGTTCGTGTAAAAGCGCCAAACTGATGCACCCCGTCCCCGTTCCAATGTCCGCAATTTTTAGCTCACTCGCCACTCGCCACTCGCCACTCGCCACGGCTTGGAGAACCTGTTCGACAAGCTGTTCCGTTTCAGGACGCGGAATCAGCGCGCGCCGGTCGCAGCAGATTTCCAAACCCCGGAAATCGACGTGGCCGATGATGTATTGAATCGGCTCGCCCTGCTCCGCGCGGACAATCAGCCTTTCCAGCTCCATCTGCTGTTCTGGCGTGATGGTTTTGAAATAGATTTCGAGCGGCTTGCAACCGAGAACATGCGCGGCGAGTTCTTCGACCGCGCGCTTCGCATTGCCACTGCCCGCCGCGTTCAAGCGAGATTCCAGTGTCTGGAAAAATTTTATCATTGGCCAGAAACTGTAGGCGCAGCCGCCGCAAGGGGCGAGAATTTAATTCCAGCGCAGCGCGGTCGCGGATATCCGAACGGTCACCGAAGAAGCTCAGGCGCTGCGAGAGTACTGCGACTACTTACGTTTCTGTTTTCGCACTGGCGAGCGTACCGAATACAACGATGCGGCTGAAGCGCTGTTTAAAATTGTATTTTTTGCAAATACTGTCGAGTTCATCGGAAATAACTTTGCTTGAGAACTCGATAAATTCGCCGCTGTTTTCACAAATCAGGTGATGGTGCCGACCATGTCCATAAATATGCTCATAGTGCGCATGAACATCCTGATCGCGGATTTTCTGCACAAACCCCGCCTCCGTCATTAAATCAAGCGTACGATAGACCGTCCCACGACTGACCTGGTTCGCCCCGGAAGCCAGCTCGGCCGCCAAATCGTCCGCCCGAAAGTGGTCGTGCCGCGCAAAAACCCGATCAAAGACAATCCGCCGCGCCTGGGTAATCCGCGATTCTTTGGTTTTTAAAAAATCGACAAACAAAGGCCACGCCTCTTCCGCCGATGTATCTGGCAGCTGATGGACTGAAAGTGCGTTCGGTTTCGGATTTGAGCTCATAGCGCCTCTTTGGTTATTTAGACTTAATCTATGTATAATATGTAACACAGGTGGTTTTAAGAATGAAACTTAAAATAAGGATGGTATCTTGCCCACTGCTAAACAGCGGGAACCCACAAAGGGCCCGCTACTAACCAAGGAGTATAATCATGGCTTATGTAATTTCTGACGACTGCTCAATGTGCGGCGCCTGCGAAAGCGCGTGTCCGGTGGAAGCAATCAGCGCGGGTAACGGCAAATACGTTATCGATGCAGGCAGCTGCACCGATTGCGGCGCCTGTGAATCGTCCTGCCCGATGAGTGCTATCAGCGCGGCTTAATAAAGCTCGTGCAATCGAAAAGCCCCCCGCCTTGGCGAGGGGCTTTTTTTATGCCGGAAAAAAACGGAGTAATGTCAGCGCCGAAACAATGCCGGTCAGCATACCAAAGAACACTTCCAGACGCGTGTGTCCCAGCAATTCCTTCAGTTTAACCTCGGACAGATGATGTTCTTTAAACATCTCGTCTACAATCTGGTTCAGTAGTTTCGCCTGTTTACCGGCTGCGGCGCGCACGGTCTGCGCATCAAACATAATCACGGCGGCGAAACAAAACCCCAAGGTAAACAGCGGCGAAGCAAATCCTTCAGTTAAACCAATGGTCGTCGCTACAGCACAAGCCATCGCCGAATGGGCGCTCGGCATACCTCCGGTACTCACCAGATAGCGGAAATTCAGGCGACGGCTTTGTACCAGACAGATAATCATTTTGGTCGTCTGGGCAACCGTCCATCCGGCCACGCCTGCCCATAAAGAAATATGCACCATACTCATAGGATTTACCCGTCCGCTTAACTTGGAAAATGCGGGCCATAATAAAGAGCATATCCTTGCCGGGCGCAACCTTTTTTCGTCTACACAACCCGCGAGGGCATCGGCTCAGGCGCCCCTGAAAGAAGGGTACAGAGTTCCGCCGCGCTCCGGGCCGCCTGAAAAGCCGGCACCATACCGGGCTCGTGCATCCGCTTCGCCACGCAGGACAATGTTTTCAGATGGTGTTCCGGCGAACGGGATTGTGATCCAAGCAGGATCAAAATAATTCCGGGCGGCACAGGAAGATTCGGCATCGGCCAACCTTCCGGCGCACGGCAGATCATCATCAGCGGTTTCTCAAGATTTCCGCAACGGGCGTGCAGCAGTACCGTGCCGGCGGTTAGCTCGACCGGATAAGATTTAGCGGAATCCATCAGGCAGGCGAGTGCGGCCCTTGCCGTCTCAGGGCTTCCGGGAAAGGCCGTGGCAGTCATACGGTGCAAGGCCTGTTCCAATGTATAATCCGGACCGAGCTCCGCTGACAGCAGTAAAGGAAATTCTTCGTCCGGCTCAGCGGGTTCTCGGACGGTCTCTTCATCCCGTGCCGCCAAGGAGGGATAGGCCACCAGCAAATTCATCTGCGGGAATCGCTCTGCGATGAGTTCCGGCAGATGATCCAGCGCGGGCGTCCACAAAAGTCCGCTCCGCCGGTCGGATGGGAGCAGAATCATATCGTCGGGCTGAATTTCCGCAAACAGAACCTGCTGTACCTTGTCCCAGGAAAGTACTTCCACAGCCGTCGTACGGCAGGAGGGCTTAGTGCGATCCAGCAAGGACAGCAACCCGCCGGTCTCTTTTGCCACCGTATATGTACGCAGCTCCGCCCCGGCCCGCTGCGCCAGCATTTTTGCGTCGTTCATCAAGGCGGAAAGGTCCCTGCGGTGCGAGGCCATCGGAGGAAACGGCATCAGCAGGCGGCGGGTGGTGTTCAACGGTGAGACGAGCCGGCAGAACAGCAGGCGGGCCGGACAACTTTCCACCAGATGATGCATCACCGTTCCGAAAATCCGGACACTGGCGGCCCGTCCCCCGAACCAGCCCATGACAACGGAACTGGATTGCACCTCCCGTGCCGCCTGAATGATGCCGTCCGGTATATTCACAGACACTCGCAACCCCGGATTAACCGGCATATCGGCAGAAGCCGCATGGGCAAGACAACGCCCTAAAAGTTTTTCACCTTGTGCCACATCGACATCGTTATGACCACGATCCAAGGCTATCGCCAGCGGGTAAATACCGCCGGGACGGGCCGTGTTCCGCAGCAGGAAAGCCAGATCCAGCAGCCGGGTCGCGGAGTCTGGATTCGCCACCGGCACCAGCAGCCGCTGTTCGGCACTGGAAGCCGCCGTCTGCACCGGCGCTTCTTCCGCCATCCGGCGGCCATAGCGGTCAACGAGCCAGGAACCGAGCGGACAGGTAACCAAAATCATCGCAATGGCACCGTTGAGCACCGTTTCGTCAAAAACCTTGAGATTGTAACCGACCACGACGGCCGCCAACGTCGCGGCGGCCTGCACCACACTCAGACCGAACATGACCCGCCCGGCGGCCTGACTGTAACCGAACAAACGACGGGCGGCCTGCGCCGCCAGATATTTGGTCAGTATCACCATCACAATCATCGTCGCACCGATCAGCCAGTTACGCGGGCCGGTCAACATAGCGCGAGGATCCACCAGCATGCCGACAGAAATGAGGAAAAAGGGGATGAACAACGTGTTGCCGGCAAAAGTCACCCGGGTCATCAGCGGGCTGTTTTCCGGAATCAGCCGGTTAAAAGCCGCACCGGCCATAAACGCACCGATGATCGGCTCCATCCGTGCGAAGTGTGAGAGATAGGCACATCCGCAGACGGTGACGATAACGAAAAGAAACTGCGCATTACTTTTTTCAGAGACCCGCTGAAAAAACCAGCGGGAGACCAGGGGGATGCCCTTCCAGATCAGGACAGTCAGCGCAAGCATCCCGAATACGATCACCGCCCAGAACCCCGGAGTCAGCGCAACCCCGCGGGCGGAGTCGGCAATGACGGCCAGCACCAGCAGCGCCAGCGTGTCAGTGATCATTGTTGCCCCGACCGTAATCGCAACCGGTTCGCTACGCGAGATCCCGAGGCGGCCGGCCAACGGATAGGCCAACAACGTGTGCGAAGCGAACATACTGGCCAGCAGCAGCGAGGCCGTCCAACTCATGCCCAGCACATAGTGTCCCGCCAGCGTTCCAAGACTCTGCGGAATGATAAAGGTCAGCAGTCCGAACACGATACTGCGCTTGTAACTGCGCGAAAACCGGTACAGATCAATTTCCAGACCGGCCAGAAACATAATGTAGAGCAACCCGATGGCTCCGAGCATCGTGACGGCGGAATTGCGTTCCAGCACATGCAGCCCGCTGGGCCCCAGCAGGGCGCCAAATCCCAGCATAAGCACCAGGTCCGGAACGCGCAGCTTCTCGGAAATAACCGGTGAAACCAGCATGATGAGGGCCAGAATCGTGAAAACAAGAATCGGATCAGTTACCGGAAACATTCTGCATGGCTCCTATTTTATTTCTTGACTGGACGGGACGACCGCCGGCGGCTCGGCAAGCGCCTCACGGAATACCGATTGGATGGCTTCGCAAGACGGCGCAGCCAGCAAGGCCCGGCGGACTTCCGGCTTAAGCATCGCCAGCGCAATGGCGCGCAGAATCTGCAACTGCGCCGGATCGTTCGGTGCAGTCAGCACCAGAAAGATCAGCCGCGCCGCGCCGCCGTCAGGCGCATTCCATTCAATCCCTTCGGGGCTCCGTCCGAAAATAACGGTTGCCTCGCGTAAGCCCGGAATCCGTCCATGAGGAATGGCAATACCGTGCTCCATCCCGGTGCTCATGGAATTTTCGCGTTCCAGAACCGTCCGGCAGGCCTCGTCCGGATCATCCAGTCCGGCGGTTTTCCCGGCGGCACGGCACAGTTCAGCAATCGCTTCATCCCGCGAAACGGCATTCAAACGGGGAATGGCATTGCGCAAGAACGGGATCCCTGTCTCCGTCTTTTTGCGCCGGTTGAGTGCCCACGACATCCACGGGCCCAACGCCACGGAGGACAGCACGGCGCCAAAAATAATGGCCACAAACACCGGCTCCGTGAGCAGTCCGTATTCCAGCGCCATCAGACTGACGACAATCTGCATTTCCCCGCCCGGCGTATGCGCAATTGAAATCAGCAGGCGGTCCGCCTTCGACTGCCCGGACAGATTCACCCCGACCCAGGCACCGTAAAACCGGCCGACTGTTCCGATCAGCAGAAAGAATCCGGCGAGCCTCCAATCGAAATTAGCGAAAAAGTCCACCTTCAGCCCGATTCCGGCGAAAAAGAGCGGAATAAAAATTGCATGAACCATCTGCGAAATCACGTGACGCGTTTTATCCGGAAGTGCTTTCGATTCTCCGGCCAGAATGCCGGCGATAAAAAAGCCGAACAGCGCATGAATGCCGATTTTAATGGTCAGCGCGCCGCACAGCATTCCCGCCAGACAGACAAAGGTCAGGCTGCTGCCCGGCTCCGGCAATCTATGCCGGTAGATCTGCTGAATCGCCGCATCCACCCAGCGCCGTCCGACCGTCAGGGCCAGCCCGGTGAATACCAGCGTACCGGCCACCATCCAGAGGGTCGGACCCCATTGAAACCCGTCCTGAGAAAAGACCCCGAGCACCTGCGTGAAAATCACCCAACCGATCAGATCGTTGATGCTCAGCGCGCACATGATCATAAACCCCATATCCGTCTTGAAAATATTCAGTTCGCCCAGGATGCGGGCCGTCACCGGCATGGCGCTGATCGTCATGATGGTGGCGGCAAACAATGCGAACAAAACCCGCCGGGAGGGGTCTGCCAGATAGGAGTCCGGCAGGAACATGCAGGGGATAAAGGCTATTACAATCGGTAAAATGACATCGCTCAAAGCAATAATCAGCGCGTCTTTTTTTTGCCGCACGGCGCTGGAGAAATCCATTTCCAGCCCGTTGTTCAGCAGGAAAAAGAGAATGCCGACCCACGCCACGGTTTCAAGCATGTGGTATGAAACCGGATCATTCGGGAAAACAAAGCCGTGTGCGGCGGGCCAGAGCCGGCCCAGAATCGTCGGGCCAAGCAATACCCCGACGAGAATTTCCGCAGTCAGTGCCGGCTGATTAAACCGGCGGAACACTTCTGCAAGGCCGCGTGAAAGTCCCAGCAGCAGAATAACCTGAAGCAGAAAATGGAACAGGTGAAACTCTGTAATTCCAGCCATATTAAAATTCTCCTTCGGCTTCGGACGGCCACGGCGGGACATCCGAAAGAACTGTATTAAACCGGGCAATCAAACCCGCCTGATAATCCCCATCAAACGTTCCATTCAGCAACCGAGCCAACCCTTCTCCCCGCAGTTCAGTCCAGCTCGCCGGTTCGTTGCCGGGAATGATTGGAAAAAACAAACTGCCGGTTGCGCGGGCGGTTGTCAGATCGCCGGGCGCGTCGCCAACCATCAGGGTCCGTGCCGACAAATAGCGGCCCTTCATGGCTGTACCGAGCGATTCGATCTTCGATCCAAGCTCTGCGCCGGCAATCACATCGACAAATCGCACCAGATTCGCATTCTGCCACTCGTACACCAGCGCCGACTCATCGGTTTGCGACACGACGATTGCATCGGCCGTTGCTCGAATTTTTTCCAAGGTTTGGAACACCTCAGGGAATACCGGCATCTGCGGGACGGCTGCAATCTCTTGACTCACCGCCTGACTCCAGTCGAGCACCCGTTTCAGTTCGGGATCGCCCGTCTGATCAATCCGCTTCGCCAGCTCGGCGGCACTCAACGGTACGCCGGATTTAACAAACGCGTCCAACGGACAGTAATCCACCTTCTTTCCGATCGTTGGAAAATACTGTTCCAAACACTGGAATATCTTAAGCAATAACTCAAAGCGGTTCAGTCCGCGCCAGGGAGAAAAAAGCGCCACCCATTCCGCCACCTGTCGGAACTCCGTCTCCGCAGCCGCTAACCCCCAGTACTTAATAATGCCCGTATGAAAAATCTTTTGTTTGATGGTCATGCTATCAAACACACATCCGTCTGAATCAATGGCGACCAGCACATCGTGTTTAGGGTTAAAATGGATGAGGTCGTCTTTACACCATGTTCTTTTCATATGCCACAGGCTAATGGTTTGCCGCTACTCTGTCCAGAGCTTGCAGTACCGGGCCTTTTTTGAGTAGAATGCAACTAAGATGTCGAAGCTTTTCACCATTCTAAAACGCGCTTATCGCGTTCTGCCGCCCCCACTTCGTCATACGAGCCCATTGCACCGCCTGGCTTTTCGTGTCATGGAAAAAACCGGCAATCGTGCCGACATTTATTCGCCGCGCTATTACCAGACAATCGTTGAACCCTATGCGCAACGCAGTGCTCCGCAAATGGCAAAATCCATCGTGGAATCCTTTCACCCCAAGTCCGTTATTGATGTGGGTTGCGGATCGGGCGCACTACTCGTCGCGCTGCGCAAACTCGGAGTCCACCGCCTGCTTGGACTGGATTCTTCCGAGGCCGGACTCGATATCGCCAGTGCCCGTGGACTCAACACTCGCCGGTTTGATATTACGATCGGGCGCTGGGCCTGTACGGATTGTTTTGATGTGGCGGTGAGCATGGAAACAGCCGAGCACCTTCCTCGTGATGCGGCGGAACGTTATGTTGCCCTGCTCTGCTCACTCGCACCGGTCGTTGTCTTCACTGCGGCACAGCCCGGCCAAGGCGGCATCGGCCACATCAATGAACAACCCCGTCAATACTGGGTGGAACACTTCCTGGCCTGCGGCATGCAACCGTCAGATGAACTCGTCGCCGCATGGCAACCCGTCTGGACTGCCGCAGGGGTCGCCAACTTTTACACCCGCAACCTTATGATTTTTCAAGCGGCCCCGCCGCTTAATCCAGCATGATGGATTGCTGATACTCCGGCACGGTGCAGGACCACCCTGTTTTTTCGCTGAGAAATTTTTTGAAGGCGTTAGCCGCATCGGGTTCACCGTGAATGATAAAAACACGCCGCGGCGTTTTCTTCAGCGCCGTAATCCATCGCAAAAGCTCATCGCGATCGGCATGAGCCGAGAACCCTGAAATTTTTTCGATCCGCGCGCGCAGCGGTTGCATTTCCCCGAAAATACGGACTTCAGCGGGCTGATCCTGAATCGTGCGCCCCAGCGTTCCAACCGCCTGATAACCAACAAACAGAATGGTGCTTTCCGGGCGGCTGAGATTGTTTTTTAGATGATGTTTGATGCGTCCGCCGGTACACATCCCGGAACCGGCAATAATGATCGCGGTCCCTTTAATATGATTAATCGCCTTAGACTGATCAACAGTATTGGACATCGTCAGCCCCGGCAAATCGCAAGGATGAAGTCCGCGCTGAAGCAGGTCGCGCGTCTCTGCATCAAACAATTCAGGATGCTTCTTAAAAATTTCAGTCACTTTGATCGCCATCGGGCTGTCTACGAAGGTGAATAAATGCGGAATCCGGTTTTCGCGTTGCAGCGCATGAAGGTGGTAAAGCAGTTCTTGCGTCCGCTCGACGGCGAAACTCGGGATAACAATATTGCCGCCTGCTTTATTTGTTTCGTTGATGACGCGTGCCAATTCACCGGGGATGTCTTTCACTTCGCCGTGCGTACGATCACCATACGTGGATTCGATCAAAACATAATCTGCATCATCGAACTGTTCCGGATCGTTAATGATCGGCATGTTCCAGCGGCCGACATCGCCTGAGAAAAGAATGGAACGCGATTCGCCGCCCTGCTCAATCGTTAACTTGACGCTGGTTGAACCGAAAATATGTCCCGATTCACGAAAGACGGCAGACATACCGGAAGCAATTTGAACCGGAGTTTTGTAACGAACCGGTGACAGCAGCGGAACGGTTTTTTCAACATCGGACTGCGTATAGAGCGGTTCATACGGAAAGGGGCTGGTTTTGCCCTGCTGCTCATGACGCGCCTTTTTGTGTTTAATATCCTCTTCCTGCAAGAAGGCGGAATCTTTCATAATGATCTGGGCAATTTCCGCCGTGGCGGGCGTACAGAAAATCTGCCCGCGAAAGCCATCCTTCACCAGTTTGGGCAGACGTCCGCAGTGATCAAGATGAGCATGCGTTAACAGAACCGCATGGATAGTTGATGGCGGAACCGGGAAAGCGTCCCAATTACGCGCTTTCAAATCGCGCTCCTGATAAAGCCCGCAATCCACCAGAATCCGCGTATCACCAGCCTCTACCAGATAACAAGAGCCGGTCACATTTTGCGCCGCGCCGAAAAATTTAATTTTATTATTCATGGCACTCCCTAGGTTCCGGGGTTCAGACTAACAACTTCTACTTAAATGAGCAATTAAACCCTTGTATGCGAACGCATTTTTGTATTCTCTTATGCGGCTTTTGACGGGCATGTGGTGAAATTGGTATACACGCAAGATTTAGGATCTTGTGCCTCACGGCATGCGGGTTCGAGTCCCGCCTTGCCCATGTATTAAACTCGCAGCCGTTGTTTTCTTACAACAGCTCATAAACCAGAACGCTCAGCCCGAAAATGGCCGCGGTTTCAGTCCGCAGGATTTGACTCCCGAATGTGACAGGAATTGCGCCCGCCGCGACGGCGGCGTTAACTTCCTCTTCCGTGAAGTCACCTTCCGGCCCGATCAACAACGCGGCACGAAAAGCAGGCTGAACGCCGGCAGTACGTATCGCAGGCTTCCAGCCTGACGAAGTCAAAGCCCGGAATGCTTCCTTGAACGGTTTGGCCTCCGGGTGCAACGAGCCGATGAAAACGACATCAAATTTTCCGATCGTTGGAAAAACGGCTGATAATTTTTCCAATCTTTGGAAATCCGGCAACCAGGCAGTACCGCACTGTTGGGCCGCGCTGCGAATAATCGCCGCGCCCCGCTCGGCCATCTTTTCGATTTTTCCGGCGGGCAGGCTAACGTTTTTTGTGATGACCGGCTGAATCCGGCGGATGCCCAGCTCCGTGGATTTTTGCAAAATCAGCTCAAAGCGGTCGGGTTTGCAGACGGCTTGAATGAGTGTAATTTCAACCGCAGGCAATGGAACGGTTTCGCGTGCGGTGATCCGAACCGTCACTTCTTTTTTGGTTACAGACTCAACGACGCCTCCGGCGCGCATTCCCTGCCCATCAAACAATGTCAGCTCCTGACCAGCCTCAACACGAAGGACCCGTGCGAGGTGATGCGACTCGTCGGGCGAAAGCACGACGGTATCAGCACTTAAAGATCCCGGTGGAGTGTAGGAGTTAATTCTCATGAGAGACCTCCGCTGGATTAATGGAAGGGTGGAAAACAAAAAGATTGGATGAAAGGAAGGGTGGAAGACAGGAAGGTTGGGCTACGGAATGGCGCCATTGCTTAGTTCCATGAGTCCAGCCCTCCACTCTTCCATTCTTCCCAGGCCTACTTTTCTTTTTCCAGCGCCCGTTTGTGTTCGTAGAATTTTTCAGCCGCCTTGTTCATTTTCTGGGTTAACGGAAAATGCTTTTCGTTCAAAAGGGCAACGGCCTCTTCCAGTTTTTTTCTTTCCTTGCTGCCAAGGCCCTGTGGAATTTCAATCTGGACCACAATATGCTGGTCGCCCGTACCGTACCGGGGACTGGTGATCCCTTTCCCGCGCATCCGGAATACCTTACCGTTTTCCGTGCCGGCGGGAATTTTCAGTTCCGCGCGACCGTGAATGGTAGGCACATGCACTTCACCACCCAGCGCAGCAATATGGAAGGGAACCGGAACTTCGCAAATGATATCGAGGTCGTTACGTTTAAAGAATTCGTGTTCACGGACATGCAGTACAATGTAGAGATCGCCTGCCGGACCGCCACGCAAGCCGCCTTCTCCTTTACCGGCAATACGCAGCCGCGAACCGGTTTCAACGCCGCCCGGAATTTTTACATCAATGGTGCGTTTGTTTTTAACCAACCCTTGTCCACGACAGACCGTACAAGGTTTTTCAATCACTTGGCCGGCTCCGCGGCAGTCTGGACAGGTCTGGCGGAACTGAACAAAGCCGCCGCCACTGACCACCTGCCCCGCACCACGGCAGGTCGAACAAGTTTTCCGCCCCGAGCCCGATTCCGCGCCGCTGCCTTTGCAACGGTCACACGTTTCGTTCACGTTAATACGGATTTCGCGAGAAGACCCGAGCACGGCTTCTTCGAAATCAATTTCGAGATCAAAGCGCAGATCGGCACCTTCCTGTGGCGCATTGGGGTTTTGGGATCGTCCGCCGCCGCCAAAAAAGTTTTCAAAAATGCTTCCGCCGCCACCGGCGGCACCCATAAAAGTGCGCAAGGCTTCTTCCAGGTCGATTCCTCCGCCGCCGAATCCGCCGTAATTGCCGCCAGCTCCGCCGCGGCCTGCACCGAAAGCCGCGTGGCCAAACTGGTCGTATTGCTGGCGCTTGGTCGCATCGCTAAGTACTTCGTAAGCTTCAGAGACTTCTTTGAATTTTTCTTCAGAGGCTTTGTCGCCCGGATTTTTGTCTGGGTGATACTGAATAGCCATCTTGCGATAGGCTTTTTTGATCTCCTCCGCCGAGGCGCCTTTAGCGAGTCCCAGTACTTCGTAGTAATCTCTCTTTGGTGATGCCATATTCAAATTCCTTTCCAAGGATTGGAATAGTGGAAGATTGGAATAATGGAATGGGAGTTCCAGTCTTCCAGCATTCCATTATTCCAGTATTCCATCTTCCTCTTTAGGGCCGCTAGAAACAATAACTTGCGCGGCGCGCAACAGTTTTTCGCCGAGCAAATATCCGCGACGAATTTGTTCGATGATCGTGCCCGCCGGTTTATCTGACGGCATAGTAAGCAACGATTCGTGCCGATGCGGGTCGAATGTTTCACCGACTGTATCCATGGCGGTGACGTTGAATTTTTTCAGCACATCCAGCAACTGGCTGTAGACCATGCGAAATCCTTCCGTGACGGAGCAGTCGGTTTTATGCGCTTCCGCGCTTTTGAATCCCATTTCGAAATGGTCGATAACCGGCAGCATTTCGATAAAAAGCGCTTCGTTCGCCATCAGAAAAAGCTCATTGCGTTCGCGCTGGGTCCGTTTACGGAAATTATCGAAATCGGCCCGCAGCCGAAGCAACTGTTCTCTCAGCGGTTCCTCTTCTGGGACGACCGGCGCGACAACCGGTTCAACAACGGCCTCAGCCTGTTCCGGTTCGACCTCTTTTTTATCTTTTTTGCTCATGATTCAAATTCCTTTTCCGCGCATTGGTAAAAATGCTCCAAGGGTTGGAAAAATACGCATTTGCGCTGGTTAGTCAATGCCGGAGGCTCCATCAGACTCAGTGAATCTCAAGGGCGATCAGCGTCATATCATCATATTGCTGCTGCGCACCAACATGCTGGGCAATCCGTTCGCGAATGATCTTGATGAGTTCGTCCACACCACCGGAGGATTCGGTATCAATCGTTTGCAGAAGGTTGGAAAGGCCCCACTCCTCATTTTTTTCATTGAGCGCATCGGTGACCCCGTCCGTATAAAAAACAACCACATCGCCCGCCGCCAGTTGTACCGTGATGTCTTTGATGGCGCTATCGAAAATCTCTGCGTCGGCCAAGCCAATGGCAATACCCGCTGAAATGAGCGCCTCCGATGCGGCACTGTTGATCCGTTTGAGCACGGGGCTTTCGTGTCCGGCACGGGCAAAGGTAAGTTCGCGGGTACGGATGTTAAGGATCATATAAAGCATGGTGATGAACATATCTTCAGCCAGATTAGCACTTAAAACGCGATTGAGTTCTGACAACATACGAGCAGGGCTTTTTTCCTGAGAAGCGCGGGCGCGCAGCACCCCCTGGCAGACGGCCATCATCATGGCGCCACCAATTCCTTTGCCTGCAACATCCGCGATGGCGATGCCAAGGTGCTCCGCATCAATCTGAATGAAGTCGTAATAATCACCGCCAATGTCGAGCGCCGGCAGGTTATAAGCCGCCAGCCGAAGTCCTTCAGGCTGAGGAAGATACTGTGGAAGAAGAGATTCCTGAATTTGCTGTGCCGCCTGCATGTCGCGGTCAAGCTGACGTTTCCGGTCAAGATCGGCTTTAAGTCCGGTATAATGAACGGGAACTGAGGCCTGATCCGCCATAGCTTGTAGCAGATTCAGATCGCCGGGAGTAAAGGGCTGGCCATCCGTTCGGTTAGCCAGCACAATGACCCCAAGCACTTCGTTACCGAAACGCATCGGCACAATTAATAAAGAATGGATCTTTAAAAAGGCCTCCGCATAAACTGGAACACGCGCATCGATTTCCGCATCTTCGATGATGATACCGCTGCCGATAAAAGCCGCAGACCCGACCAACCCCTCCCCGGCCCCGACCGGGCGGGTTTTAACAAGAGTCTCAAGATACTTCGATTTAGCAAGAAATTGCTCCGTACGGACCTGATCCGCATCATAAAGCGGCGGGAAAATGCCGGAAATAGCGCGGGCAAAAAGCTGTGAGCGATCGGCATTGTACAGATAAACAGCCCCGGATGCGGCTTTGCTGGTTTTCGTAGCGAAAAAAAGAATGCGCTTCAGGAGCGAGTCGGCTTTAAGCTCTTCGGCGTCGGCAAACACCTCGCCGATGTTGTGAATAAAATCAAAGATCACTTCACGCTCCTGCCGGAGCGATGCGTTTTTGCGGCGCATCTTTCGGCTGCTCTGCAGATGATAAACCACAAGTAATACAACGATCCCCTCAAGAAGGAGGGTTAGGGCCGCATTAATCCAGTTTAGTGAAAGCATAGCCATAAAAATCAGTTCAACCGGTCCACATCCGCCTGAAGATATTCAATAACCCGCTTGAAACGGGGCCGGTTTTCCTCACTCAATTCTACCAGGTTTTGGTGCGCTTGAAGCGCGGTCTCCGCCAGTTCTTTTTTAGTGTCAGCAATCGAAAGAGATTGAACTCCCTGATCCGGCATTTGATGACCGTGGTTGTGACTGAAATGAGCGATCACCTGGTCCACACCCAACGTGGCCAGCAACCCGGCATTTTTTTCGGAAAGATTAATCAGCTCCAAGGTTTGTCTGTTTTGTTTTAAACGGCCGGAAAGTCCGGCGAGCACCCCCATAAAGGTGCTGTCCATACCGACACACTCGTTCAAATCAATCACCACAAAAACAACGGGCTGTCGCGAGACAACCTGCGCAATAAATTTTTTAAGGGTTGCGCTCACTTTGAAGGAGCCTCGCCCGGTTACACGTATAAAAATTTTGTCCCCAACAATGGCCGCCTGTAAATCGTCGTTACTTTGTTCCACTCCAAGCATAAAAACGGGTTCCTTATTTAAACCGGCCGAAATTCTAGTCGGCGCTAAGAGGCAGTGCAAATGATAATAAGCGAAAACATTATTCCCCCGGACCGATAATCACAACGCATTCGCCCCTCACCGTGCGCTCGCCAAAGCACTGCCGGATTTGCGCCGGGGTTCCGCGGAGCAGTTCTTCAAACTTTTTAGTCAGCTCGCGCGCCACAAAAACCGTCCGTTCCGCCCCCATAACGGCTTCAATTTCTTCAAGCAATTTAAGTAACCGATACGGCGACTCATAAAAAACAGCTGGCACGGGCAGGGCCGCGCATTGTTCCAGTATGCGCTGGCGCGCACCGCTTTTACGCGGCAAAAATCCGGCAAACAGAAATCCGTGTCCGCCAAAGCCGCTCAGCGCCAACGCAGTCGTTACAGCGGTCGGGCCCGGTGCCGAAGTAATCATTAACCCTGCGGTACGGCAGGCCTCCACCACGCGCGCTCCAGGGTCGGAAATACAGGGCATCCCCGAATCGGTCACCATCGCCACCGCTTCCCCGTTGCGAATACGATTGATAATCTCATCACAGCGTTGCACCTCATTGAACTTATGACAGCTGATGCAATGGGTCTTTATCTCAAAGTGATTCAACAAGTTACGTGTGGTGCGCGTATCTTCGGCAATAACCAGCGAGGCCTCCTTGAGCGTCGCAATCCCGCGAGCGGTCATATCGCCAAGATGGCCGATCGGTGTTCCGACAATGTATAAACCAGCATCCATAATAATTCCTTTAGTCTGACTGTCTAAGGTCGAAGGTCTGAAAGTCCGGCAGCTGAACGCACGACGGATTCCGACGTTCGACTTTCTGACATTTGACTTTTGACTGCGGCGAAGCCGCTGAGTGCTTCAACAACCTCACAAAGCGGCAGGCCGACCACATTGGAATAAGAGCCGTCGATACGCCGGACCATCCCTGCCGCGCCGTTTTGAATGGCATAAGCACCTGCCTTATCAAACGGATCGCCGGTGGCAACATAGGCCGCAATTTCTTCATCCGAAAGCTCACGGAACAGCACCGCGGTGGCCACATGGAAACAAACAGTTTTTTCTGCTGAACGCAGGCAAACCCCCGTGACCACCTCATGCATTTTCCCGGAAAGCAGCCGGAGCATGGCGCGGGCATCCTGCGCATCGGCAGGCTTGCCGAGAATACGCCCTTCGGCAGCGACAACGGTGTCGGCACCGAGAATTATGGTCCCGGAATGCATGGGGATGCTCTCCGCCTTTTCGCGGGCCGTGCGAACAGCATATTCCACCGGCGTTTCGCCTGCGTGCATTTTTTCGTCCGCATCAGGGCGCAAAACCTCGAAAACGAGCCCTGCGCCTTTTAACAGCTCAACGCGTCGCGGCGACGTACTGGCCAGAATCAGTTTTTGTTTGGTTTCCATAGGTCAGAAAGATAGCATCACGCCGATTTCCGAAAAAGTAAGGATAAACAAAGCATGAATAATTACCACTTCAATAAACGGGTTCTAGTCACCGGCGGCGCGGGCTTCCTCGGCTCTCATCTGTGCGAAGCGTTGCTCGAGCGCAACTGCGATGTAGTTTGCGCGGATAACTTTTTCACCGGACGTCGGGGAAATGTTGCGCATCTGCTGGACAATCCCCGCTTCGAAATTCTGCGGCACGACGTCACCTTTCCGCTGTTCGTCGAAGTGGATGAAATCTTTAATCTGGCCTGTCCGGCTTCTCCGATTCACTACCAGCACGACCCAGTGCAAACCACCAAAACCAGCGTGATCGGTGCCATTAATATGCTCGGTCTCGCCAAGCGCGTCGGCGCAAAAATTTTCCAGGCCTCCACCAGCGAAGTGTATGGCGATCCCGATATTCACCCGCAGCCCGAAAGCTACTGGGGCCGCGTCAACCCCATTGGAACCCGCTCCTGCTATGACGAAGGCAAGCGCTGCGCCGAAACACTCTTTTTCGACTACAACCGCCAAAACCGCGTCAAAATCAAAGTCGCACGAATTTTCAACACCTACGGTCCGCGCATGCACCCCAACGATGGACGCGTCGTCAGCAATTTCATCATGCAGGCCTTACGTCATGATCCGATCACCATCTATGGCTCTGGCAAGCAAACCCGCTCGTTCTGTTACGTCAGCGATCTCATTGACGGCTTCCTGAAGCTGATGGATTCGCCCGACGAAATCACCGGCCCGATCAATCTCGGCAACCCCGGCGAGTTCACCATGCTCGAACTGGCCGAAGCCGTCATCCGGCTCACCGGTTCTAAATCAAAATTGATCTTTGAGCCGCTCCCCGCCGACGACCCGAAACAGCGTCAGCCCGACATTACGTTGGCTAAAACCAAACTGGGCTGGGAGCCGAAGGTCGCATTGGAAGAAGGCCTGAAGAAAACCATTCAATACTTCACGCAGTACACATAACGCAGGCCTCATTTATGAAAAAAACTGATGCACCCATTTTGAAATACAGCGCCAAAGGATGCTCTGTCCGAATTGAAGACTTCCTGCTCCGCCCTCCGGTCGAGAAAGGTGCAGATAAAATCGCTGCCGGTGTGCTGGCCAATATCAAAAAAAACGGTGACAGCGCCGTTGTCAAATATGCCCGGCAGTTCGATCGCTCCGCCGTTACGCTCGCCACCATGCAAGTCACCAAAAGCGAAATGGTCGCCGCCAAAAAAGCGGTTGATGCGGATTTTAAAAAGGCAGCCAAAGAAGCTCATAAACGCATTACCGAATTTGCCATCGCCGGACTGCGTGAGGACTGGCGGATGCCTGCGCCGCAGGGCGGCTGGCTCGGCGAAAAATTTGTCGCGCTCGATCGCGTCGGCGCCTACATTCCCGGCGGTTCCGCGCCGCTGGCCTCAACCGCGCTGATGACGCTGACACTGGCCAAAGTCGCCGGCGTTCCGGAATTGGTTGCCTGTACGCCCGCCCGCGCCGATGGAACGGTTAATCCCTATATTCTGTTCGCGCTCGATCTGGCGGGTGCGACCGAGATCTATAAAATCGGCGGAATTCAAGCCATCGGTGCCATGGCGTATGGAACCAAAACGATTAAAAAGGTGCAGAAAATCGTCGGCCCCGGCGGGCCGTACGTCACCGCCGCCAAACGGCTCGTTTACGGCGAAGTCGCGCTCGACATGGTCGCCGGCCCGAGTGAAATCGCCGTATTAGCCGACGAAACGGCCCGTCCGGCGCACGTCGCCGCCGACATGCTCTCACAAGCCGAGCATGGCACCGGCTCCGAAAAAGCCTTGCTGGTAACCCCCTCTGAAAAACTGGCCCAAGCCGTTCGTGCGGAATTGGAAATTCAAGCCGCGCAATTAAACCGGCAGGCTCCAGTGGCACAGGTTCTGGAGCACGGTTGCATTCTTGTCGTCGTTCCAAACATTGAAAAAGGGATCGAACTTTGCAACCGCTTCGCACCCGAACACATGGAAGTCATCGTCAAGAATGCCGAAAAGGTCGCCGAAAAAATTTACCGCGCTGGTGCAATTTTCATCGGGCCTTGGACGCCCGAAGCAGTTGGCGACTTTGCAGCCGGCCCGAGTCACGTTTTACCGACCGGCGGAACGGCCGCCTTCTTCTCCGGTCTGACGGTGGAAGACTTCCGCCGCCGCGTCAGCCTGATTCACTTCACCAAGGAAGACCTGAAAGAAACGGCTTCTGTGGTTGAAGCCTTTGGTCGCGTCGAAACGCTCGACGCCCACGCCCGCTCCGCCACCATCCGGCTGGAGAAATAATTTTAAGAGCAGCGTGAATATTCCATTTACCTCTGAGTCCAGCCCTCCCGATGAATCCGCGATTCATCGTAACGGATTTCGGCGGGCAGCTTTTCGCCCGGCCAGCCGATCGGGAAAATAGCGAACGGGGTGATCGGCTCCGGAACGCCAAGGACTTTGCGGCAGCCGGCGACGCGCGGCGGCACGCCGATCACGGCGATCCAAACCGTCCCCAGCCCCATGTCGTGCGCGGCAAGCTGCAGATTCTGCGCCGCACAGGAACAATCCTGCGGACCGAAGCCCTTGAACTTTTCGAGCGACGCGTCCAGACAGATCAGAACCGCCGCCTGCGCCTGCTTAAACATCGGCTTGCCTTCGTCTAACGCATCGGCCAGCGCATCGAGCTTCGTGCGATCAGTTGTCACCACAAAATGCCACGGACGTCCATCGCCCGCGCTCGGCGCATTCATCGCCGCTTCGAGCAACGTTTTAATCTGCGCGTCCGTCACCGGCGTATTTTCAAAAGCACGGATGCTCCGGCGCGTCATGATTGTTTTGATCGTATCCATAAAACCGCTCCTCAAAATTGAAACTGGATCATGCCCGACAGACCCCTCTCCCGCAAGCCGACAGATATTTTAACCGCGAATGAACGCTAATTTACGCGAACCGAGCCTTTGGCGAGCTGGGCTCCGCGAATGCGGGGCAACGAAGTGGCGATAGTTTCCAATGGTTGGAAAAATTTTCGGCAGAATCAGAAGGATTCTTCCAATCATCGGAAGAAAAGCCGCCGCCATTTAATGTAAGAAAATAAAAACCAAACACCTTTGACGAATCCTGCATAGCAGAATACGCTTTTCGCAATTCAGCGTCCGGAAATTACTTCGTGACGCATAAACAACGTTCGAATAAATGTAAGATATGCCCATGAAAAAAGCGCAAGTAGACACCTTTATCATTGGAGCAATATACGTATTAATCAAAATCGTTTCGGCCATCGCTTTGATCTCCGGCGTCGTCTTCCTGCTCAAAAAAAATACCGAGCGCGGAGTGACCCTTATCGCCTTGGCTGTTGCCTTAATTATTGCTCATGTTGTGATCAAATATCTGATTGTCTTGGCTACACTAGTGACAGCAAAAATTGACGGCGCTCCGGAAAACGGAGCAAGTGCCGTGCTGAATATCATGCTCGCTATTGGCTCTTCTTTTTTAATCATCCGATCTATTCACGGAATTATTCCACATCTCGTCTCAGGGCTGATGATTTGGGGCATTACGGGAATGATCCCTCTGTTGGCACGGTTTGTTTTCAAGCTGACATCCTATAAAAACTATCAAGTCACCTATGCTTTACATGGCGTCATAATCATTGCTCTTTCATTTTTTCTGCATACCTCCTTTCATGGGACAGGATCAAACGAGCGGTTAATCAAAGTTTATTACCCAACCTTGTCTGACGATGCATATAACACCATTCTTTCTCACTTTAACGGTCAAATAACATCTTGGCCTGCCTGTAATGAATTCCTTGCTTCTGCCACCCAAAAAGGTCTCACCCAAGACAATCGAGATGAGCTAACATCGTTGACTGAAAAAGGAATAAAACTGCTTTCAGCTCGGGAACAGTCACTTTTAGAAGTTGAGCCAATTTCAGCAAGCAGAGGGTTTCTTCTTGAGCGAGAAAGGGTGTTACAAAAAGCTGTTGATAGCTTACCTGAAGCAGATCGAAATCGCTGGTATGAAATCAACACCGAAGCACTAGAGCGCGGTTTGATAGGAACCACAGATAATCAGGAATCCGCAGCCGACGAAGAAACACCAGAGCACACACCCTAAAGGATCATAAAGTGACTTCTAAATATGATGATTGTTTCGATCGATGGAATAGCGCTCATCAAAAATTTGAGTTCTATTTCACCGGGCTAATCGGCGCAATTCTAACATACCATCTGACGCATGTTTCGTCATTCTCGCCTAAAGATTTTTGGCATGATTTCGAGTTTTTCAGCGTTATATCTTTCAGCGTGGCTTTGCTATGTAGCATCTCTCGACTATCACTTAATGTCACCGTTCTGCGTGTCACTGGCGAGCTTGTTCCTCGCGAAGAATTGTACAAGCATGTAAAAACAAAGCCTCAGGATAGGCGAAATCATCAGAGCTGATGTTGAAGAAGCCAGAGCAAAACTTCTCAATGAGGTTGTGGAGCCATGGGTGTTTTTCAATTCCCACGGCATAAACATTAAGAAAGCCGATGGACGTTCAATATCGATACCAGCTGTAGAATTTTCTGGATCTGCTAGGCTTGTGTTCTGGGACGGTTTTATTGATGACCATTTAAAAAAATCCAGTCGTACGCTGATTGAATCAATCCGTCAAAAGGCTGTTGAGCGAAACATTCCGGTTAAAGATGTTTTGGTCGATTGTTTGATGCACCTTGAAAACATGGTTCAGATGGCATTCCACAGAATGGCGAGAATTGAACAGCTACTATTAGGAAAAGGATTTCCAGATAGAATTCCACGGAGAGATGTTTCTGACCGGATTAAAAATTGCTCGGAGCAAATTCACCGATTTGTTAATGCTGAAATTCAATGTATCTCCAAGGACTCTGTGAAATCACAAGAATCTTGGCTCGATGCAGCCGAGTTGAAGCCGAATATTTTTGGAATCGGAGTTAATCTGAATTGGCTTATTCCAAAAGCTATAAAAAAATGGAAAGTGCATTCACTCTATCGCGGCTCCGCTCGCTCAGAGTGACGCGAATCGTTTATACCGGCGTGTTTCCCCCAACCATCCATCAATCCGTTATTCCATCATTCCAGTCTTACATCCCCAGCATGAACTGAAACGCCTTGTCCCAGAAGCCGGGCAGGCCTTCGTGTCCGAAGTCCGGATAAATCTCCAGCGATTTCTTTGATTTGATTTTGTTGTAGGCCGCGAACTGCGTGGACGGCGGGCAGATGGTGTCCATCAGGCCGACGCCCATCATCACCTCCGCTTTGATGCGAGGTGCCAAATGCTGAACGTCGATGTAGCCCAGCCGTGTGAAGATCTCTTCTTCGCGTTTGTGCTGCGGATCAAAAAAGCGGAAGAAATCTTTCAGTTCGGCATACGCATCTTTCGCCTGATCCATGTTCCAGACGCGGCGATAGTCAGACAGAAAAGGATACATCGGCGCGGCGCGTTTGATGCGCGGTTCGAGCGCAATACAAGCCAGCGTGAGTCCGCCGCCCTGACTTCCGCCCATTGCGCCGACGCGTTTTGCGTCCACGTCAGGCATTTCCATGACGATTTTCGCCAGCTGTGCGGTATCGAGAAATATCTGCCGAAAGAGCAGTTTTTCCGGCGCATCATCGAGTCCGCGGATAATCTGTCCGCGATGGGTGTTACCTTTCACGCCACCGGTATCTTCCGAAAGTCCGCCCTGCCCGCGGCAGTCGAGCGCCGCGACGGTGAATCCGGCGGCGGCATAGCCGAGATAATCCACCCACGCGCCACTGCCTCCGCTGTAGCCATGGAACTGTAAAACGGCCGGATGTTTTTTGGCCGGCTTTTTCGGCTGAAGCAGTTTGGCATGAATCCGCGCACCGCCGACGCCGGTAAACCAAAGGTGCGAACAGGTCGCGAACGGAACCTGAAAATCCGCATCAGGAATAATTTCAATCTGCGGATCAATTGCGCGCATTTCGGCCAGCGCCTTTTTCCAGTACGCATCGAAGTTTGCGGGCTTTGGGTTGATCCCTTTATAGGTCTTCAGCTTCTCAAACGGCATGTCAAACAGCAGCGGCATAAGTCCTCCTCCATTTCATGTTGTAGGACGCGCTTCCCGTATTCGGGAGCGTGTGTCGGATTGCACAAGCTACCCAGCATACCGGGGAAGCTTGTCCTACAATTCCATTTCTATTTTCCCTTTTTACCAGATTCAAAATACCGGTCCGTCTCATCCTTAATCACTTTGGAAAGCAACAGCAGCCCGATCAGATTCGGAATGGCCATCAAGCCGTTCATCAGGTCGGAAATATTCCAAACCAGCTCCAGCTTGATCATACAGCCAACCAGTACGGCGGCGATAAAGAAGATCCGGTAAATACGAATCGATTTCGGTCCCAGCAGATACTCGATGGCTTTCTCGCCGTAATAGTTCCAGCCGATCAGCGTCGAGTAGGCAAAAAGTGCCGTGGCAACTGCCACAATCATACGTCCGGGAACTCCCAGCGTTTCGGCAAAGCTGGCGCTGGTCAGCTCGCCGGGGGCGACCCCTTGCGTCCAGGACGTCGCCGTCAGAATCACCAGCGCCGTCATGGTGCAGACCACCAGCGTATCAATAAACGTCTGCGTCATGCTCACCAGCGCCTGCTTCACCGGATCCTGCGTACGCGCGGCGGCGGCGGCAATCGGTGCCGAACCCAGCCCCGACTCGTTCGAGAACACACCGCGCGCGATCCCGAAACGCATCGCGGCAGCAATCGTGGCCCCGGCAAACCCACCCGTGGCGGCAGCTGGAGAAAAGGCGTGACGGAAAATCAGCGCGAAAGCGTGCGGAATTTCTGCGGCGTTAAGTGCCAGCACCGCCAGCGCCGAAACCACATAACCGAGAATCATCACCGGAACCAGAAACGAGGTGAATTTCCCGATGGATTTGATTCCGCCGATAATCACCAGCGCGGTCAACACCATCAAAACCAGCCCGGTGATCCACGGCTCGACATGGAAAACGGTGTGAAAAATTCCGGCGGTGGCGTTGGCCTGCGTCATATTGCCGATCCCGAACGTCGCCAGCGCAGTGAAAATGGCAAACAGTGTTCCAAGCCATGGAAGACCGACGCCTTTAGAAAGATAATACATCGGCCCGCCGCGCATTCCGTGCGGGCCGTGTTCGCGGTACTTCACCGCCAGCACCGCCTCAGAATATTTTGTCACCATACCGACCAGACCGGTCATCCACATCCAGAACACCGCGCCGGGACCGCCCAGCGTAATCGCTGTCGCCACACCGACGATATTGCCGATACCGACCGTCGCCGCCAGCGCTGTCATCAACGCCTGAAAGTGACTGATATCGCCCGCATGCCCGTGATCTTTTTCCCAGATCATCCGGAACGCCATCGGCAGTGCGCGGAATTGCAGTCCTTTCAGCCGGATCGTCAGATAGATCCCGGTTCCGACCAGCAGAATCAGCATCGGCGGACCCCACACCCAGCCCGACAAAATGGAAATTAGTTTTTCAAATGTTTGCATACGCGATGTTCCTCCGGATGAATTCGAGGAGTGTTAAACATTCCGCCCGCCTTCCGCAAGCGAACAGAGATTTTTTAACCGCGAATAAACGCGAATTAGCGCGAATAATGGATGCTCAGAGATGGTGGACGCGGCATCCCTGCCGCGTTTCCAGTGTTTGGAACCGGCTGGGCCGGATTTTCCAATGTTTGGAAAAATCCGCCGCGAGCGATTGATTTGCCCACGCCCAAAGCATTTAATGCCCATGCTAATCTGTTGATGAAGGGGGCTCATGAAAGGCTATAAGCAACAAAACCAAACGCCAACGTTGCTGGTTGGATTCGACTCGGCATGGACTCCGAAAAATAGCGGGGCGCTCGTTGGACTGATCCGAAGCATCGACGGAACTATTAAAGAACTCGGCGATCCGCAGATCGCCAATTTTGCCAAAGCCACAAACATCATTTCCGAGGAGTGGCAAAAAAAACACCCCTCTGCTACCACCATTGTGATGATTGATCAGCCGACAATCGTTAAGAACAGTACGGGGCAACGTCACGTTGAAAACATCGTCTCGTCTCCGGTCAGCCGTCGCTACGGAGGAATGCAACCGGCTAACACTTCAAAATCCAAAATGTTCGGTAAGGACGCCCCAATATGGACGTTCCTTAAGCAGTTCAACTCGCCCGACACCTCCGCCTCAGAGGCGTGGGAAACATATCCGGTACTCGCAATGATCGCCCTTGATTGGGTGTTGCGAGATTCGGAGCGAGCGACCGGCCGAATGCCAAAATATAATCCGACCCGCAAGAAGACGTTCTCACTCGATGACTGGCAATACATGTGTTGTCAACTATCCGCCGCTTTGCCTTCACCCCGTTTCCCGATTTTGAATGCGTGGATAAATAAACAGAACGATAATTTACAACCCCAAAAAGCGGATCAGGACAAACTTGACGCATGTATATGCCTGCTTGTTGCGCTACATTTCGTCGAAAAAACATGTCTGGCGGTAGGAGATGTCGATTCGGGGCGCATTGTAATCCCATACCAAGAGAATTTAGAGGAGGAACTTAAAATCCGGTGTCAGGCAACTGACCGCGATCCAATAAAGTGGATAGAAACAATTTCCTGGAAGCAGCCTTAACCATGGAAGCTCAAAAACAATATATGCGGGTAGCCTCGCTACTAAAAAATACACAGAGACTCTTGATAATCACCGGAGCGGGCATCTCTGCGGAAAGCGGAATGTCCACATACCGAGGCCCGGACGGCCTTTATGAGCAGAATCCGGAAATCCCATTGATATTAAGCGCCGAAGGGTTGTTCAACGAGCCGCACAAACTTTGGAATCATATTGATGCACTGCGCATCCAAGCCGCCAAGGCAATGCCGAATCCGGCGCATGAAATTCTGGCGCAATGGGAGCAGGAACATCGTTTTGAGCGATTTCTTATCGCCACCCAGAACATTGACGGCCTGCACCAAAAAGCAGGAAGCGAACGGGTGACGGAACTGCATGGAAGTCTCTGGCAGATGGCCCGCCCTCGCACCGTGGATTACACGGAAGATGATCAATTCTCAGACGATGCCCAGGATTGGATGTCATCAAGAAATCGTGAGTCGATTCTGCAACGCTGGAGCCAGGAAAATAATCAAACGGTTTGGGAGAACCGGGAGGTGCCTTTTGAGACCATTCCGCCCAGCCGCGACCCAGAGGTTCAGCCCAACGTTCTATTTTTCAACGAGAGCTACGGAACACGCCTTCTGTGGGTAGAAGATTTTATCAGAAAAACCCCGGACACTGTTCTCGTCATCGGCTGCTCTGGAGAAGTCGCGATATTAGATCGATTACTTCGGTGCTGTCTGAACGCCAATCCCGACTGTGCAATCATCAACATCAATCCCTATGAAGATTGCGTCCAGCAACCTCATCTCTACATCCAGCGATCTGCCTCCGATGCTCTCGTCGCACTCAATTCGCGGCTAGAAAATCTTCAACCGACTGATTGCCGTCGAGATTGGTAATGCGACCCTTTTTAACTTCGAGCGTCCGGCCGTTTAGGTCCACCTGAAATCGCGGGCTATAGAAAACACCAGCGCAAGTTGCCATTGAAAAAATCAGCATGAACAGCTACCGTAAGGTCGAATAAAGCGTTGAAATGAATGGGGTGAATCCATGACTGCATTAGCTGAGAAAATTTATAACGAGGTACTCGACCTCCCGACCGACGAGCGGCTTTCTCTGATTGATAAGTTGCTGCACATTATTACCATCCCCGCCCCGGCTGACATTGAGGCCGCCTGGCTAAAAGAATCCCATAAACGTCTGGCGGACATCCGCTCCGGCAAGGCGCAAACCATTCCCGGCGAAACGGTATTTCAGGAGATCAAAGAGAGATTCCAGAAATGAGGTTTGAGTTCGCCAAGGCTGCCCGAGAAGAACTTCTGGACAGCATCGAATACTATGAACTCCAGCAAACTGGTCTTGGTCTTATCTTCTCGGAACAGGTGTACGCAACCATTGAACGAATTATTGATTTTCCCTCCGGATGGACGCCGCTGGACGACACCTTCCATCGCTGTCTCGTGAAACAGTTCCCTTACGCCCTGATCTACACGGTTCTGGATCAGGTGCTCGTCGTTACCGCCGTCATGAACCTGCACAGGAAGCCCAATTATTGGAGGGGTCGGTAGTTTTCAGCCCCAGCGGATCTGCCGGAGGCAGAAAGCACCCGAAAACCCGAGTTGAAGCGGAATTGTGCCGTAACAATCCGCCGTGCGGCGTTTTACAAATCGAGCGTCCTGTAAAATCAAATTCTCGCGATAGAATCATCGCTGCTCAGTGATAACTTTTTTCCCAGCCAGCGGAGTTTGGCCTTCGTTTTTTCACTGGTGCCTTCGCGCGGAATCATTACAGCTTCCGCATGAACTTTATCAACGAGTTTCTGTATGATTTGTACGGCGGCATCTGGGTGACTCAATCCCAAGGCGCGGCGGCGCATTTTGGCCATCCGCTCCGGATCTTTCAGCAGTAAATTCACCTTGTACGCCATGGTAGCCAGCTGGTTGCATTTCACTGCCGCTCCGTTTTCCAGCAAAAAGTCGCTGTTGCGCTCTTCCTGCCCGGGAATCGGCTGATAGATAACCATCGGCAATCCGCAGCTCATCGCCTCCGCGGTGGTCAGTCCGCCGGGTTTGCCGATGTAGAGATCAGCCGACTTCATCCATTCATCCATTTCGGTGGTGTAGCCCAGCACCTTGAAGTCGAGATGCGCAGCTTTTTCCGGACGCCGGCTGAGCTGGTCGAGCACCGTTTGCCGCAGTTTTTCATTTTTGCCACAGATCACCGCAATTTGCACCGGCACTTCCAGATCGCTAAGCACTTCGACGATCCGTTCAGCCGAACTGACGCCGAGCGCGCCGGCGGAAACCAGTAGCAAGGGACGATCGTTACGAAGTCCCTGCTTGGCACGCAACACGTCACGATCTTTGGGCTGACCGAACACCGGATCAATCGCGATGCCGGAAACCGTGATGCATTCGGGCGGAAAGCCGATATTTTCGAGCTGAATGCGCGACTCTTCGTTGGCAACAAAGTAGTGATGGATCAATCGCGACAGCCACATGGCGTGGGCATAGTAGTCCGTAATGGTACTCGAAAGCTGCGTGTCCACCTGCCCGTGTTTAATCAGATGCGAAAGAATTTCCGCCGGAAGAAAGTGGGTGCAGATGGTGATGTCCGGATTAAACTTTTTAATCTGCCGTACCAGCGGCCCGGTATTCATCCGGTCCAGCATCAATCGCATTTTTTCGGTTTTCCACGGCTCATCACTGCTGTCATAAAACCAGCCCAGTAACGTCGGCGCGCTTTTGACCAGATCAATATAAAACTGCCCGTAGAACCGGCGGAACATTTTGTTGGTGTAGCGCAATGCATCGATATGCAGCACTTCCCCCGTGGCAGGATGGGCCATGGCCGCCTTGGCCAGCGCATCAGCAGCACGGATATGACCAGTGCCCGCGCTGACCGAAAGAATCAGCACGCGATGGCCGGGAATATGCGGACGCATCTTCATATAATCTCCCGATGAACCAGTTCATGCGCCAGCCGGTCCGCTTCGACATGGGCTGTTTCAATGAAGGCCTTAAAATCCTCGGCATTCTTCCCGGTCGGGTCCGGCACGTTGAGAGTTTCCACCACGTCTTCACCTTGCCAGCCATATTCCATCAGCCGGAAAACCTTTCCCTTGGCCGCCGGATATTTCTCGAGAATGAAATCCTTATGCTCCTGCTCCATCACCAGAATCAGATCAGCGAGATGGATCATCCGGTCTGAAAGCGGCTCTGCCGTATGCTGGCGCAGGCTGAACCCGTTATTCCGCGCAATCAGCGCAACGACATCATTCACCCGTCCGCCGCCGGACGCTTTGGTGCCCGCCGATGTGATTTTAATTTGTTTAAGCGCACTGGGCCGGTATTGCGAAAGATAATGCTTAAGGTAGCCCGCGAAATAAGCGCTGCGTGTGCGATTGGCCGTGCAGACGATCACCAGCTGGAACTTTTTCTTAAAGAAAAACATGCGTTGAGTGATAAATCAAAACAGCCGTTTTAACAAGTCAAACATCAGGCGGTTACAGGGCGCGCTCGACACCAGATGTGCCGCCCCGTCCGGAATACCGAACGTGTCGCCATGCCCATGGAACGAAATAAACTGTTCAGGAAAGAAAGTAGAACAACCGTCCCGGTTGTTTTCAGCCTTTGGCGGGTCTGCCGGAAGCAGAGAAGCAAGCGGGACGCTTGCTCTACATGCATAAAAGCCGATCTCCTTTTGATCATTTTTTACCACGCCCAAATGCCAACACCCCCAAGACTCCATTACTCCATGGGATCCAGCACCCAGCGTTTGTTGAACCAGAAATACTGTTCGGGGTGGGCGTGGATTTCGGCGTCGAAGATGGAGACGAGTTTTTGCATGATGCGCTGGCGGTCGGCGTTTCGGTCAAGCGACGGATCGGGCGCGATGGGTTCGAAGACCTGGCAGTCGTGCTGTGTCCATCCGCGGCGCGTCAGCACAACCGGATAGATCGGGCAGTTAGCCATTTGCGCGAAAAGCGCCGCGCCCGCGCCGAGGTTG